>CAZZXL010000005.1:0-66013 GCA_964658035.1 uncultured Acetobacteraceae bacterium
ATGACATTGACGACACTCGTAAGGTGACATCCACGTCAATGTCACGTGACATCGACGACAATCCCCCACACCCCCTATTAGGAGTAACCGGAACTAAACCGGAAAGGGAACCGGAAAAGGCGAAGCCACTTCCGGAATGGCTACCGCTCAAACAATGGAGCGCTTACCTCGAGATGCGCAAGAGGACTCGTAGACAACCTACGAAAGATGCGCTCGAGATAGTACTCAACCAATTGGCGAAGTTTCACGCCGAAGGGCAATCAATCTCCGACATCCTGGAAAACAGCATCGTCGGCAACTATCCCAACGTGTACCCACTGAAAGGAAATCAGCGAAATGGATCTTTCAACCGTTCAAAAGAAGTCGCCCAGGGAGTCGTCGACGGAACTCGGGAAGCCATTGAGCTACTGCGAGGCAATAGCAGTTCAACTGGGAAGGCTGGCCATAGTGCTGGGTCAAACTCTCGACCCACGCCGTCAAGCATTGATGGCTCAGGACCTTTCCGACTTACCGCTGGACGCTCTTGAACACGCCCTGACAGCATGGCGTCGAGGTGAGACGGGTCACCTTTCCGAATACCAACGGGAGCATTCCCGAGTAGGTATTTTCTTTCCCACCGAAGCCGAGATCAGAGCAATTGCCCGGCCTTACCTCAGCAGAAAGCGAAACGAAGAAGACCTGCTTCGCCGAAAAGAGGAAGAGCAAGAAAGAATGCGTTACATGAAAGAGCATCCGGAGGAGTTCATCTGCACGCCTGACCAACAGGCTAAGTGGGATGAATTCAATGCCAAGTACGGATTCAAGGTAAAAACCAATAGTGGCGTAGAAACTCGGCCCAACTAAGGAGAGCACAATGACAAGTGAATCCAACGAAACACCAAAACCACGGCTCCAGATGCGTGAATTGCTACTTTCAATCTCAGCTGCTGCAAAGCAGGTTCCTCAAATCCTGAAAGGGATTGCAGAAATCAACGGTCAACCTACCAACTTTGATCAGGTCGTTCTAGTCGTCGATCCACACGACGGAAGCATTACATTCTGGAACGCGAACGCATTGATCGAAAGCAGGAAAAACCAGATCGAGGAATTAGACGCCATCTGCAACACCCGGCGCCGCCAGCTTACCGAACTCGATGGCGAGATCAAACGATCTCGGCAGTGTCTTGACGCAATCACTGCAAGCCATCCGTTTTCAAAGTACGGAACCAACTAGCAACGATCGCCCGGAACTGTGAAGCGACGGGACAGGAACAATGAAACGATGCCGGTACTGCAGTTGTCCTATCGAAAGCGGAGAACGATTCTGCAGCCCACAATGCAGGCTTGGTGCTCTGGGACGAGAGAATCTGACTGTGACCAAAGACGCTCGCATCGGCTGGCTGCACGTTACAAAGTCGGTTCGCAGACCATGGCAGAACGATTGAGCTTGACGGAACGGTATGCCCTGGTATTACCATCAGCGCATGACAGAACGCGAACCGCCGATCAGCTTTCGGCCAAACGAAGATGACCGCAAGCGCATTGCAGACCTCATGCGTTGGCTGGGATTGAACGTTGCGTCTGTCTTCAGACTGGCGCTCAAACGGCTTCATGATGAAGAGTCCAAGCGCCAACCTGCGCATACTGCGAGTGCTCAGAACACTCGTAAACGCTAACCACATAACCTGTTATGGAGGAAATATGGCTACCATTCAACTTAACAAAAAAACCATCGTTGTCAGGGAATATAAACCGATCTTTTACAACGCTGACGAAGTACTTCCTGAGCTTTCAATGGATGAGAGAGATAAGTCGCGCACAAGTGGCTCATGTCTGGTGATCACCGACAGGCACACTTATCACATGGCTTGGCTCTGCGAAGATCCGTCTGACGAATCGTTGTACTGGTGGGACCTGGGGGCGGAGGATGCATTGGACGGCAACGTTGTTAAGTGGACAAGACTCGACATCTTCCCAAGGAAAACAGATTCTGTTCGCCTTGAGCGGAATGCTCTCAATCGGATCAATCGAGAGATACTTCGCGAGCCAGAAGCAACGCCAGCGTAGATGCAAGGATGGATGTCTCGAGGGAAGGCCGGTAGCCCTTTTTTTCTAGGCATCGGCCGCCCGGAGACCGGATGTCAGTCGAACTTGAATGAAATTGAACCAAAATCCGTTTTGAACCGGAAACGAGAATGAAGATCAAAGCTCCAAAGCACCTATCAGTAGAAGCGAAGCGTCACTGGTCGCGCGTGCTGAAGGAATACGAACTCGCACCAGACGCGGCGCTGATCCTTCAGACGGGCCTCGAGAATTGGGACATGGCCCAGGAAGCACGGCGCCTGATTCGCGAGCAAGGTTTGATTGTCAACGGTCGCAGACATCCCGCGTGCGAAATGCAGAAGAACGGGGACGCGCTATTCATGCGAGCCATGCGTGAGCTTGGATTGAACCTGAGTGAACCGCAGGATGTCGGGAGACCACCCGTCACGTTTTAGTAGTTCAGCCCGTACCTGTGAAGCGTCGGGCCGGTATGTTTGCCAAGGTTGCACCGTAAAGGCCTCAGGCGGCGCTCTGTCGCGTCCGACCCTATCAAGACTGCTCTAGGTTCCCTGCGCAATTCCGAGCGCGTCCTGCGGTTCTTCAGAACGTTTCTCCGCCACTCTCATGGCGAGTATCGTGGTCGGCCATTCGACCCGCTGCCATTCCAGCAGGAAATCATTCGCGGCATCTTCGACCCAATGACCCCGGCAGGCTTGCGCCAGGTGCGCGAAGTCTTGCTGATGCTCCCTCGCAAATGCGGGAAAACTACCCTTGCGGCTGGTATCGGCCTCGACAGGCTTTACGATGGCGAGCAAGGCGGCCAGGTAGTCGTAGCGGCGAATAGTCGAGATCAGGCTTCACTCCTGTTCAATGCAGCGGCTGATTCGGTCGAACAGCATCCCGCACTGTCATCCCGCTCGATTGTCTCCCGTTCGCTAAAGCGCATCACCGACAAAGCCAGTCGCAGCACCTTGCGCGTGATCTCCGCTGATGCGACCACGGCGCATGGTCTGGATTTGACGTGCTGGATTTATGACGAGCTGCACGCGGCGCCGAACGACGAATTGTTGAACGTTTTGCGCACGTCGGTAGGCGCACGGCGCGAACCGCTGGGAATCGTCATCAGCACGGCTGGCTTCGATCTTCTCTCACCATTGGGGCAGATGTACGAACACGCGAAGCGATGGCTCAATGATCCGAGCATTGACCCATACTTTTACGCGGCACTGTTCGAAGCAGGCGAAGACGACCGATGGGACGACCCCGCGACGTGGCACAAGGCAAACCCGGCTTTGGGAGAGTTTCGCTCTCTCGAGGAAATGGAGATCGCCGCGCAGCGTGCGCAGCAGATCCCCAGTCAGCAGGATGCATTTAAACGCCTATACCTCAATATCTGGACGGCTCAGGAATCAAGCTGGCTCGATATGCAGGCGTGGGACGCATGCGCGAGCCAGATCGACGACGCGGAGCTTGCTGGCAAGACGGCGTACATGGGCCTCGACCTGTCGACAACTATTGATCTCACGTCCCTGGTAGCGATCATCCCGCACAATGACCGGCTGGTGCTCCGCGCGTGGAACTGGCTTCCTGAAGATGGGCTGGTAGAGCGAGAGAAGCGCGACCGCGTACCCTATCGGCAATGGGCGAAAGATGGGCGGCTGGAGTTGACGCCGGGAAATGCAATCGACCTGAAATACATCACGCAACGGGTGGAGCAGATTGCATCCGGCTTCGACGTTAAGCGCATCTCTTTCGATCGATGGGGAAGTGTCGCAGTAGAGCAGGAGCTTACGGCCGCAGGTGTCCTGATGGTTCTGTTTGGCCAGGGCTTCGCCTTTATGTCCGCACCGACGAAGGAACTGCAGACGCGCATTCTCCGCAAAGAACTGGCGCACAATGGCTGTCCGTTGCTTCGCTGGCAGGCTTCTAATTGCATCGTGTCGGGTGACGCAGCCGGGAATATCAAGATCGTCAAGCAGGATCGATTCAAGCACCGCAAGCACATCGACGCGATTGTGGCGGGAGTGATGGCGGGTGCAGGCCCGGACTACGCGGAATTGCTGCGCGATCCAATCATTCTTTGAAGGGCTCGGAATCGGGGAGCCTCCTGAAGTCTGGTAGAAGAGCGTCATCAATCTCTCGTTCTAGAAATGGATGGTCCCCAAGCGCTAGCGTTTCCTTTAGCTCTTTGCTTTCGCAGTTGATATCAAAGTGAGGTATTTCTCGACACAGGCGCTCCAGGGACATTGCGAAGAGGCACTTAACCAGTTTGGACTTGGGAATAGCTCGCTTTGGATCTGGTACATAGACGTCAAATTCAGCCATGTAAGGAAAATCTTCATATTCGGGCAAGCGACATAATTTCAGGGTTACTTTCATGCACGAAGAATAGCCTTCCACGCTTGATTTTTCGTGTAGATAAAAAATGCTTTCGCGGTACAATATGGATGGACTGGCGGACCGAGAGATAAGTCAGATTATCTGAAACCCAACAGTTACGATTTAATCGTCCAGAAGCATTCTGAACTCTCTGCCCTTGTCTCCGTCCTCGCCGCTGAAAACCGCGCACCCTCCGCAGACGAGACCCAAAAGCTAAACACCTTGAAATCTGAGATCGACAGCATTCGCTCCGAGTGGGAGACGAAGGGCCGCGATGCATTTCTGTCTGGCTTCAGCAACAAGCAGGAATCTAAACCGCTCTATTTGAAGTCGGGCGATTCCATGTTGAAGCACGTTGAAGGCAGCTACTCCAACGAGCTTAAAGGCGCGTCACTCGGCAAGATTCTGAAGGGCTACATCACCGGTGATTGGACCGGCGCCGAACTCGAAAAGAAGGCGATGGGCGAATCTCCGCTTTCGTCTGGCGGCATTCTGTTGCCCGTTCCAGTCTCTGCCCAGGTCATCGACCTTGCCCGTAATCAGGCGCGAGTGTTGCAGGCTGGTGCGCGTGTTATCCCGATGTCTGCAAACACCTTGCTCTATCCGCGTCTCGACAGCGATGTTCCTTCGGCATGGACGCTCGAGAATACGGACATCGCCATGGGCGCTGCAACCTTCGATTCCGTGAAGTTCACGGCGCACAAGGTAGCCAGCATGTTCGCGATCTCGAACGAGCTGCTGGAAGACGCGGGGAACATTGACGGCGTGCTGGAGAATTCCGTCGCCAAAAGTATTGCGCTGGCACTCGACTATGCGGCGCTCTATGGCACTGGTGTTGCTCCGCAGCCGCAAGGCTTGCACGGCATCATCCCGACCGTCGCAGCACCGAGCGGCACAATCACCTATGACCAATTCCTGACGGCAATCTCTGACATCACGGCCGCGAACTTCGAGCCGAACGCTGTGATTTTCAACGCTGCTGTTGCGCAATACCTTGCAGGCATCAAGAACACTCTGGGCGACTATCTGGTCCCACCGCCGGCATTCACCGGCCTGCAGCGGCTGGTCTCAAACCAGATACCGCAGGGTAGCGGCTCATCTGCTTTCGTCGGCGACTGGAGCGAGTTAGGGCTTGGTCTCAGGGCTTCTATCCAGATCGAAGTCTCCCGGGAAGGCGGATACATGGACACCAGCGTGAACCCTGCAGTCGCTGCAAATGCCTTCAGCCGCGATCAGACGCTCTGCAGGGCAACTCTCCGCGCCGATTGGCAGGTACTGCACACGGCGGCCTTTGTCGAACTTACCGGCATCACCGGCTAGTCACAGGCGGCGCGGCTCCATCGAACCTGGTGGGCCGCGTCCTCTGCGGAGACCTCATGGCATTCTTTGAAGCAATCACGAAAAACCTCGCTCGTGTGTTCACTTGGCCGAACCGCTACCGCACCGAGCTTCCACTCTTCGCACCGACCACGGCGGGGGAGCTTGTCACACCAGAACGGGCGCTGTCCGTCTCGGCTGTCGCTGCATGCGTGCGCCTGCTCTCTGAGACGACCGCGGCGCTCCCTCTGCACGTCTATCGCGATCTCGGCAACTCGAGACTGATCGAGGGCGGCCATCCGCTGTACAACCTCATCCACTCGCAGCCGAACGAGTTTATGAGCAGCTTCACGTTCTTTCAAACGGCGATCATGCATATCCTGTTGCACGGCAATCACTATTCCGTGATCGAGCGGGACGGCGTCGGGAATGCCGTCAATCTTTGGCCGTTGCGTCCTGAAGGCGTGACTGTCGAAGTCAGAGACGGGAATGTGGAATACCGCTACTACTTCGGCGGCCAGCGGAACACGTACGACTTCCGGGACATCCTCCACTTCAAAGGCCCGTCGCTCGATGGCATCGTCGGCATGAGCATCGTCGGTATGGCGCGGCAGGGCATCGGCCTTGCACTGGCACAGGACGCGCACGCTGGCAGCCTGATGCGCAACAATGCGCGTCTCGGCACAGTCATCACCGTGCCAGGTTCGCTGCGAGCGGATCAGCTGTCCGACATGCGCGAAGACTTCGCCAAGAAATTCGCAGGCGCCATGAATGCCGGTAAAGCGGTCGTCATGTACGACGGCATGACAATCCAGACCGTCGGCATGTCCAGCCAGGATGCGCAATTCATTGAGTCCCGACAGTTCAGCGTGGTCGAGATCGCACGATGGTTCCGCGTCCCGCCTACCCTGATCGGCGATATGACCCGCGTTTCCTATAGCTCCAGCGAAAGCGAGATGCAGCTGTTCTGTACCCAAAGCATTGCGCCGCTGTGCGCTTCGATCGAAGCCGAGTTGAACTTCAAGCTGCTGCCGAGCCGCACGCAGTTTCTGGCGCGATTCGACATCAACAAGCTGGTGCGCGGCGATCAGCAATCCCGTTACACGGCATACAGCCAGGGGCTGAATGCTGGCTTCCTCACGGTCGCGGATGTGCGACTTGCCGAGGATTTGCCGTTCATCGAAGGCACTGACAAATTGAACCGGCCAGCGAACCTGGTCCCACACGAAGGAGGAAGCAATGGAAATCCTGAACCAATCGCTAACAATAAAGTCGCTGAATGAGGATGGCTCTTTCGAGGGCACCGCGGCCGCATACGGCAACGTCGACCACCACGGCGATCGCATCGAGCCGGGAACCTTCAAGAGTGCCGAAGGTGAGCAGATCCCGCTTCTGTTCGCTCACAAAACAGACCATCCCATCGGCTTCGCTACTGTCACCGAGACGCCCCAGGGACTCATGGTGAAGGGAAGACTACTCCTCGATACTGTCGCAGGCTCTGAGGCCTATTCACGGCTCAAGGCTGGCGTGCTGAAGGCGCTGTCTGTCGGCTTCCAGCTTCCCAAGAATGGATTCAGCTTCAAGGATGGCGTGCGTGTCATCTCCCGCGCCGTGCTGAAGGAGATCAGCCTGGTGGTGTTCGGCGCGAACTCTGCGGCGCTGGTGTCGGCCGTGAAGAGTGAAGAGGGCGACTGCGCGGCGGCGAAACTGGTGGGGTACCTATAGCTCCTAGCTAGGCCACTGCTCTGGGTTAATTTCTTCTTTGGTGAGAATGGCGACCTGAGATCCCAACGAATTATCCAGCCGATACTCTACGTCCACAACTCGATACATGTGGGTTTTCAAAGGACCGCCGCCACGGCTAAACGTTAGGTGAAGCCTCTCGCCGATCCGCGGAACCGCGTCAACCTCATAGCTTGGATGATTACCAATTTCGTCGTACACCGTTATGTACATCGAGTTCCTTTCAGCTTTCTGTGAAGGATAGTACAGCCTTCACTGTAGGGAAAATTGTAGGGAGTACCTGCGTGTTTCCGCTTGTATTCCCTTGCATCACTCTCGCAGAAGCGTCAATAAATCCAATAACATACAACTTCCTACCAGTTCCAACAATACAGCCCGTGAGGTCTGCAAAACCTTTATGCGTCGGTTCGATCCCGACCCGCGCCTCCAACCTTCAGCCTGTTCCAGTGAGTCACGAACCCGCAAACTTCCGACTACGAACCATCAGCGCAAACAAAGACGAACGTCGAACATGATGCTGGGAGACAAATGCTTTTTGCTGCGATGGTGGGTGAGGGTTTGGAGTCGCCTCGTACGTAAGCACCCGTTTGAGGAAAGCTTATAAAGTTCTGATAGACAGTGTTTGTGTGAATGTGATTAACTCCAGCCTGCCTTTTAAACGTTTCAATGTGACCCGGCTGCGCAGGTGACACTAGAGGAGCAGAACAAGCATGGAGCTAATTGCGTTTCTCAACAGAAGAAGTAAGGGACAACGAGGCGAATCACCATTCGGAACACTCAATTTCTGGCTGCGCACTACGGTGATGCTCTTGGGCTTGCTGCTGGCGACGCAACAGGGCTGGTGCCAGCTCGAAGCGGGAAGCATCCTGGGCTTAGTAAAAGACTCAACGGGCGCCGGTGTTCCCCGTGCGCACGTTACTGTGCATAATCTGCAGACTGGGGCCACGACAAAGATTACGGCCGATGCTTCCGGCAATTTTGTAGCACCGGTGCTTGCTCTCGGCACTTACCAGGTAACGGCTGTAGCGGCAGGTTTCAAGCAAACCATCGTTGAGAATGTAACGCTCGCGGCGACCGAACGAAAGCGAGTGGATGTGGCTCTGCAGCCCGGAGCCACGCAAGAGACCGTAACGGTTACGAGTCAGGCGCCGCTTATGCAGGCCGCCTCCTCCGAGATCGGCGACGTCATCTCCAGCAAGGAGGTGATGAACCTGCCGCTTAACGGGCGCGACATCACGGAAAGCCTGGGTCTCCTGCCAAGTACAAATGGTGCAAACACGAACTACTTCCAATCAAGCATCGCCTTTACCGTAGACGGCACTGACGCGAGTCAGATTGACTCAGGATTTTCCGGTGCGGCCTACAACTCCAGCCAGCGCCTGACCCGGGCCAGCGTAGATGCGGTTGAAGAAGTGCAGGTGCAGACCAGCAACTTCTCAGCCCAGTGGGGATCGTCCAACGGGGGCATTTTCAACATCGTGACAAAATCCGGCACCAACAACTTTCATGGCAGCGCTTTTGAGTACATTCGCAATGAGGCCGCCGATGCACGGAACTATTTTGATGCTCCACCCCTGGTGAAGCCGGAGGACCGGTTGAACCAGTTCGGCGGGACGCTGGGTGGTCCCCTCAAACGGAACAAGCTTTTCTTTTTCGGCAACTATGAAGGCATTCGCCAACTGAGCGGTGTGACGTTTTACGACGTGCTGGTTCCAACCGCAGCCTTCCGTGCCACGCTACCTGCTGCATTACAGCCCATTGCGGCGCAGTTGCCCCTGCCGAATGCGGGCGTCAGCACGCAGGAGCCTAGACTCGGTTTCTTCAACGAAACCACCAGCAACCAGTTGCGGGAGAACTCCGGGTCGGTCAAGGTCGACTACCAGCTGACCCCGAGCGACACGATCAGTGCCAGATGGAATGGCAATCAATCGTCAACATTAAACTACTTCGGGGTAGCGCAGGGCCAGGCTCGTTCCGTGCCCGGGTTGCTGCAAACAGCGCGCGTGTCCTACACAAAGGTCATCAGCCCGACTGTCTATAACGAAGCAAGTTTTGCCTTGAACCGCGTCCGTTATAACGACTTGTCCTCGAACAATCCGACTATCCGGCAGGAGCCGTTTATTTTCAGCATCGGCACCGGCGGTACAGGAACAGGCCCGGCGGAGTTTGACATCCATGTGGGCAATGCCTCGTTCACCTACCTCGACACTCTCTCCGTGGTGAAGGGGAAGAACCAGTTCAAGTTCGGCGTCCAGTTCATCCGTGACCAGCAGAATAAGCTGCTGAACTTCCAGCAGGACATGACCTTCCTTACACTTGACCAGTTCGCAGCCAATAACCCTTACTTTGTGGCTACCCTTGGTTATCCGACGACAGGAATACGCGAGCTGTATTCGAACGCTTTTATCCAGGATGATCTGCAGGTCAGCAAACGATTCACGGCAAATCTTGGGCTCCGCTACACCTATGACACTGATCCGGGTGAAGCCCACAACCGGTTGGAGAACTATGATGCCGCCACGGGAGCGCTTGATCCCGAGGGTACGCCTGTAACGAAGATGCCAAAGACTGAGTTGGCACCGAGAATCGGCTTTGCCTACCGCGCGACTGACGACGGCAAAACTGTGATTCGTGCCGGATTCGGGGTCTTCTACAATGACATCAACGTAGCCCAGGTGCAGGAACTGGTGGATAACTGGGCTGGTCAAAGCAGAATCGTCTTCGACTTCCAGGACCCAACGCTCACAGGCTTTCCTTTCCCGCCCAATCTTTCGAACCTCTTTCCGCCCAACGTGTACGGCCTGCCGAAGAACCGCTGGAAGAACAGCCACTCCTACGAGTGGAACCTGGCAGTGCAGCGTCAACTGGGAAAGAATGCTTCGCTCGAGGTAGCGTATGTGGGCAATCAGAATGACAACCTGAGTCCGGTGTTTGATCAGAATCAACCTGATCTTGATGGCAATCGACCTAACCCGAATTTTGGGACGGTGAATGTCTACGAACCATGCTGCGGGGCAAACTACCATGGCATACAGATCAAGTACAAACAGCAGGCGGTAAAAGGATTCACCTGGAATGTGAATTATGCCTACTCACGTGCGATGGATTATGGCGGTTCTACCTTTGGCTCCAGCGCCTTTCAAAACCAGAACAACCTGTACGCAGAATATGGACCGGCTGACTACGATCAACGGAACTACTTCGAATCCGATTTCGTTTATGAAGCGCCCGGCATCCCCAAAGTGCCAAGCGGGCTGGGTCATGGCTGGCAGCTGAATGGCATTGTCAGTGCTGCAAGTGGAACGCCGTACACGCTTGGCACTGACGTAGGTACCCCCACTGGAGACGGCGCTGAACGGCCGAATTTGGTGCCCGGGGTGGATCCGCATACCCACCCGCTGAATCCGCCCGTCGGTCCTGAGTTGAATATCAACGCATTCAGTGATCCTGATGCCGGCACTTACGGCAACGTTGGACGTAACTCGATGTACGGTCCCCGGAGCGTGGCCATGGATGCCTCCGTTTTGAGAAACTTCGCTCTCCATGAACATGCTACGTTGCAGTTTCGGCTGGAGGGCTTCAACCTCTTCAACCATCCGAACTTCTCTACTCCTGATTCCAACATCGACGACCCGAACTTCGGTATGAGCCTGGGCGCTGGTCCGTCACGCCAGCTTCAGGCAGCTATCCGTGTCGACTTTTAGCTTTGCCTTGTGGCCGCTGTTCAGACCTGGTTCAGGTGAATACTGAATGGCGGCCCTGTTTCAAGCAATTGGTGGTGATAGAAGAGAATTGGACTTTAATAGCGAGTAGCGTTGAATGGTGAAGGAGCGAATGATGAGAGCTCGAATACTGGTCATGACTGCGTGGCTCCTAAGCTGCTCCGCATTGCTTGCGCAGGCACCTAACAACGGCCTGGATACCACCCTGGGAAATCTCGACCGCCTGTCATCGGCTCAGTCGTTCTCCATTACTCCGGAGAACCTTACAGGAGAGAAGGGGCATGGAGGCATGATCAAGGAAGGAACTGCTGCCCATGCGGCACGGGAGTTAGGACAAGGATGGAAGGAGAATCCGTTCATTGTCATTGCGCCGGGACAAACCTTTACGCTGGCCCACATCGCAGGAGAAGGTGCAATTCAACACATCTGGATGACGCCCACCGGGAACTGGCGACTGTCCATCCTCAGAATGTATTGGGACGGTGAGCAAAGCCCTTCTGTAGAGGTGCCGGTAGGTGACTTCTTTGCGATGGGCTGGGGACAGTATGCACGTTTGTCGTCGCTGCCCGTCTGTGTCAATCCTGGGAGCGCGTTCAATTCTTACTGGCAGATGCCGTTTAGAAAAGAAGCTCGACTGACTCTGAGCAATCTTGATGACAAACCAATGACTATCTACTTTGAGGTTGACTATACCAAGACCACGGTTCCCGCGGATGCAGCTTATTTCCATGCCCAGTTCCGAAGAACAAACCCGCTTCCCTATAAGCAGGTCTACACCATCGTGGATGGAATCAAGGGTAGCGGCCAATATGTCGGAACATACATGGCCTGGGGCGTTCATAACAGCGGATGGTGGGGAGAAGGAGAAGTCAAATTCTATATTGATGGCGATAAGGAGTTCCCTACCATCAACAGTACGGGCACAGAAGACTACTTTGGAGGTTCTTATAATTTTGAGAACCAGACAACTCATCAATATGATGAGTTCACCTCGCCATACTCAGGTCTCGTCCAGGTGATCAAGCCAGATGGACTCTACGAATCACAGGAACGCTTTGGCTTATACCGTTGGCACATTACGGATCCGGTCCGCTTTGCGGGAGATCTTCATGTAACGATCCAGGCGCTGGGATGGCAGAGCGGGGGTAGATATCTGCCACTTATGGATGACATTGCATCGGTTGCTTACTGGTACCAGACTGAACCCCACCAGCCTTTCCCAGCGCTTCCGGATCGTGACCATCTGCAGACAAACTAATCAGCTATCGGTTTTCTGAGATTCTTTTCTTCATCCCCATGACCAAGGCGACGGGGTGCTGCGTACAAGCGTGTCGCCTGAGGACTTGCGGGTGCTTGTGCGACCGCAGACGCCGAGTCAGGAGGGTCTTCCCGCTGTTTGAATTTGTGGCTCTCTGCTATCCCTTCAAGCAGGCCGTGAGATCGCGCCGCGCGGCTGTGCTATCTAGGTGAGTGGCGCAGGGCGGCGCAGACTGTCCGTCTTACTGACATTGTCGCCGGTGATTGCCGCCATGGCACAAAATGCGGGGAGTATTGATCCGCTGCTGGGCCCCATCCACCTGGGCGACTGGGAACTATTGCCACCTTCTGCTTCCTCTAACGGCGGCAGCGTGAATTAACTCGCGCAGATAGAATTTAGTCCTATTGACGTGGACGCAGGCATAGCATCATGAGCCTGGAATAAAGCTGCATGCTCGCCATGCGAAGTTCAGGAGTTGTCTATACTGACGTACCGCCGGTACGCCGCGATCCAGTCTGTTGAAATGGCGTTCTGCGCCGTGGCCAGGGGCAGGCTTCCACTGCATACCATTTCATGAAGATGGCTTTCGAGCTGGTCCTTCTTTTGCGCGTTCCATTCGGTGGAAGAAGACGGTTGGGGCCAGAGATTGCGAAGATCATCATCGCCGCCCAGGGCAGGACTGATCAGGTAATCAAGCCGGTAGGCGCCTGAAGATGCGGATGCATGCGACAACCCATATTCCGTGAACACGGCTTCTTCCAGTGCGGGTTCAACGGGCGGGTCATTGTCAAGATCGCCTTCACATAGTTCGCTTAGAGCAACAACACGTTTAGCTCCCGGCGTGATTGTCCTCATCGGCAACGCGGTGGCTTGAGCATCAAGTGATGCGGATTCATTCGCTGCTTTTGATCCGCCTCGACTGCCGACCATCATTAACGGGAGGATGAGCAGACATGCAGCAGCCGACCAGCCTGCCGTTCGAAAGTTGTGCGTGGAATTCGACATGGTGGTCGATGGGGCTGTCCCGCGAAAGCTTTCGGCCAGCCTCTTCTTCAGACGCGCATGTCCGGCCAGGCCTGACGATCCGATGCTTTCAGTTTCATTCTGATGGAAGTCGTAAAAGACGTTGGAGGCCGCCTCAAGCTGCCCGAGGCGGTCGCAACAAACGCTGCAATCGCCCAGGTGCGCGCGTATCTGCGTCAAGCGTTGAGACGGAAGCTCGCGATCTATGAACTGGAGAAGCTGCTGGTCGGAAAGGTGTGGCAATTTTCCCTGCATGCCTTACTCACCACCTGTAACACGCGACATACGAGCCAGGGATTTAGACAGAGACGCGGCAACCGCTCCGAGCGAAATGCCCACCACCTCGGCTATCTCTCGATACTTCAGGCCTTCAGCACGCAGATACAAGCAGTGACGATCTGTTGGTGGAAGCACTTGCCAAATCGAACGCAGTTGCCGCTGTTGCCGGTGGAAGACAAGGTCGCTTTCTGCAGTGCAACCCGGTCCCGGATAATTATCTAGCGGTTGATGACTGACCAGTGTTTTGCTTATCGATTGATTGCCCGCTCGCCGCTTCAACGCCAGGTTATGGGTTACGCGAAAGAGCCATCCTGCAAGGTTTGAACGCGGTCGATCGAGTTCCAGATGGCGGAACAAGGAAAAGAACGTCTCCTGCACAATGTCTTCCGCGTCATGAAACGGAATGCCGAAGGTAAGGGCGTACTTGAGAATGCGGGCATGGAACTGGTTGTAAAGGTGCAGCACCAGATGCCTCTTTTCGGAGTCCTCGCCTGGGAAGGCGCAAGCGAGCGGACCGCCGAGCTTCTCTGCATTTTCAAAAGGTAAAACCGCCATCTGTCTAATCGTATCCATCAAACCGGCTCTAGCTGCATGCTAGCTCTTTCAAGTATGCGTGACAATGCCGCACAAATAGTCTGAACAAAAGGCTGACTTGGGGAATATGTCTTGTATGCGACACGTTCTCGCCCTTTTCATCTGCTTCACGCTTTGCGCGGTTCCTGTTCTTTCCCAGATAAACGCGGGTGAATTGAACCTGAAGGTTACTGATCCTTCGGGTCTGGCCGTGAAGTGTTCCGTGACGATTGTCAGTGCAGCGAATCAATATCGTAATACATTCATGACCAGTGACCAGGGTAGCCTCGACGCACGAAGCCTACCCTACGGCATCTACCAGGTGGAGGTCCTCAAAGCAGGTTTTAAGCCCTCTATCCAGATTGTGGAAATTCGTTCTTCTTTGCCAACGCATACGACCGTCGCGCTGCAACTGAGCACGCTGAAACAAACCGTCGAGGTGGAAGCAACGCAGACCCTGGTTGACCCTGACCAGCCTGGCTCCGTAGACCAGATAGGTTCAGGATTTATCCGCGACCGACTCGGTTCTGTTCCCGGGCGTGACCTGCAGGACCTGGTAAATTCGCAGCCGGGCTGGCTGTACGAAGGGAACGCGGTGCTGCATCCGCGGGGTTCAGAATATCAAACACAATTTGTGGTGGATGGTATTCCATTGACCGACAATCGCTCCCCCAGTTTCGGACCGGAGATCGAAGCCGACGACGTTCAATCCATCAGTATCTATACAGCAGGAATACCGGCGGAGTACGGCCGCAAAATGGGCGGAGTCGTTGAAGTGAACACGCTGGAGGATCGGACAGCCGGCTTCCATGGGGAGACGGTGCTTTCGGGTGGCAGCTACGACTCTGCAGGTGCGTTCGCCAAGGGCCAATATGTGCATGGAAAAGACCTGGCAGGTGGTAGCGCAAGCGGTAGCAGGACAGACCACTATCTGAATCCGGTCGTCCCGCAGAACTATTCAAACACAGGAACACTGGGCGACTTTTCAGGGGATTATGCGCGTGACCTGACAGACAACGATCGGCTTAAATTCACCGTGAGACATGAACTGTCGCGCTATGACATTCCGAACGAAATGGTGCAGCAGGCAGCCGGGCAGCGGCAGACGGCAGACAACTTCGAGACCATGGGCGTCGCCTCCTACGATCATTATTTTTCTGAGAAAGCCACGGCGAATTTACGCGGCATGGTTCGCGATAACTCGAATGACTTTTATTCCAACCCACAATCAACGCCGATCGCGGTCACACAACATAACTGGTTTCGCGAAGGATACTTCAAAGGGAGCTTTACCTTTGACCGGGGCCACCATGAATGGAAGGCAGGAATTGAGTCAGACAATATCTTCCTGAACGAAAATCTAAGCTACCTGATTACGGATGCAAGCCAGTTTGATCCTGGCTCGCCGGCGTCATTCGCCTACAAAGCGAATCGCCCAGACCTGGAGCAGTCTGCCTACGTACAAGACACGATCCGGCTGCGTGACTGGACCATCAATGCAGGTTTGCGATGGGACCATTACCAATTGCTGTTGAACAGGCATGAAGTTCAGCCGCGACTGGCAATCTCTCATTATTTTAAATCGAGCGGTGCAGTCATCCACTTCTCCTATGACCGTATCTTCCAGACGCCCTCGTCTGAGAATATTCTTCTCTCCAGTTCCTCCGCTCTGGCTTCCATTGATTCGACCGGCTTTCTAAGTCTCCCGGTAAAGCCTTCGGTCGGTGATTACTACGAGGCCGGCCTGTCGAAGGTATTTGCAGACCACTTGAAAGTGGGAGGTAATTATTTTCGGAGGGTCGTTGATAACTACGCTGATGACAGCCAGATTTTCAACACCACGATCAGCTTTCCTATCTCCTTCCGGAAAGCGATTCTTTACGGTCTTGAAGGGAAGGTAGAGGTCCCGGACTGGCATCACTTTTCCGGGTACGGTAGCTATTCCTATCTCGTAGGAAACGCATGGTTTCCCGTAACCGGCGGCCTTTTTTTTGGCTCCGACGCGAGCGCTGCCGCCTCCCAGTTGAGCGGCCACTTCCCCGATTCGCAGGACCAGCGCCATACTGTGCGTGGACGCGCCCGCTATCAATGGACGCCGCGCATTTGGAGCGCCTTCGGCGTGCAGTTTGACTCTGGCCTGCCCTTCGACTTTGATGGAGACGCTGCGACTGTACTTGCTCAGTATGGTCAACAGGTGCTGAATCGGATTGACTTCAATCGCGGCCGCATCTATCCCGCCTTCCAGGCGAATGCGAGTGGCGGGGTAGAGGTTTACAAAACCGACCGGGTCACGGCGCGCTTCCAGGTTGACGGCCAAAACTTGAACAATGTCCTGAACGTCATTGATTTCGGAGGCCTGTTCTCGGGCAATGCTATCGGGCCTGGACGAAGTTTTTCGCTACGCCTGAGCACCAGCTTCTAGCAACGTAAATCCTCCTATCGTTGCGGAGGCAGTTGTTTCCAGCATGAGCGCACGCAGTAGAATGGACTTTGCGCTCGTTGATATTCCATTCATGTGATTGTGAGAAAAGCACCTATGCAGACGCGTCGCGATTTTCTCAAGCTTGCCGCCATGACATCGGCCGCCGCGGGCCTCGTTCCTCAGGCCATTCAGCGCGCGTACGCGATCGCGCCGACGCCCGGCTCCACGTTCCTAGACGCGGAACACGTTGTGATCCTGATGCAGGAAAATCGATCCTTCGACCATACCTTCGGTACGCTCCAGGGGGTGCGAGGCTTCAACGATCCGCGCGCCATCAGGCTCCCAAATGGAAACTCCGTCTTTGTACAAAGTGATGCCGCCGGCAACACTTACGCTCCGTGGCGACTGGACATCAAAGACACGCGCATTACCTGGATGGGATCGCTACCCCACTCCCGACAAAGCCAGGTGGATGCGTGGAATGAAGGTCGCCACGACGGCTGGCTGGACGCCAAGCGGCCAGATGCTGAGCATGCTGAGCTGCCTTTGACGATGGGCCACTACACACGCGAAGACCTTCCTTTTTATTACGCTCTCGCTGATGCGTTTACTGTGTGTGATCAGAATTACTGTTCGGTCATGACCAGCACATCGCCCAATCGTTCTTTCTTCTGGACAGGGACGATCAGAGACACGCAAAGCCGGGATGGCAAAGTCTACATACGCAACGAGCAGATAGATGGCGGGGGACTTACCTGGAAGACTTTCCCTGAAAGACTGCACGAAGCCGGTATCAGTTGGAAGTCTTACCAGAATGAGCTCACTCGCTCCGGTCTCTCCGGAGACGAGGATGCATGGCTCTCTAACTTCAGTGACAATATCCTTGAGTGTTTCGCAGCTTATAACGTGGAAGCCTATCCGGGCTATATTCCAGCCGCACAGCAAATGGTCTCAGAGCTTTCTGTTCAGGCTGCGAAACTAACAACCGGGATAGCTGAACAAAGAGATACAGCGACGGCGGCCAGGCTCAGGTCCGAGCTGGATGAAATCCATACTCGCATCCGATCCATCGAAGCATCAATCGCAAAAGCAGGTGATGCGAGATATCAGCAACTTTCTCAAAGTGAGCGCACTCTTCATCATGCAGCCTTCACGACAAACTCTCGCGACGCAGACTACCATGATCTTCTCCCTTTGACTTTTGAGGACAAAGAACACCCACAAACGATGCGGGTTCCGAAAGGCGATGTACTGTACCAGTTTCGTCAAGATGTAAGTGAAGGTAAGCTGCCAACTATTTCGTGGCTGACAGCGCCCGAAAAGTTTTCTGACCATCCGACATCGCCCTGGTATGGAGCATGGTATGTGTCCGAGGTGATGGACATACTGACCAAGAACCCGGAGGTATGGAAGAAGACGATCTTCATTCTTACGTATGACGAGAATGACGGCTACTTTGACCACGCGCCCTCGTTCGTTGCCGCTGACCCGAAACGTCCGGAAACCGGAGGGGCGTCAACCGGCATTGATACGGGGCTGGAGTACGCCTACAAGGAAGATGAACTTGGCCAGGGAGTAAAGGAGACAGAAGCCCGCTCCGGGCCGATCGGCATGGGCTTTCGCGTACCGATGGTGATTGCCTCCCCCTGGAGCCGCGGCGGGTGGGTCAACTCTCAACTGTTTGATCACACCTCTACACTTATGTTTCTCGAGCACTTCGTGATGGCCAAGTCCGGCAAGACAGTGCATGAAGAAAACATCAGCCCGTGGCGGCGTGCCATTTCTGGAGACCTTACTTCGGTCTTCCGAACCTATGACCCCAAGGAACCCGACCTTTCCCCGCTGGATCGGGATAAGTTCGTCGTGAGCATTGAGAAAGCAAGGTTCAAGGAGGTTCCCTCGAACTACAAGAGGCTAACCCCTGAGGAGATCGCGCAGATCAATCTCGTCCCCGCGCGTTCAGAGCTATTTCCCCGGCAGGAGAGAGGTATTCGGCCAGCGTGCGCGCTTCCCTATGAGCTTTATGCTGACGGCAATTTGAATGAAGACGGAACCCACTTCGACTTACACCTGGTTGCTTCAGACCAAACCTTTGGTGCTAAGTCCGCGGGCGCGCCTTTCAATGTGTATCTGCGCAATTTGAAGACTGGGAACGCCAGCAATGGCGGGATGATGTCTGCCACCTACGCGGTAAGGCCAGGCGCAGCCCTAACGAGGAAAGTACCCTTATCTTTGTTCGTCAACTCCAGCTACGAGATCGAAGTCTATGGTCCCAACGGTTTTTACCGGTCGTTTAACGGCACTGCTCATTCGGTGTCTTTGTTGGTTCGCACCAACTACGGACGCCATGGAAACATGCTGGCCCCAACTATGCAAGTAACTCTTGCAAACAAGTCCATTGCGCAGGCAGAGTTCATCATCAAGGACAACGTCTACCAAGCAGAGAGGGTGACGGGGAAGATCGCTCCCGGTCAGGAAGCTTCAGTCGCAATGCATGTCACACGCAACCACGGCTGGTATGATTTCACAGTCACTCGCGATGGTTCAAGCGACACGATGCGCTATGCAGGACATGTCGAAACAGGACAGCCAAGCTTCAGCGATCCGTTCATGGGCGGACTGTCGCAACAGAGTAGCTAACGCAAGTAAGGGCAGCCATGCGCACTAAACGCATGCTGCCCTTGAGACTTAACTCCAAAATAGCTAGAAGTTGACGCGTAATGCGAATTCAAGAATTCTTGGATCGAGAGCGCTTGTCACGACACCGAAGTTGCCGGCTCCGTAGCCGGTAGACACTGCGGAGTAGTTAGGATGATTGGCTACATTGAAGGCTTCCGCCCGAAACTGGACGTTAAGCTTTTCTTTGACCGGGAATGTCTTATACAACGCGGTATTCCCCGTGAATTCGGCTGGCCCACGGATACTTCCGTTCGACGCATCTCCGTAGAAACCGTAAGGCGCTTGTTTATAGTTCGCGGTGTTGAACCACTCACTGAACTTCCCAACCTTCTGTTCCGGGCCCACGGCGTCAGGCCTGGTAGCCTCACCATTTGTTGAAGTAGACAAGCCTGGTGACAGCGCAAAACCACTCTCAAGAATAGTCAGACCTGCGAAGCTCCAACCTCCGAGAGACTGTTTGAGCAGTTCGTTGGACTGTTTGAAGAACGGGAGGTCGTACACAATGCTGGTTGTGAACACGTGCTTGCGGTCCCAGTCCGGTGTGCCGTATTCACGTCCCAGGTTTCTCCAGTCCTGAGCACCTACACCAATCGAACCACCATTTCCGGCACCCTGCGATCCACCCAGATCCGTGAGCACCTTGCTATAGGTATAGGCAGTGTCCAGCTGCAAGGCATTCGATCTATAGACAATGTGACCTTGCAGCGAGTTGTAATTGGAGCTTCCCGGAAATGCCTGGCTGGTAATTGAGGTGTATCCGAGGTAAGGCACAGTGACATAAGGGCTGACTTTAGATCCATTGATACAGGGGTCGAAGTCGTAAGACGCTGAAGGCGCCTGGCCGGTAGCCAGACATTCACTACCAGCGACATTGCCACCCACTGTTGGTGCCGATACCGGCAGATTCTCATTCTGGTTATAAGCCTGCGTCTCAAGATGCCTGGAAACGCTGCCTGCATACGCTACCGTAGCAATGGCGGCAGGTAGAACCTGACGCTGAAATGACAAGCTGTAGGATTGCGTCTGCGACGGCCCAACGGAAGACGTATCGATAGCATCGAGCGATTGTGGCGATGGTGCGCCGGCGCTTCCAGCGGTTCCATTACTAATCAAGCTGTTAAGGACGGTTGCACTTGCGTTATAAGGTGGATTGGTTCCGAACATTCCATAGATTTGTTCGACTGCTTCTCGTGTGTAGCCGATACCATAGCCGCCGCGAACAGATGTCTTGCCATCATCGCCCAGCGCATAAGCAAAACCGACGCGTGGTGCAAACGCTTTCTTGTTCGCTGTAAAGAATCCGCTTGAAACACCGTTCTGGCCAGCGAACACGAGCCCATTCAGCAGGTTCGCTGTCCCTCCTGCAGCATTGACTGGAACATTCGCACCATTCGCCAGCAAGGTGCCGCCGGTAGTGACTACGGGGGCTGCTGTGGCACTGTAGGTCGCAGGATTGAAGTTGGTGACTTCGTCGCCGCTTACCGTGTCAGGCGAGAAATAGAACCAGCGCAGTCCCAGGTTCAACGTAAGTTTCGGAGTTGGCTTCCAGTCATCTTGGAAATAAGCTTCGCCTTGACGATAGTGATACGAGCCGCTTTTCTGGTTGCTATTCTGGCTGTAGGTGGTGTCGAGTCCTAGTAGAAAATCGGCTACTGGATCTCCGTTGCCGTTCGGGCCAGTGTGCGTACCGCTGAAGGAGAAGCTGCCCTGCGGTGTCGTGAATACATTCTGACGCTTGATGCCGAAGACATACATCGCGCCAGCCTGTAATACATGGCTGCCCTTCACATAGCTGACATCATCACTGATGATGCCTTCACCATCGGACGCGTGGATAGGCTGCGTGCCGACACCTACACTGCTATAACCCTTGGAAAAGCTGATGGTGGGGATACGGTTCAGTGGGTCTGCACCCGGAAACGCCTGTGTAATGGCCAAGCCCGCCGGTAGTTGAGTGTTCCCTGAAGTATTCGCAATACGTGGCTTGTCGTCTGAGTAGGCCAGCGTGGCAATGTTGTCGAGTTTTGGTGTCAGCACTGAATTCAAGCGAAGTAGCAGATTCGAACCGGTCGTGTAAAAGGAATCCGTGGTCGTGCTGTAGGGCGAGCCAAACCAGTTGTCATAGGGATATTGCTGGTTAACCTCTTCATACATTGCCCGGGCGGTAAGTGTCTCGTTTTCAGAGAAAGAATGGTCAACACGGTAGGTGTAGTCCAACTGGTTCAGCTTTTCCGGTTTCTGGTTGATGTAGTTATTAAAGCCACCTCCGGGATTATTTGGGGTCGGAACATAATTGCGGTAAATCGTGGTCGATACCTTGTTGATGCAAGCAGGATTAATGGCAGTGACCTTAGTACTGCCCGGGGCAGGTGCAACCAGGCAGTTAGTCAGACCTTCGGAGGCAAGCAGTGCCTGGCTGTGAGCATCAAGCACAAGGCCACCGGCGGGAAGTGTCTGGCTGCCTGCCAGATTGCCCGATAGCTCGGCAGGTGTAAGCACCGCGCCCGTCGCGGTCTGGCCGATACTGGCTGATCTCCATTCGTTCGAAGCAAAGAAGAACGTTTTCGGCACCTTCGGAATCGGCCCGCCAAAGGTATAGCCGTAAATATTCTGATGAAGGGCGGCCTTGGTGATATCGAAATAGTTATTCGCGTCAAACGCGTCATTGCGCAGATAGTCCCAGGCTTCGCCGTGATAGGAACTGGTGCCTGCCTTGGTTTGCACCACAA
Organism: uncultured Acetobacteraceae bacterium; assembly: GCA_964658035.1. Lineage (GTDB taxonomy): Bacteria > Acidobacteriota > Terriglobia > Terriglobales > Acidobacteriaceae. The sequence continues at coordinate 22,147 of CAZZXL010000005.1, forward strand.
TCTGTCCTGAACCCGACCATCCGTACTTAGCCGAATAGTTATCACTCATTACGCTGAATTGCTGAATCGCATCAACGATGGGCAGGATATTCAGGTTAGACAGATTGCCGGTATTCATGTCTTCGACACCGTCGATGGTATAGACCGTGTACTCAACGGAATTACCGTTGACGATCAGGTTCGTGCCACCACCAAGTCCGCCGCCGGGCAAGCCGTTGCCGCTTTGCGTGCTCGTGACGCCGGGAGCGAGTTGGCCGAGACCTTGAAAGTTGCGGCCGTTGAGCATAAGGTTAGTCACTTCTTTCCCGGTGATTGTGCTCCCATTCGCCGAGCTTTCGGTTTCAACCTGCACTGCGTCTGCTTGGACAGTCACCTGCTGCGCAGCGCCCCCGACGACGAGTGTTGCGTCGCTTTCGCGTTGTTGACCGGGAGCAATTGTTTCTCCCTTTATGATCGAAGTATTGAAGCCCTGGCCGGTAACTGAAACGGTGTAGGAACCGGGTTCCAGAGACTCAACTGCAAAGAACCCGCGCGCGTCCGTCTGCGCGGTTCTGACGGCGCCCGTTTCCTCGTTGGTGATTGTTATTGTTGCGGCAGAGACGACGGCACCACTCGAATCCTTGACCGTCCCATCGATCGAACCTTGGTTGCCGCTCTGTGCGAGGGCCGCCATCGGCAGGAAGAGCATCGGGATACACGCGAGCATCCGCTTACCGATAGCAAGCTTTGGCAGCAGGATTCTATTGGATGGGAGTTCCGAACTGTTTCGGTTTCCCCGTCTGGCCTGGAACTCCTTCAGGCCTGAAAGAACTGCACGCAATATTAATTTAGGAGTAAACCTGGCTGTCCCACTAAAAACTACCATCTGGCCCCCAGCACTTGGATTGATCCCTGACAGGAACATTCCGTCAGACAAACCTCAACAAACTGAAGGGAAGTTAAGCAAACTGAAATGACGATTGTCAATTCCTGAACTATTTCAAGGGTGAACTTCAGGATGGCTCCAGCAACAGGCAGAAAAGAACTCGCAGCTCTGCGTGAGTATGCTTATTCCCTAGTCCTGGATGTGGCTGCCGGTTCGGTTGAAAGCGTCCGGCATCGGGAGGCCTCTGCGCCAGGTCTCGATGGTGTTATCTACTTCTTCCGCGGGGATTGGGCGACTCAGTAGATAACCCTGAAATTCGAGCTTGCCCATTTTGAGCAGCGCCGGCACCGGACCAACATGTTCGATGCCTTCAGCCACGATCCGCTTGCCGAGCCGTGTGGCCATGAAGGCTATCGCCTCGATAATAGGAATAACCTCCGGTTCGTCGTCCATGGCGACGATGAAGCTGCGGTCAAGCTTGATTGTGTCGATCGGTAATTTGTGAAGCAGGCTGAGGCTTGACTGGCCAGTGCCGAAGTCATCGAGCGAGATGCGAACCCCGGCCTGCCTGAGTCGGCGTAATTGGCGGGCGGCATTGTCAGGGTCAGAAACCAGGCTGCGCTCCGTAAGCTCAAGTTCAAGACGTTCTGCCGGAAAAGCGTTTTCAGTAACAGCAGCAAGCACACGATCAGAGAAGCCTGGTTCGTTCATTTCACGCGCTGAGATATTGACGACAATCACCATGGCAGGACCTGTATCCAGCTGCCAGCGCCTGGCGTCCTGCAATGCCCGTCGCAACACCCAGGCTCCCATGCCGAGGATCACATCGTTGCGCTCGGCGACCGAGATAAACGCATCCGGGGTAAGACGTCCAAGAATTGGATCCTCAAGCCGAATAAGAGCTTCTATGCCGGTCAGCCGGCCGTCGCTTGAAAACTGCGGCTGATAGTCAAGCCGGAAGAGCTCTCTACTCAGTGCAGACTCAAGTTCATCAGGAGTAATGATGGCGAGCTGCTGCACCTGGTCGGAAGCGCTCGCAGCGTTTCGTTTGAACAGGTACATGGCATAGTCGGCCTTCCTCTGCAACTCCTCTGCGGTTCTGCCGTCCTGCGGGTAGCGCGCCAGGCCAAAGCTTGCGGAGCCTTCGATGCTGTGACCATCAATATAGAAAGGTTCTTCGAAACATGCCTTCAGTCGAAGCGTCAGATGTTCCGCATACTCGTGGCCTGCCGTCAGAGGCACGATGACCAGGAACTCGTCGCCACCAATGCGTGCAAGCATGTCGTCAAGGCGGATCTGTGCCTGCAGTCGTGCACTGATCAGCTGAAGATATACATCGCCGACCCTATGTCCGTATCGGTCATTGATATGTTTGAAGCAGTTGACATCGATGTAGATGACTGCCAGCCGCGTGCCATTGCGGGCAGCTTCTTCGAGCGCGCTGCCAAGCTTGCTTTCACTCAACCGACGATTGGGCAGCTCTGTAAGAGGATCGTGGGTTGAATGATGAACCAGGCTTTGATGAAGGAGCGATTGCCGCATCGCCAGCGTCGCCATTTCAGACAGCGTCGCGTACACCTCCTTCTGATCAGAGAGCACCCGATAGTTTTTATCCGCGCAGACAATCACTTCCCCACAGGCTTGCTCGTTAGCGCCCTTGAGAATCAGCCTGAATAAAGCGACCGCTTTACGATCTTTATCTTCACTGATGGCTTCATCCTTATTGGTATATAGACAATACGAGCATTGAACGCCCGGCAGCAACATCATGACGGAAGCACATATCTCGGAAAGCAAAACATCGGGGGCGTGGTTTGAGCTGATTTTTTCGAGAATGCGGCTGCGTTCATCGGCCAGCTTCATGGAGCGCTCTATGCGGGCTGTCTGCTGCATGACGCGTCGTCGAAGAATCACGGCCCACGCACTGATGGACAAGGCCATGATGGCGAGCGCGCTCAGAATCTCTGCCAGGTGACGCACGGTCCACCATGAAGGTTGCGACACGACCCGCGCATCGTGGGCATCGCGCATTTGCAGACTAAACAGGTAAGGAGTACGCCAGGGACCCCCCGGTTGAATCCTGCAGACACCGACCACCTGGACGCGACTACCAAGCGCGAAGTCAGGCATGGACGACTTACTCTCCAGGTAGCCATTGACCAGGTGCCCGTCTACTTCAACAACGAGCGTATCGGTGTGAGCGTCGTGGAGTTCGGTAGCCAGGTTGCCGACCATGGAGACAAGGTTGTCACTATACTCGCCGCTGAGCGCCTGCTGGTAGCTGATAGGCCGCGGAACCACTCTCCCCTTGACGCCGGTGCTGACAATCGCCGCATGGCTCAGACTCGGTGCATATTCACGATCGCTGGCAAAGCCGGACACGTCCACCACATCGCCGATGGCTAAGTTGCTCGTCTGTCGCGTCTGCGCATAAATGCTTTTGCCATTACTTTCAATAGCCGCTGAATCGCCCGGCTTGTAGTAAGTGAGTACACCGCGTACACGGACGCGCTGAGAGTGATTTGTAAAGTCCCGTGTCTGAAAAATTTCATTGATATCGGTCAGCGGCAACTGCTCCACCTTCAGCAAAGGCGGCTGTTCAACACGGACCATCTGCGCATCCGTTGAATACATCATCAAACCGGTCAACTGGTATTTCGCGTCAAAGGCCCCGCCCGCTACACCGGTCACCTCCACCATCGCATCCAGTAAAGTTTCAGGATGGAACGCTTTGGAGGAGCCTAAATACACCTGCACTTCACCGCCGGGCAGAGCGATATCAAGGTGCCCGCGTCTCGCATTTTCATGTTGTTCAATCCCGGCGGCCAGCACCTTGCCGCGAATGCGGACGAGCCTGCAGTCACCGCGTCCCGCTATCAGGTCAGCGTACTCGTAGACCGGCGCGACAAACTTCCCGCCTTTGCCGATGACGCGCATGACGGGATCCATGGCGACTTCGGTCCGGTAGCTTGCGGCGGCGTGGCCGGCAATCTCCACCAAATCCCCGGCCTTTACCGGGTAGGCCTTGTCGGTATTGATGTAGACGCCGCCACTAGCATCCTGAACAAACATCACTCCATCATCCGGATCGTAATAGGAGACCGTTGCCGTAAGATGCACGGTGGCATTGACCGCGAGAGCTGCGGGCAGATCATGAACGTCTCGTACCTGTGTAAGCAGGCTGGGAGCAGCAGGTGTGGATTGAGCAAGCGGGGATTGACCGGGCGCGGCCGTTCCTCCTGTCCAGAGACTGCACAGCAGGATAGCAAAGGCAGCAAGCACTCGCCCGCCGCGCACGGTCAACTGACCGCTCGCACAATCGTGCTGAGTGGAAGCGCCATGCGCATCTCCCTTACACTGCCGTTGCTCATCTTTCCAGGCCTCCGAATACCCTCCCGATTGACTATGCAGAAATCCCTCTTCTTCTATCGGTCCCACATAGGCGCAAATGCGTACAGACGTCGTGGAGACGGCAGAGTACACAAAAAGTAGTGCGCACTCAACTCGGAGACCATACCTCCTTCGTGTCATCTTAAAGCGACTGCGAACGGCCACCGTACTTTCCTGCACCCGACCCCAGCCCGTTGGGCGTCGCAGAGAAAGTCACTCCGCTTGCATCGTTGGCGGGCAGGGTCAGGTTAGCGCGCGACCGGCAAACAGGCGCACTAGCCTTGATCCGGGTTTGCGCCGGAGTGTCTATCGCATAAGAGTCTGCCTGTATCCTGAATGCAGATGAGCAGAAGCCGACGACTGAGCTTAAACACCATGCTTGTTCTGATCTGCTGGCTGCTTCTTGTTAGCAGCATCGGCATGGCCCAGTCTGCCATGGCCAAGGCCCCGATTGTTCAGTCGAAGGGGCAACCCGCCCCGGCAGCGCCTGGCAAGCGGGCGAGAGTGATTGTTTTTGTGCATGGTCTGCATGGCAGCCGCGACTCATGGCGCGCGGTGAATGGTGCCTACTGGCCTGACATGGTTCGAACCGACCCACGTTTTGCATACTCTGATGTTGAAGTTGCCGAATATCCAACGCCGGCTTCACATGGCAGCATGTCCAGCGTGCAATTGGCCGACATTTTATGGAACCATCTCGAGCATGACCAGGTCTGGCAGCATCAGGAGGTCGTGTTCATCGCTCATAGCCTTGGCGGGATTCTCGTCGAAGAGATGCTGCTGAGACACCCAGCAGAGGCCGCAAGAGTCAGATTTATCGTATCCTACGGCACTCCGCATGAGGGATCATCGATCGCGCGCATGGCATCCATCTATGACAAGGACCCATTGTTGAATGACCTGAGCGATGCCAGCGATAACTCCTTTCTGACCCACTTGGAAAGTGACTGGCGAGGGCATGCTACCGTGAATGCAATCCATCGCTTCTGCGCGTATGAGTCAGAGGACACAACGCCTGAAAGCGGGTTTGGCCGCTATGTCAAGGCCCACGCCCGCATCGTCGGCTATTTCAGCGCGACCTATGGCTGTGACGTAACGACACCCCCGCAGGAAATCCACGCCGACCATCTGCACATGGTGAGGCCTCTCAGTCGAACGTCGAGTGCCTACGATTTCTTCTATCGCGTGTACCGCGATAATCCCCTCCTCGAACAAAATACCGTCTCCCGTGAAAGCATCGTCGCAGGGCTCACTGCCGGCTGTGGTCAAACAAACAGCAATGCGGATCTGGAGGTGCGGATCGCAGTGGATAGCGGATTGCAAGAGAAGCTGATTGCGGCATCAGCTTCTTTTATCAACACCGCGGACGTTCACGAGGTTGATCCGAATCCGCCGCTTGTCACCGGCGTTGATGCCGACGGCGTGGCCCACGTCCGGTACGGCTTCAAAGGGCCGGGGAAAAAGCTTTTTGTCTGCCTTGGCGAGGCTCGTGCGTCTTTGAAGGTGCAATTCGTGATCCAACAGCAAATACCTTTACGCGAACCTTAAAGGCAGCGGGCCTGGAGACGGCAGTCCAACACACGAGGGTCTACGATTGTTGCGCGGCAGACGTCTTCGAGCAAAAGCTGTTACGCAGCGTGCAATCCACATTAGACGATGCGGAACTACTTCGCAGGATCGTAATTCAGATTCGGACCCAGCCAGCGCTCGACTTCTTCCACGCTCATGCCCTTGCGCACGTGATAATCAACCACCTGATCGCGGCCGATTTTCCCCAGGCTAAAGTAGCGCGCTTTTGGATGGGCAAAATACAGGCCGCTTACACTCGAACCAGGCCACATGGCGAAAGACTCGGTGATCATCATGCCTGTATTCGCCTGCACATCAAGCAAACGCCATAACTGGCCCTTTTCCGTGTGATCCGGGCATGCGGGGTAGCCGGGCGCCGGCCGGATGCCGCGATACTTTTCCTGGATCAACTCGGCAGGAGAGAAAGTTTCTTCGCGGCCATAGCCCCATTCGTCGCGCACTCGTTTGTGCAGGCATTCTGCGAAAGCTTCAGCCAGCCGGTCCGCGAGAGCTTCCGCCATGATGGCGTTGTAGTCGTCATTATCAGCACGGAAGCGATCGCACATTTCCTTGAGCCCGATGCCAGTGGTGACAGCGAAGGCCCCGATGTGGTCAAGCAGTTCGGTCTCTTTCGGCGCAATAAAGTCAGCGAGTGACCGGCACGGTTCGCTCCCTTCCCGGTTCGCTTGCTGGCGCAGGAAGTGAAACCGCTCGTGCACGTTGCTGCCGGCCGCGTCCGTGTAAAGTTCCACGTCATCGCCGACTGCGTTTGCAGGGAATAATCCATAGACGCCCCGCGCCGTCAGCAGTCTGCCATCGATTATTTTCTTGAGCAGCAGCCTGGCATCCTCAAGAATCTGCCGCGCCTGCTCGCCGTGATCAGGGTGCTCGAGGATGCGGGGATAGATACCCTTCAATCCCCAGGTATGAAAGAAGGGAGACCAGTCAATGAACTCGCACAGTGTTGCGAGCGGAAAGTTGTCGAGAACACGCACTCCGGTAAAGGCGGGTACCGGAAGGTCCTCGGGGCGCCATTGGATCGGCGTGCGGCGCGCACGGGCCGCAGCGATCGACACAACTTCCTGCCGTGGTGCGGAGTGGGCCCGGCGGAGTGCTTCATAATCCGCTTGGTGCTGGGCTACAAAGTCTTCCCTGCCATCGTCGCTCAGAAGACTGGTGGTTACAGGCACAGCGCGGCTGGCGTCGAGAATATGCACGACGGGCTCGCTGTAATGCGGCGCGATCTTGATGGCAGTGTGAGCGCGGCTAGTGGTCGCGCCGCCAATCAGGAGTGGCACCTTGAAGCCCTGCCGCTCCATCTCTTTCGCCACGTGCACCATTTCGTCGAGCGATGGCGTGATCAGGCCGCTGAGCCCAATCATGTCAGCCTTCTCTTCCTTGGCGCGCGCAAGGATCTTCTCGGCAGGCACCATCACGCCCATATCAATCACTTCATAATTATTACAGGCGAGCACGACGCCCACGATGTTCTTGCCGATGTCATGCACATCGCCCTTGACCGTCGCCAGCACAATCTTCCCTTGCGCCTTCACTTCCTGGCCGGCGGCAATCATGGCCGCCTTCTCGGCTTCCATAAAAGGCGTTAGATGGGCCACAGCTTTCTTCATCACGCGAGCAGACTTCACTACCTGGGGCAGGAACATTTTGCCTGCACCGAACAGGTCTCCAACCACGCTCATGCCGGCCATCAGCGGGCCTTCAATCACCAGCAGGGGGCGTCCAAGTTTCACCCTGGCTTCTTCCGCGTCAATCTCGATGTAGGCATCGATGCCTTTGACCAGGGCGTGGGAAAGCCGCTCTTCCACACTCCCGCTTCGCCACTCCTCCGCCTTCTTCTCATTTGCAACGGATGCTGTGCCTTTGAGCGACTCGCCAAAGTCAACCAGCCGCTCGGTAGCGTCCGGACGACGATTCAGCAGCACATCCTCTACCAAAACTTTCAGGGCAGGATCGATCTCTTCATACACTTCAAGCATGCCGGCATTCACGATGCCCATGTCCATGCCTGCAGCAATCGCGTGATAGAGAAACGCAGAGTGCATGGCTTCGCGCACCTTGTTGTTGCCGCGAAAGCTGAAGGATATGTTCGAAACCCCGCCGCTTACCTTTGCATGAGGCAGATTCTGCTTGATCCAGCGCGTCGCGTTGATGAAGTCGACAGCATAGTTATTGTGTTCTTCCATGCCGGTCGCGACGGTCAGGATATTCGGATCGAAGATAATGTCTTGCGGCGGAAAGCCGACTTCATCGACCAGTATCCGGTAAGCGCGTGTGCAAATGCGTATCTTTTCGTCATACGTAGCCGCCTGACCCTGTTCGTCAAAGGCCATCACAACTACTGCCGCTCCATACTTAAGCACGGTCGCGGCGTTCTTGCGAAATCTCTCTTCACCCTCTTTGAGGGAGATGGAGTTGACGATGCCCTTGCCTTGCAGGCATTTCAGTCCCGCCTCGATGACCTCCCACTTGGAGGAGTCCACCATGAAAGGCACCTTCGCCACTTCAGGCTCGCTCGCCAGCAACTGGAGATAGCGCGTCATGGCGACGACACCATCAATCATGCCCTCGTCCATACAGATGTCGATCACGTTGGCGCCGTTCTCGACCTGCTGACGGGCGACACTCACCGCCTCTTCGTACTTGCCATCTTTGATCAGCTTCGCGAATTTCGGCGAACCGGCCACGTTCGTCCGCTCACCGATCATGATGTAGACGCCCGCCTGCTGTGTAAAGGGCTGCGAGCCGGAAAGGCGGAGTGGTTTCGTCTCCGCGACAGCGCTCACGCGCTTACCTCACCTTGGCCGGCGTATACGTCTTCCGTCGATGCGCTCCACCTGCGGGGCGGCTTGCCTTCAAGAGCTTTGGCGATCGCCGCGATGTGCTCCGGCGTATTCCCGCAACAGCCGCCGGCTATGTTGATGAGGCCGCCTTGCGCGAAGTCACCAAGATATCGGGCCATGTCTTTCGGGCCAAGGTCAAAGCCTGTTTCAGACAGCGGATTCGGCAGGCCGGCGTTTGGATAGCAGGAGATGGCAACATTTGCCTTCTCCGATAAATCGCTTAGAAATGGATACATCAAGTCGGGACCGAGAGAGCAGTTCAGTCCGACAGACAGCGGCTTTACATGCTGCACGGCATTCCAAAAGGCCTCGGTTGTCTGCGCGGAAATCAGGGTCTCGCCGCCGCGACCCACTGCAGCAGAAATCATCACCGGCAGTTCCTTTGCGTCTTCATCAAAGACCTCGCGAATGGCTACCAGGGCAGCCTTTGCGTTGAGTGAATCGAAGATCGTCTCAACCAGCAGCAAGTCTGAGCCACCAGCCATCAGGGCACGCACCTGTTGCTTGTAAGCCGTCTTGACCTGGTCAAAGGTGACGACACGGAAGCCGGAATCGTCGGCGTCGGGCGAATTCGAAAGTGAGACGGTCAATGGGCCGATGGCGCCCGCGACAAAGCGCTGCCGCGAGGTGTCTGTACCGACGCGGTCCGCCCACTCCCGGCACTGCCGTGCAGATTGCTCGTTAATCTCCCAAGCCAGCTCACCGAGAAACTTGTCCTCAATAATTTTCTGATAGAAGGCCGGGTCCTTGCGGCCGCCATGCTCGCGTGGATCTTCCACAAAAAACTCGCTCTGCGTGATGCTCGTCGCACCGAACGTATTTGTCTCGATGATGTCAGCACCCGCTTCGAGAAAACGTCGATGGATGTCACCAATCATTTTCGGCTGCGTCAGCGAAAAAAGGTCCCCATTATTCAGCAGGTCCTTGTTCGAGATCTTGAAGCGCTCGCCGCGGATGTCCGCTTCCTTCATGCCGTAGGTGCGGATGGTCGTACCCATCGCTCCATCAATGATGGCGATCCGATTTTCGAGAATCTTTTCGAGTGGATGCTGATGGCGCTTTGTCATATCTCTCAGATGGTCTGGACGTACCAAGGTTGCAATATCGCCTGGAAAGCAATTACCGAATTGACCTATCCGGACAGCTAAACCGTTCACTCTGCAACGATTTCCTTTGTCTGCCAGGCCTCTCTTCATTATAGCTTCGGATGAATTGCTCCGCAGGCGGCGTTGTGTGCACTGCCATATCTCTTGCCTGGCCTCCCTGCTGGAGCCTGATGCAATCGAATAAACGTGGCAGCTTCTCTGATCCCGCTCATTAAATTGGAAAGTCTGACAGAACGGGCGTCGTCTCACGCATCAAATTCTTTGGCTGGAACATCCTGCGGAGGTCATCTTCACCATTGCAAGTATCCGAGATTATGACCGATCCGCTCGAAGCCGCGAGAAGCGCAGGACTGCGCTACGCATCAGACACTAAGGCAGGCATACAGCGCAAGCGCTCCGGGAAAGGCTTCCGGTACGTGGGCGTCGACGGGACAACCATCCGCGATAAGGCCCTGCTCCATCGCATTCGTTCACTTGTCATCCCTCCAGCCTGGAAAGATGTGTGGATCTGCCCCTATGCCAATGGCCATCTGCAGGCCACGGGCCGGGATGCGCGCGGCAGAAAACAGAGCCGCTACCACGCGCACTGGCGGGAAGTTCGGGACGAGAATAAGTATGAGCGCATGATGGCGTTCGCGAAAGCACTCCCAGCCATCCGCGAGCGCGTCGAACACGACCTGAAAATGCAGGGGCTGGCCCGGCAGAAAGTGCTGGCCACCGTGGTTCGACTGCTTGAGGTGACCTTCATCCGCGTGGGAAACGAGGAATATGCGAAGGAAAACAAGTCTTATGGCTTGACTACCATGAGGGGCCGCCATGTGCAGGTAAAGGGTTCTACCGTTACCTTCGACTTCAAGGGCAAGAGCGGTGTGCATCACACCATCAATCTGAACGACCGCCGTATGGCCAACATCATTAGAAGATGCCAGGATCTGCCAGGGTATGAGCTCTTCCAGTATGTCGACAATGACGGGAGCCACCACGCCATTGATTCTTCCGACGTGAACCAGTACCTCCAGGAAATCTCAAACCAGCCATTCACTGCTAAAGACTTCCGCACCTGGGCCGGCACGGTGCTTGCGTGCATGATGCTGCGCGAATTCGAAGCCTTTGAATCCGACACCCAGGCAAAGAAGAACGTGCGCACGGCGATTGTGCAAGTAGCATCCCGCCTGGGTAACACTCCGACAGTTTGCAGAAAGTGCTATGTCCATCCAGCGGTGCTGGATTGCTATCTGAGCGGCTCCATGATTGAAACCGTGGAGCAGCGGGTAAAAGAGGAAGTAAGCGACACCGCAGAGAGTTTACGGCAGGACGAATTGGCAGTCCTCCGCCTCTTGGAGCAAAGGCTGGCGCAAGCGGCTTGATTGCCATCCAGTGCTGCTGCAAACCGGCGCGCGAACGATCAGCTGGTGATCCAGGCAGATGGCCTGGGCGGACACCTCGATGAAACCTGGCCGGACGTGGAGCCGAACACGGCTCGCTTGGCGGTGAAGGCGAACCGCAGGAACGCGGTCCCTACATTGTCGATGGGCTGATCTCGCTCGCCTGGCAACTCGACGACACAAGACTCAAGGCGCAAGCCCGGCGCTTCATGGATCCAGCAGCAGCCGTTTAACGTCATTGATGCACCCGTAGGCGCGCGACCTTTTGCGCTGGCAGAAAGTGCCGTGAGCATCCAGGTACAGGCTATAAAATTACCCGCTGGCATGCCGAAGATGGCGTGGCTGCTCTGCTTCCGCAAAGCCCTGTCAGGCGCTCGCAGACCGGCATCGACAGTGAAGGTGGAGCCGTGCGAACACCCGCGACTGAAACGATTACATCGGTCCCTTATGCGGCGGCAAAGCTGCGGATCACGGCCTTTCTACAAATAGATGAAGGTGTTTAGCTTCAGCCTCCTGCACCACTAAGTTTCAGCCGGCGGCAGAAAAAGGGGCTATCCTGATAGCGCTACCAAGCATGGACCAGGCGCGTGCTGCGCGAAGACCGGTACGACAGGACACCTTACAACTGAATGGAGAAACAGATCTGATGGTTTTGGAAATTCCTCGGTCGAGAAAAGAATCTAAGACTGCCTTGCTATCGACATTAGCCGCCTGCTGCTTCCTTGCCGTTCCCGCATTCGGTCAATTCAGCCAGGACATTCCGCCTGATCTGAAAAAGTCTCTTAGTCCTGAAGCCCAGACAACGATCGAACGTCTCGGTGAATTGAATGCTCTTCCGGCCGGCGAATGGCGTATGCATGCCGGCGATGTAGCACATGGTGAGACCATCGGACTCGACGATAGTAGCTGGCAGGTCGTACAGCCTAAGTCAGAGTCTCCGGTTGACGCCGTGTGGTATCGCCGCGAGATTGAAGTCCCAAAGACCCTGCGTGGCTACGACCTGACAGGTACGCGCATCTGGTTCAGGTTCGAGGCATGGGCCAACGGTCCGATGCCGGAAATTGTCTACTTCAATGGCCGCCGCGTGGCCCTGGGTGACGACCTGGAACCGATTGTGCTGTTCGACAATGCAAAACCCGGCGATAAAGTCCTGGTCGCAGTCAAGCTTCTTCATACTGCCGAAAACAAGCATTTCGCCGGCGTCGCCATGCGCGTCGACTTTGCAGAAAACCGTCCAAGTCCGGACGATCTTCGCCAGGAGTTTCTCTCGTCAGCGGCCCTGATTCCTTCCCTCTCCAAAGATGTGGCTAGCGACACCGCAACACTCGAAAAAGCGATCAGCCAGGTCGACGTGAAGTCTCTCGACGACAAAGATGACAAGAAGGACCAGGGCAGGTTTGACGCCTCTTTGAAACAATCGACGGAGACGCTGTCAGCCTTGAAGCCCATGCTGCAGACAGGCAATTTCCACCTGAGCGGTAACTCTCACATTGATGCTGCGTGGCTATGGCCTTGGACAGAAACGGTTGACGCGGTGCGACGCACATTCGGTACGGCGGTGCAGTTGATGAACGAGTACCCGACCTACACCTATACCCAATCGGCCGCGCAATACAACGAGTGGATCGCCGACAAATATCCGGACATCAACAACCAGATCAAGGAACGAATCAAAGAGGGTCGCTGGGAAATTGTCGGTGGCATGTGGATTGAACCCGACCTCAATATGCCGGATGGCGAGTCACTCGTTCGCCAGTTGCTGATCGGTAAGCGTGTCTACAAGCAACTGTACGGGGTAGACGTGAAGATTGGTTGGAACCCTGATTCCTTTGGATATACCTGGCAGCTTCCACAGATCTACAAGAAGTCCGGCATCGATTACTTTGTTACCCAGAAAATGCAGTGGAACGATACCAATCAACTGCCGCTGAAGCTTTTCTGGTGGCAGTCTCCCGACGGAAGCAAGGTGCTCTCCTACTTCCCCCATGATTATGCGAACAGTTCGCTGAATCCGGTGCGCCTGTCTGCCGACCTGGCGACCGCTCGCAAGTATGCGCCCGGCATGACCTCGATCATGGACCTCTACGGCGTAGGTGATCATGGCGGCGGTCCCACTCGTTCCATGCTCGATGAAGGACTGCACTGGATGCAGCCGGACAAGGTCGTACCGAAGTCTGAGTTTGGCGTGACTATGCCCTACTTCGAAAAAATCCGCTCTGCCGTCAGCAGCGATTCACCTACCTGGAACTATGAAACCCTTGCCGCCGGTAATCCAAAGCTGGAGCAGCCGACTGCCGGACAGATTACGATCCCAACCTGGAAAGACGAACTCTATCTCGAGTATCACCGCGGTGTATTTACTACCCAGGCCCAGCATAAGGAAAGCATGCGCGAGAGCGAGGAGTGGGTACTGAATGCAGAAAAGTATTCTTCGCTCGCGTGGCTTGACGGGCAGACCTATCCGCAGACAGAGCTAAATGAGGCTTGGAAGAAAGTTCTGTTCAACCAGTTCCACGATCTTGCAGCAGGTTCCGGCATCGGCGTCATTTATAAGGACGCGCAAAAGGATTATCAGGACGTTCGCTGGGCCACGAATGAGGCATCTTCCAAGGCCCTGGAAACGCTGCAGGGCCAGATCAATACCAAGGCGGCTGGGGAAAATCCTGTACTCATCTTCAACCCGCTTGGCTGGGAGCGTTCCGGACCCGTGCCGGTGGATGTTGAACTTCCGGCCGCTGCTCCTGATGGTGTCAGCATCATTGATTCTCGCGGCCACGTCTTACCTTCGCAGATTGTTTCTGTCGACAAGAAGACGAATAGTTATCACTTGTTAGTCGATGCAAAGAATATTCCTTCCCTGGGCTATGAAGTTGTTCACGTTGTGCCGGGAAAGCGAGCGTTCACGAGCGATCTGAAGGTTGAAGCAACCACCCTGGAAAACGCATCTCTGCGGGTAAAGGTGGACCCGAAAACGGGGTGCATCACCAGCCTGTACGACAAGAAGGCAAGCTTCGAAACCCTTGCTGCCGGTGCTTGTGGCAACGAGATGCAGGCGTTCAAGGACACGCCGACAAATTACGACGCGTGGAACATTGATCCCGGCACCTATGACGTCGCGCCCACGTTGCTGCACACCGCCGATTCGGTCGAGCTTATCGATAAAGATAAGGGCGCTGCCGGCAGCAGGATGAAAGCGACGATCCGCGTAACGCGCACCTGGCAGAGCTCGAAGTTCGTGCAGGACATTACTCTCTATGCCGGTTCAGACCAGGTCGAAGTCAGCAATGACATCGACTGGCATGAAACGCACATTCTGCTCAAGGCTGCCTTCGCACTTGCAGCAGCCAGCAAAGTGGCAACCTACGAAATTCCCTACGGCACCATCGAGCGGCCAACCACCCGCAACAATACCATCGAGCAGGCGAGGTTTGAGGTGCCGGCAATGCGCTGGGCTGACGAGGGCGATGGAAAGCATGGCTTCTCCTTGATCAACAACTCCAAGTATGGATATGACGCGAAAGATAACGTTCTTCGTCTTACCCTGCTGCGCTCTCCCACCTGGCCCGACCCTGTCGCTGATCGCGGTCCTAACCACTTCACGTACGCACTGTATCCCCATGCCGGTGATTGGAAGCAGGCGATGAGTGTCCGCCACGGCTACGAATACAATTATGGATTGAAGGCCATGCAATTGATGGCCCACCCCGGGACCGGCCCTCTCCAGCATTCGTTTGCATCCATCAAGGGCGACAACGTTGTGCTGACCGCGGTAAAGAAAGCGGAAGACGGCAACGGCTTGATTGTCCGCTTCTATGAGTGGGCTGGAAAAAGGGGCGATGTGATGTTGACTGTACCGAAGGGTGCAAGCAGCGCGACGATCGCTGACATGCAGGAAATTGCCCAGGGCTCCGCGCTGCCAACCACGCACAGTACAGCCGGAGATGTGATCAGCGTCCCCGTAACACCTTACGAAATTCAGACAGTCAGGATTGACTACTCTCCAGCGGCATCTACGCAGGAAGCGTCGAACTAACAACTGTACTGACCAGGCAAGGAAGGGCAGCCAACTGGCTGCCCTTCTCCTTTTGCTGACTTGATCTCCTGGCTGGTAGACCGTTCAACCAGCCCGCGCTAACTCCGCAACAGCGTTGGACGTGAAGTCGCAACTTTGGCAATGAGCTCACCGAACAGTGTGTTCGCCCAGGCGAACCAAGGTCGAGTGAAGCGTGCAGCATCATTCAGAGAGTAGCTTTCATGCATAAAGCCAGTGCCGGCGGAGGAAGCTTTCAGCATGATGAGGGCGCGGCGAATCTCTTCATTGGAATTGCTGGTGAGCGCGTAGACCATCTGGGACATGGGCCAGATCATGCCCATACCTTCATGCGGGCCACCGATACCTTCGCCTGCTGTGCCGCTGAAGTACCAGGGATTCTGTTGACTCCAGACAAACTTTCGCGTTCGCGCGTAAAGAGCAGGATCCGGTGAACTCTCGATGTACGGCAATCCGAGCAGGCTCGGTACATTCGCATCGTCCATCAATAAACTGCTGCCAAATCCATCCACTTCATACGCCCAGATGCTGCCATGCGGTGTTCCGACGATCGCATATTGCTGCAGGGCTTTCTCCACGTCGCCGGCGAGGCTGTCGGCCTCGTTCGCCAGGTGACTGTCGTTCAGAACTGCATGAGCCAGGCTCGCAAGTTGTCGCAGGGAGGTGACTGCGAAAAGGTTCGATGGAACAAGAAATGGAAAGATGCAGGCGTCATCGGAGGGCCTGAATCCCGATGCGATCAGACCAACCGGCTTAATCGGATTTCCGAAACCGTTGTTCGGCAAAGTCTCCGTTGAGATTTTCGACGCACGTTGAAAATGATAAGGACCATCACCCTGCTTCCGTTGCTGCGTCTTCATGGTTGCAACCACCAGTTTCATGGCCTGCTTCCAGGTTGCGTCGAATGGAGCGGTATCGCCGGTAGCTTTCCAGTAGCCATGAGCCAGCCGGATGGGATAACAGAGCGAATCCAGTTCATACTTGCGCTCGCCAACTCCCTGCTTCATCTCGGTGTCATCAGCACGACTGCCTTCGAGCGGCGGATCATTCAGGTTGGCCATGAACGCATTCGCATAAGGATCGATGAGGATGCAGCGTGCCTGTCGACGGATCAAGCCTTCGAGTAAACGGCGCAAAGCGGCATCTTCCTTAGCCAGTGGCAGGTAGGGCCAGACCTGTGCCGACGAGTCACGCAGCCACATGGCAGCGATGTCGCCGGTGATGACAGCCGTATCAGGCTTGCCCTCGAAGCTCCCGGGTTCAACCGTCGTGTCGAGTGTATTAGGGAAACAGTTCGTGAACAGGGCAGCAAGTTCCTTATCGCTGACCTGCGCACTTACGCGCGCGATAAACGCTTCCACCACTGGACTGCTGAAGTGACGGTCCGCAGGGGCCGGACGCTTTAAACCAAGACTTGCTCCCGCCGAAGTTTCTGCGCGGACGGCACCGGCAATGTTCGGAAGGGCAGACTGCACAGCCACGCCGGCGAGAATGCTGCCGGTCCCATGCAGCATAGAACGGCGACTCCAGATTTTGGACATATTCTTCCTTTGCTTTGAAGAATAAATCACCCGGCTTGAGCAGCGACCAGGCCGAGTATTTCCACTGGCGCCTCTACTGGATAGAGGTGTAATCGATGCGCGAAACTCTCTTACGGGTCAGTACTGATGCAGTGCTGTGTGCCGGCTTGAGCATCGCCGCCATACTTTCAAGTTCTGCACAGGATCATAGCCACTACCAGCCGACCAGCGCTTCGCTAGATACGCTGCCCGCGGAGGGCCAGCATGCCACCCAAAGATCTTGTCGGCGAAGTAACAGACGCTGTTAGAAGCCATAGCCCGAAGATTGGTCTGTTATTTTGGCGGTTAAGATTGGACTTTTGTTCCGAGGCCGATTCGAGTCGCGGCAGACTACAAGACGGTCCAACCGCAGAGTGCTGCCTATGGCGCGTATGCTGATGCACATTATCGTGAATTGATCGCCAGGTACCACCCCTCTATCCCTGTGGAATGACATTGGCTATCCAAGAGCGGCCACGCCCTCGAAATTCAGTCCGAATTCTACATTGCTATTCCGGATGGAGTGGTAGACGATCGTTCAGCACCAGCCATGCTGACTTCGTCTCTCCTGAATACGAGACGCTTCACACCATCAGCAAGAAAAGTGGAAGAATGCAGGGGCTGGGACAATCCTTTGGCTACAACCGGGCGGAGGGTGAAGCGAAACCATCGCTGCTGACAAGCTGATTGGTCTACTTGTCGACATCGTCAGCAAGAATGAAAATCTTCTACTCTACGTCGGTTCGGAGGCGGATGAGACCATCCCGCCTGTACAGATGGAAACTGAAAGCCCCAGGGGCGTGGCTGCACCGGAATGGCGAAGCCATCTACGGGACATCCTTGAACGCATACTGAAGGCATGACTACCGACGGCCTGGGGATTCGCTTTATCCAGAAGCAGAACCGTCTACGCCACGCTGCTTGGAAAACCCGGAAATTCCTCCATCACGCTGAAAGCGGCACGCTCAAAACCGGATCAAGGGTCACGCCTCTTGGTGCCGATGCGACTCCACCGTGGACACAGCACGGTGCCGACCGGGAGGTGAAGGTGGCCGGCCACTTTACCGGGCCAATATGCTCACGTGTTGCGAATAGATGCAGCAGAATAATTCAGACATTCAGAGTTAAACTTGACGAATGCCAATTGTTGACCGCTTTACTCAACCGGCCGCTGGAGCACGCATGACAACAGAGACGATCACAGCTGAAACAGATACGGACGCTCAGACTTCCCCGCCGTCAACAACTGGCAGCGTCAGCCGTCGAGTCTTTATTTCACAGCTCGGTGCAGCCGGAATCGTGGCCACAACCCATGCCGGAATGGCTGGCGCTGCGACCACGGCAACACTGGAAACGCCGGCAGACAGCTCTCCCGCTGCAACGAATATCGCCATCCCGGTCAGCCTGATGGTGAATGGAAAATCCTTTCAGCTAAGTCTTGATCCGCGAACTACCCTGTTGGATGGCCTGCGAGAAACCATCAGCCTGACCGGTACCAAAAAGGGTTGCGACCATGGTCAATGCGGCGCGTGTACGGTGCATGTGAATGGACGGCGCATCAACTCATGCCTGACGCTCGCGGCCATGCATGAGGGCGACGAGATCACAACGATCGAGGGGCTCGGCCAGCCAGGCCAATTGCATCCCATGCAGGCCGCTTTCGTCGAACATGACGGCTATCAGTGCGGCTACTGCACCTCGGGACAGATCATGTCGGCCGTCGCGTTGCTGAAAGAGCCGTGCGGCCCTGCGGATGCAGACGTAAAGGAATCCATGAGCGGCAACATCTGTCGCTGCGGCGCTTATCCGAATATCGTCGCGGCCATTCAACAGGTACGGCACCGCGCATAATCCCAGGAGCTCAAGATGGAATTATTTCAATTCACCAAAGCGGTAAGCGTGCCCCAGGCCATCCAATCTGCGGCGAAAGCCAGTACTGCGCAACAGGGTGCGGAGGTCCGCTTCGTCGCAGGGGGCACAACCCTGCTCGACCTGATGAAGCTCGACGTCGAGCGACCAACTCAATTGATCGACATCAATCGACTACCCCTGGATCAAGTAGAGCAGCTGCCCGATGGCCGTTTGAAGATTGGGGCGCTCGTTCGCAATTCTGACCTCGCTCATCATCCAGTCGTCCACGCCAGGTACCAGGTGCTCTCGCAGGCATTACTTTCAGGAGCATCCGCGCAGTTGCGCAACATGGCAACGACCGGCGGCAACTTGTTGCAGAGAACACGCTGCATGTACTTCCGCAACGAGGCCATGGACTGCAACAAGCGGAAGCCAGGATCAGGTTGTTCAGCGATCGAAGGCGATAATCGCATGCTGGCAATTCTCGGGACCAGCAAGAACTGCATTGCGACCAACCCATCGGACATGAATGTGGCGCTGACTGCTCTCGAAGCTTCGATCCATATTCAAGGCGCAAAGGGCGAACGTGACGTTGCGATCAATGACTTTTTCCTTCTTCCCGCCGACACACCACATCGAGAGACTGTGCTTGAGCCCGGCGACCTGATCACGTACATCACGCTGCCGGCCGCCGCCACCAGCAGTCGTCAGGTTTACCTCAAACTGCGCGACCGAGCTTCCTACGAGTTCGCGCTTTCCTCCGCTGCCATCGTCGCTGAAACATCGAATGGCAGGTTTACTCGTGTACGCGTTGCCCTGGGAGGCGTAGGAACAAAGCCGTGGCGTTCTCACGAAGCAGAAAAAGCCTTGCAGGGCAACCCGGTTAGCGAAAAAACATTTAGCGCCGCAGCCAACGCGGCCCTGCATGCAGCCGTTCCGCAAAGTAAGAATGGCTTCAAAGTCGAACTGGCGAAACGCTGCATCATGCATGCTCTGACGCTTGCCACACAAAACGCTTAAGACCAAAGAGGAGTTTCACCAATGGCAGTTTCGACGGCATTGCCCCTCAATGCGCCTCCGATGACCAAGGGCGCTTTGCCCCGTGTGGACGGCCCTCTGAAGGTTACCGGCTCCGCGATGTACAGCTCTGACCACAATCTTCCAGGCATGCTTTACGCGGTCCCTGTATGCGCAACAATTGCAAAAGGGTCGATTACGTCCATTGACGCTGCGCGTGCCGAGTCCATGCCGGGAGTCAAGGCTGTCTATCATCGCAACAACATCGGCAAGATCTTTCGTGCCGCGCCCGCAGTAGGTTTTTCGGGCATACTTGACGAGCGCCGGCCGCCCTTTGAAGATGACATGGTCCGTTACTATGGCCAATATGTCGCTGCAGTTGTTGCTGATACATATGAACGGGCGATCGCTGCCGCCAATGCCGTAAAGGTGTCGTATCGATCAGAGAAACCGGACGTTCGCGAGCATCTGGAAACTGACGAGAAGCCGAAGGAAGACAGCCATCGCGGCGACCCGGACCAGGCGTTTGCCACCGCCGCGGTCAAGATAGACGAAACGTATACCACACCGGTTGAAACCCACAACCCGATTGAGCTTCACGCCAGTGTAGCTGCCTGGAATGGTCAGAACTTCACACTCTACGAGACGACGCAGGCTGTGGTGAACCATCGCGACGTGATGGCACAGATGCTTGGCGTGGCTCCTGAAAATGTCCGCGTCATTTCACGATTTCTCGGTTCCGGATTCGGCGGCAAGCTTTGGCCCTGGACCCATTGCATGATCGCTGCCGCCGCGGCGCGCAATCTGAACCGCCCGATCAAACTCGTCGTGACCCGTGACATGATGTTTCAAAATGTCGGCCATCGCCCCCTCACGCAGCAGAGAGTGCGGCTTGGTGCAACAGCGCAGGGCAAACTCATTTCCATCATGCATGACTCGCTCAACCATACCTCGATCCTCGACGATTATTCCGAAGGCTGCAGCGAGGCTACTCCCTACAGCTACAGCACGCCCAATCTTCGCGCTACTTCCGGGCTGGTCCGTCGCAATGTGGGCACGCCTACATCGATGCGCGGCCCGGGCGCGGTCCCTGGGTTATTTGCACTGGAGTCCGCCATCGACGAGCTTGCCGTCAAGCTCAATGTGGATCCGATTCAACTGCGTCTGATGAATGAACCGGCGAAAGATGAAGGACTGGATCTTCCTTTCTCCTCGCGTCACATGGTCGAGTGTCTCAATGTGGGTGCGCAGAAATTTGGCTGGGCGCAGCGCAACCCTGAAGTTGGCTCCATGAAGAAGGATGGTCTGACGCTGGGCTGGGGCGTCGCGGGATGTTCCTGGATAGCAGTACGGACTGGCTGTGAAGCTACCGTCGATCTGATGAGCGATAACACCGTGCGTGTCTCAACCGCGACCCAGGATATCGGCACGGGCACCTACACCGTTCTTTCGCAGATTGTCTCGAACAAACTCGGCATTCCTCATGATCGGATTGAAGTAGTTCTTGGCGACAGCTCGCTTCCAGCCGGACCCATATCCGGTGGTTCGTGGGCTACGGCATCCGTAATACCTGCGGTTACAGAAGCGATCGACAAAGTGCAGCAAGCCCTCTTCAACATCGCGACGCAATCAGAGGGCACGTCCTTCCACGGACAGAAAGAGGATGCACTCGCCTTCACCAATGGCAGGCTGCACCTAAAGAGCGCACCGCCAGAGTCAGGGACTACTTTCGGAGAGGTTCTTTCCAGTAGTAACATCCGCGCCGCAAGCGGCCAGGGCAAGTCAGAGGCGACTTTGGGGAATCCGAACATAAAGTTTTCGACTCACTCATTCGGGGCGCAGTTCGCCGAGGTCACCTGGCATCCGGAAACAGCCCGCCTGCGGGTTAGTCGAGTCGTTACTGTGATTGATGCCGGCCACATCCTGAATCCAAAACCGGCACGCAACCAGATCGAAGGTGCGGTCGTGATGGGCGTGGGCATGGCCTTGTTCGAAGAGACGAAATACGACGAAAGGTTTGGTCTTCCCATCAATAACAACCTGGCCGATTACATCGTCGCAACACATGCCGACGCGCCGGACATCGACGTGACCTTTCTCGACTATCCTGACAGGGTTCTCAACGAACTCGGCGCCCGGGGAGTGGGTGAAATCGGACTGGCCGGCATTGCTGCCGCCATCACATCAGCTGTGTACCACGCAACAGGCGTCCGCGTTCGCAAACTGCCGGTCCGCATTGAAGACTTGTTAGGAAATGCTACGCAGCTGAGGGCTTGAAGAAGCTTTCCTTCCTTCGATAGAACTGCGCAGATCACTTAATAGCCAGGCGCTTTCTTAACAGGAAGAATACAGGTACGCCACTAAAGATAATGAATATCCCCGGGATGGTCGTAGATGTGCGGTAAGCAAGGAGCACAATGAGGATAGTCAGTGCGCCCACGATATACAGCAGTGGAATGACCGGATATCCAAAGGCTTTGTAGGGACGCTCCGCGTTAGGCCTGGTTCTCCTGAGGCGAAAGATCCCGGCAATCGTGAGAATGTAGAAAATCAAAACGGCCGATACGACATAGTCCAGTAAGTTGCTGTAGAGGTTACCGTATTTTCCGGTCGTACTGTCGTAAACGCGGGGCAACACCAGGAGCGCCGCCCAGACACCCTGCACCAGCAGCGCGGAACCTGGTACCCCGGCACGGTTGAGCTTTGCGGTTGCGCGAAAAAACAAGCCATCCTCTGCCATGGCAAAGTAGGCGCGTGATCCGGAAAGAACCATACCATTGATACAGCCAAATGTGGAGATCATGATCGCGATCGCCATGGCGCCCGCACCCACGCCAGGAAGTGCTGCTTCCAGCGCCGCGGTGGCCACCCTGTCAGAAGCAGCATGCTGGATGGCACTCAGTGGCAGCGTAAACAAGTAAGCCAGGTTCACCAGCAGGTAAAGACAGATAACGCCGATGGCACCGAGCGCCAGGGAAAGGGGAACATTGCGCTTTGGGTTCTTGATCTCTCCGGCGGTGAAGGTAATGTTATTCCACGCGTCAGACGCAAAGAGCGATCCTACCTGAGAAATACAAATGGCGATAAATAAGCCATAGCCGGTAGCAGCACTAATACCCGGCACGACCGCCGTATAGTCATGGGGCGTCCATGGAGCAGCGAAGTTGGCGTGGATCACACCTGCCTTGCTACCGATAAAAAGACCAACAAGGATAATTGCCGCCAATGAAGCAATCTTCGTCACAGTGAATACGTTTTGCACAATCTTGCCGTAGTTCACTCCGCGCGAATTAGTCCACGTCAACAACAAGATCACCAGCATCGCCACTAATTGCGCCGTTGACAAAGAGATCCAATAGCGGCTGAATAAATGGATGGGAGCTACCAGGTAGCGGCCCTCCGAAATGCCCGGAGCGAGCACTCCCAGGAACCGGCGAATGCTACGGCTACTGCCGCGACTGTTCCAGTTTGAATCACAAGAAAGAGCGTCCAGCCATATAGAAATCCATACAAAGGGGAGAATGCTTCTCGCAGGTAGACGTACTGCCCGCCGGCGCTCGGCATCATGGATGCGAGTTCGCCATACGAGAGTGCCGCGGTGATGGTGAGCAGCCCCGCGATCACCCATGACAGCAGCAGCCAGCCGGAGCTTCCGAGCTGTCGCGACATATCAGATGACACGATAAAGATAGCCGAGCCGATCATGCTGCCAGCTACCACCATCGTTGAATCGTAGAGGTTCAAGCTCCGGTGAAACTTATTCTCCTCGTTCTTTGGCAGGAGCTCTGCTCCCGCCGTTTCACCCTGGCTCATGCGTTCTCCCTATAAGCTCGATCCACCGCGTTGATTATCTTCTATGCCGAGGTTCAGGCATGTGCTTCGACGAGCGCGCTTTCCAGAATGCTTAACCCTTCTTCCACTTGCTCACTGCTGGCGACGAGCGGAGCCAAGAAGCGAATGACATTTCCATAGGTGCCGGCGGAGATGATCAGTAATCCTCGCTGGTGACAAAACGATAGGATCTGCCGGGTCAATTCAGGAGCAGGTTCTTTCGTGTCTTGGTCCTTCACGAATTCAATTGCCTGCATGGCGCCCATGCCTCGGATGTCGCCAACGGAGCGGAATTTGGTCTTCCAATCCTTTGTATATCGCTGGAAGATCAACTGGAACTGAGCCGCGCGGGCTGGCAGTTCTTCTCGATCAAAGGTGTCCCACACGGCAATAGCAGCCGCACACGCGAGCGGATTACCACCAAATGTCCCCCCGAGCGCGCCGGGATCGAGTGTGTCCATGATCTCTGCCCTGCCGGTGACGGCAGCAAGCGGGGTACCACCGGAGATAGACTTCGCCGACAGGATGAGGTCAGGATCAATGCCCAGCGCCGCGCACGCAAACGCAGGTCCTGTCCGGGCAAACCCGGTTTGTATCTCGTCCGCGATGATAAGTATTTTATGCTTGCGACAAATCTCAGCGATACGTGTAAACCACTCAGCAGGGGGCACCACAAAGCCACCTTCGCCGAGTACCGGTTCAAAAATGACTGCCGCCACTGAGTCTGCTGCTACCTGTTTTAAAAATGCATCCTCCAAACGGTTGGCGCATTCAACATTACACGACGGATACTTCAAGTGGTAGGCGCAGCGATAGCAATAAGCATAGGGAAGCCGATACACTTCAGGTGCATAAGGTCCAAAGCCGGCTTTATAAGGATGTATTTTGCTGGTAAGCGTTAGGGCCAGCAGGGTGCGCCCATGAAAGGCATCTTCAAAGGCAATCACTGCCTGTCGGCCAGTATAGGCACGTGCAATCTTGATAGCGTTCTCGACTGCCTCTGCACCTGAATTTGCCAGGAAGGTTTTCTTTGCGTAACTGCCTGGTGTTCTCTCGTTCAGCATCTCCGCCAGACGCACATATCCTTCATAGGGAGTCACTGTAAAACAGACATGCAGGAACGCGTCAAGCTGTTGGTGAAGGGCGGCCACCACTTCAGGCGGACGATGACCGGCGTTCTGACAACCTATCCCGCCGGCAAAGTCTAGGAAGCAATTCCCGTCGACATCTTCAATCACCGCACCTTCTGACCTGGCGACGAAGACAGCCAACGCTGTACCGAGGCCTCGGGGAACAGCAGCATCGCGACGATCCATAAGCCTCTGCGACAGGGGCCCCGGAATCGTCGTTACCAGGCGAACCGACTTACATGTCGTTGGTGCCATCCGGCTCCTTTCCCCGCGCAGGGGCGTTACGCTTTAAGCCGCATCAATAATCTACCTTGCTACAGGATTCAAGCCAGGTCTGAAAGCTAGACCAGGCTTCAAGGGACATGAGTTGGCGAGCCTGGATGGTACGTTCACCAGGGTCCAGCTCTAATTGCTGATAAAGAAAGGCATCGGAAAATCCGGCGAGCTCCGCAGTCTTGCAATCGTTGCCATAATAGATAGCTTCAATGCGCGCCCAGTCAATAGCAGCAAGGCACATCGGGCAGGGCTCAGAGCTGGTATAGATCTCACAACCGTTGAGTTGGAATGTGCCCAGCGCCGCACAAGCCTTCCGGATGGCATTCACCTCGCCATGAGCGGTAGGATCATTCGTGCTCGTTACACTGTTGGCGGCTTCGGCCACGACTGACCCATCCCTGACGATCAAGGCAGCGAACGGTCCGCCCTTGCCTGTGCGCACGTTCTCTGTCGCAAGATCAATGGCACGCTGCATGAATGCCGGGTTAGGCAGGGCCTTCATCGCACGCTCTTTCTTTACCTTTATAGAACAGTTGCGTTGCAGAGATACGGATAGTATGGCACACGATGCATACGTCTCCGCAGATTTGCTACCAACACCGAAGCGATGCGCCTGGGGCGGACACACCGTCCTGCCAAAGAAAATACATTTACGCATTAAAGTCGTTCGCAAGCCACAACCCATATTAGATTTGGATATGCGTATTTGGAAGGTAGCCTGTACTTTAACCGCCTGTTTACTCAGCCTGAGTGGAATGGCCCTCTCACAGACGACAGATTCGCAGTTCGCCCGCGATCCCAAACAGGCCATCGATCAGGAGTACACGGCCAAGATCCAGCAATATACTACCGACCCAAGCTTCACTTCGCCGCTGGTCAACTATCTGCCCGCTTCGAAGACTGTACCGACACCCGCAAGAGTGCTTGGAGATGTCGCCGGCGCCCCCGATATGCTCCCCTACGCCGAGGATGTCTATAAGTACTTCCGCCTCTTGGCCGCAAGCACACCGCGCGTTAAAGTCGTGACCATCGGCCGCACAGAAGAAGGTCGTGAGATGATAGCCGTCGCTGTCGCTGACGAGAATCTGCTCGCAAAACAGCAGGCGAACAACGAACGCCTTGCGAAGCTTGCCGACCCGCGGACCATCGGTATGGATGATGCGAAAGCAAAAGAACTGGTCAATAGCTCTTACCCCGTCTACTACATCACGGGGACCATTCATTCAACGGAAACGGGCGCCCCCACCGCGCTGATGGAACTAGCTTACAGACTGGCGGTCGATGACTCCCCGTACATCAAGTACATCCGGTCCCACATGATCGTACTCATTACACCGGTAGTTGAGGTGGATGGACGGGACCGCATGGTCGACATCTATAAGTGGCATAAGGCCCACCCGGGAAAGCAGTGGCCGCACCTTGCCTACTGGGGCCACTATGTGGCGCATGACAACAACCGCGACGCTATGGGCATGACGCTCGACCTGACCAGGAACGTACTGAATACGTATCTTGACTGGCATGCATTGGTCCTGCATGACTTGCATGAGTCTGTTCCTTTTCTTTATGACAATACTGTTGGCGACGGTCCCTACAACGCCTGGATTGATCCCACACTGGCTGATGAATGGGCGGAGCTGGGATGGAATAACGTCGCGCAAATGCAGACCCTGGGCATGCCCGGCGTCTTTACCCATGGTGACTTCGATACCTGGAGTCCGGGCTATCTGATGTTTTTAGCCGGCATGCATAATGGCATCAGTCGCCTCTATGAAACCTTTGGCAATGGCGGAGCGGATACTGAAAAACGCATCCTTGAGCCCGAAGCATACTCCCGCACCTGGTACCGGCAAAACCCGCCGCTACCTCAAGTCACGTGGTCGCAAAGAGATAACAATAATTACGAAGAAAGCGCCCTGCTGACGACGCTTTCCTATTTCTCAAATAACACGAATCACTTTCTTGAAAACTATTATCGCAAGAGCAAGCGAGCTGTTCAGAAACCCGGCCTTGAAGGTCCGTCAGCATATATTCTTCCCGCCAATGACACTGAAGCAAACAGGCAGCTTCAACTCCTCCGCATCCTGAAACTGCAACACGTTGAAATCAGCCAGCTGAGCACGTCAGTAACAATAGGCATTCCCCCGGTCAAGCGTGGCGACAGACCTGTGCAGGAAATACTTCCGGCCGGTAGTTATGTGGTGCGCATGGATCAGCCCTACTCACGGGTCGCTGACGCGCTGCTCGACAAGCAATACTGGGCGCCCGACGATCCTCAGAAGTTTCCCTATGATGACACCGGCTGGTCTTTTACCCAGCTTTTCAATGTAAAGGTAGTCAGGGCGACAGATCCCTCTTTCCTGACCGCAAAGATGACGCCTGTCCAGAACTTCGACAACTTTGCAACGGGCACGCTTAGCGGCGCAGGCAATATCGTGGCGATAGCCAACACAGGACAAAGCTCTCTACTTCCGCTCCTTTATAAGATAGAGGGCGCCCACATATTCATTACGGAGAAAGCATTCGATGCAGAGGGAAAGCATTTCAGCGCAGGCTCACTGTTGATCCACGACGCCTCAGAATCAGCGTTAAACAATGCGATAAAAGACCTGGCATTGAATGCTACAAAGCTAAACGCTGAACCTTCCGTCTCCACGCACCCTGCTACCGCACCCCGGATTGCATTCATGCATTCCTGGCAGGGCACGCAGACGGAAGGATGGTGGCGCTACGCGTTTGACAACGCGCAGATTCCTTTTGCCTACATGAGCACGCAGGCGTTGGCAGCGGAGAACGACCTGCGCAGTAAGTATGACGTGATTGTTTTTGCGCCTGTGGGACACGCGACCACCCAAAGCATTATTGATGGTATGCCGAAATACGGGAATGCCCTGCCGTGGCAGGCAAGTGAACTAACTCCTAACCTGGGCAAACTTGATTCCACGGCTGACATGAGGGTCGGACTCGGCTACGACGGCCTTGAGCATCTGCGCCAATTCGTTGAGCAGGGAGGCCTGCTGATCACGTGCGAAGATACCGCCCAGTTTGCGATCGACACCGGTCTCGCTCCCGGTGTCAGCGTGCAGGCACATAGTGAGGCACGCGTAGTTGGCAGTGTTCTCAATACGGTCTTCGTCTCGCCGAATCATCCGGTGGCCTGGGGCTACGGCGCTTCCGTCCCGGTGATGAGCGCGGATGGCATGTCATTCAACGTCAGCAACACGATTGGTCGTACAGCCGGTCGCGTCCTGATGGATCCCTACTCGCAACGCCCCACAGGCCGAGGCAGCGTAGAAGATGCTGACGTACCGCAGGGTCGCAAGATCACTGAACCGGAACCGCTGCCTAAGCAGCAGCCCTGGGAGCCCAAGCCGCTAAACGAAGAACAGATGCGCAATAATCCTTATGTCATTCCGTTCAATGAACGGCCGGAGGTTATTTTGAGGTTTGCCGGTGCCAAAGACCTTCTACTTTCCGGCCTGCTTGATAAGGGAGGCTCGATTGCAGAGCACGCGGTGGTGGTCGACGCGCATCTTGGGTCAGGCAACGTAATCCTCTTTGCCAACAATCCTGTGTACCGCGGCGAAACGGTAGGAAGCTACCCCTTAGTCTTCAACGCGATCATGAATTTTCAGCATCTAACTCACGCAGACGCCGCAACTAAATAGCCTTCGTTGTGCTGACTTATGGAGGCTTGAGATAAAGCAGGCGAAACAGGAACAGCAGAGCCAGCAGGTAAAGCATCCAGTGCCGCCATGCAGCGCGGCCTGAGAAAAATTGGAGAATGGCGAAACTGACGATACCAAGTGAGAGCCCGGTAGCAATGGAATAGGTAAGAGGAATCGTGATAATCGTAAGAAACGCCGGTATAGCAATGCTGGGCTCATCCCAGGCGATACGTGCTGCACAGCCGATCATCAGCGCGCCTACAAGAATCAGCGCAGGGGCTGTGGCAAAGGTAGGAATAGCACCGATCACAGGCGCCACGAAAATTGCTATGAAGAACAGCACACCAGTGGTGATCGCCGTAATTCCGGTGCGCCCCCCGGATGCGACTCCAGCGGCTGACTCAATGTAACTGGTAACGCTTGAAGTCCCTGCCAGCGAGCCTGCCACTGTTGCTGCCGCATCCGCGAAAAATATCCGGTCGAGTCGCGGGATCGATCCGTCCGGCGCAATCAGTCCAGCTCTCTCGGTAACTGCCACCAGCGTGCCTATGTTATCGAATAAATCAACAAACAGAAAGACGAAGATAATCTCCAACGCGTGCAGACGCAAAGCGTCGCGTATGTCGAGGTGAAAGGCTGTAGCATGCAAGTCCGCCAAGTGAAAGATAGATGGGTGCCAGGGCACCTGGTGGAACAGTACGCCCAGTCCCATGGTGCCGAGCACGCCCAGCAACATGGATGCGCGCACTTTAAGGGTCTGCAAAACGGCTCCAAGCAGAATGCCAAAGCAAGCGAGTGCTGTTGCAGGCCGGTGTAGGTCTCCAAACGTAACCATGGTAGTTGCGGACGGGATAATGATTCCGGAGTTTCTAAGTCCTATGAAGGCAATGAATAATCCTATGCCTGCTGCAACCGCCGCGTGCAGTTCGTGGGGGATCGCGCCTACCAGGCGTTGCCGCAGGCCGGTTACCGTCAAAGCAAGAAACAGGACGCCTGATAGAAAGACGGCGCCAAGGGCCGTTTGCCACGGTACCCCCATTCCTTTTACCACGGTGTACGTGAAATAAGCGTTGAGCCCCATTCCGGGCGCGAGCGCCAACGGCAGGTTGGCGAGGACACCCATCAGGATGGACCCGAAAGCGGCACACAGGCAGGTTGCAATTGTGACCGCGGCAATGGGCATACCGGTTTCATGCAGGATCGCCGGATTCACGAAGATGATATAGGCCATGGTGATGAACGTCGTGACACCGGCAAGAATCTCCGTGCGCCAATTCGTGTGGTGCTCGGCAAAACGGAAGTGGCGTTCAATAGCTTGACGCATGCGTATCGTTATCTCAATGAATGGTTCGGTACAGGATAGCCTGCCCGCAGGCAAACCCTGTCAAAATCCCGCTGGCTGGTAAAAGAACCTTGTCGCGATCCAGTCATCGTTCGAGGAATGCCCGGACCATCAAAGTCGTTTGCCCGACAACCCGCTCATGTTAGATTTCCTCATGGGGCGCACGAACAAAGTCCGGGTGAATGAGAGTCCGGACGAGCTTCGGATGAAGAGCTTGATACGCTTCACCGCTCGTTCCATGGAAACGGCATGCCCGGTGCCCTTCGGTGCGTCGATCGTCGAGACATCATCCGGCCGCACCCTGGTAAGAGCTCTCAACGCTGTGCGACCTGAAAATGATCCCAGCAGTCATGCCGAGTTGCGCGCCGTACGCAAGGCCACACGTAAATTGAAAGCAACTTCGCTGGCCGGCCACACCCTTTACACAACGTGCGAGCCCTGCCCCATGTGCATGGCAAATGCACTCTGGGCCAGCCTTGATCGGGTCGTGTACGGGGCCACGATCGAAGACGCGAATCGGCACTGCCGACAGATACGTATTCCGGCGCGTGAAGTGGCGACGCGCAGTGATATGCAGTGTGAAATTGAGGGGCCGCTGCTTCGCGACGAGTGTTACGCACTCTTCACCCATCCCAAGATGCTCGCCACCTTCGCAACCTGGAATCCCAAAGCGTGAGGACAGATAAGTCGATGACCCGGGATGACCTTGAGGCAGTTAGAGCGTGCCTGGCAAACGCGGAGCATGTCATCACTAATCCACAAGCTCTTCAGCGGTTGTCGCATGATTTTTATTGGTACTCACCCGTGCTGAAGCAGCTGCTCGATAACAAAGTTGCCGAAGCCGTTGTCCAGCCGACAACAAGAGATGAGGTTGTTCGTCTGTTGAGTTGCTGCCACGCGCGAGCAATTTCCGTGACCGCACGCGGAGCCGGAACGGGCAATTACGGCCAGGCTGTTCCCTTGCACGGCGGCGTTGTCCTCGACCTTTCGCGCATGGACAAGCTGGACGAAATTACGCCTGATGGCGTAGCCATTGCGGAACCGGGGCTGCGGCTTGGAGCTCTCGAGAATGCAGCGCGGGAGGCTGGCTGGGAGCTGCGTTGCTATCCCAGCACTATTGCGAAAGCCACCCTGGGTGGTTTTCTCGGGGGCGGATCCGGCGGTATCGGCTCGGTAGCTCACGGCGCCTTGAGAGACTTTCAAACAGTCCGTGCGATTGAGATCGTGACCATGGAAGCAAAGCCACGCATCCTGCTGCACGAAGGTAGGGCGGTACACGAAATATTGCATGCTTGGGGCACAAACGGAATCATCACCCGCGTTCATCTTGCACTTACGCCCGCCGTTGCCTGGGCTCAATGTGCCGTATCATTTGCATCCTTCGAGCAAGCTTTCGATTTTGGCCGGCACATAGCCGACGACGCCCGCTGGATCAAGCGACTTGTAACGGTTTTTGAATGGCCCATCCCCTCCGCATTTACGCCTGTCCGGAACATCGTGATAGAGGGACAAGCTCTCATCTTCTTCATGATCGCCGCAGATCAACTGGAAGAGCTGCAGGCAGCCGCAGTTGTTCAAGGTGGAAGGGCGACACTGGCGGCCCCTTACAACGGCTTGCGCACCCAGCCGCTCCTCTCCGACTACACGTGGAATCACACGACCCTGTGGGCCATCAAACAAGACAGCTCCTTCACTTACCTGCAATGCGGCTTTTCAGCAACGAATGCTCATGAACAGTTCGCCTGGTTAAAACAGAAGTTCGGGGATGACATTCTCTTCCACATCGAGTTCATGAAAAATGGAGAGGGCGTTACCATCCCGGCATCTATTCCCCTCGTGCGCTTCACCACGGAGGCGAGGCTCAATGAGATGATCGACTACTGCCGGTCCATCAACGTAAGCGTAGCCAATCCGCACAACAACAACGTTGAAGGGGGCGGTCGCTACCTTGCGGATAATGTGCAACTGCTCGCGAAACATAAGTACGACCCCGATGGATTTCTAAACCCTGGCAAAATGATCACGTTTGAGCCGAAGCCACAAGACGCGCCGACACCTATCTCAGTTCAAGACTAAGGAAAGCGATGCGCACCTGGATTCCGGATGAACGCAACTTCGCTTACCTGACCTGGAAGCAGGTCGAAGCGCTATCAAAAAGTGACACTTTGCTCATTTTGCCCACTGCGGCGATCGAGCAGCATGGCCCGCACCTGCCGCTCGCGACGGACACGCTGATCAACAATCTGCTGCTTGGCAGAGCACTGCAAAAGCTTTCTCCCACTATTCCGGTTTACGCCCTGCCGCCTGTCTGCTACGGCAAAAGCAACGAACATCTGGGTTATCCCGGAACCCTCTCAGTTTCCTCTGCGACCTTTATGGCCGTCGTCCACGATGTAGCAGCTAGCATCGCGTCAGCAGGCTTCCACAAACTGGTGCTCTACAACACCCATGGCGGCAACAGTTCGCTGGTCGATGTACTCGCACGAGATCTTCGCGCTGCATTCGGCCTGCAGACTTTCTGCCTCTTTGGATCTGCCGGTGCGGCTTTCACCGGCATTGAAAAGCAGGAGAAAACCTACGGCTTCCATGCAGGCGAGGTTGAAACGTCACTATTATTAAGCGCTATCCCGGAGCTCGTTCACACGGATGAATACACGGTGAACTATATCGCCCATGTCGACAATCCCGACCTGCTACTCCCGGAGAATGCGTCCGCAACGTTCGCCTGGCTGACGCGCGACATAGCACCAAGTGGAGTGATGGGTGACCCTCGTCTCTCCTCTGCAGAAAAAGGCGATCGATGGATCGAGGAAGCAGCAACCAAGATAGCGGCAGCACTGGAAGCCATGCTCGCCTACAAGAGCCATCTCGAACGATGACCTTGACGAAAAAAATCGATTGCGGGTCGGGTGTTTGCCTGGAAAGACGTGTCCCGTGTCGCATGTCTGATGGTGTTACCCTCTACGCTGATCATTATTACCCGCCAACTGCCGGCAGGCAGCCGACGCTACTCATGCGCCAGCCTTATGGGCGCGATATCGCGTCTACCGTTGTCTATGCACATCCCATCTGGTTCGCGCGACACGGCTATAACGTTGTCATCCAGGACGTCCGTGGCCGAGGCGATTCCGAAGGAGAGTTTTACCCCTTCCGGCATGAAGCGCTCGACGGCGCAGAAACCATCGCCTGCGTGCGCAGCCGTGAGGAATCGAATGGCCGAGTCGGCATGTATGGCTTCTCCTATCAGGGTATAACCCAGCTTCTGGCGGCAGCCGAGCAGCCGGAAGGTCTGCAATGCATTTCACCCGCGATGACAGCACACGACCTTTACCATGGATGGTTCTACCAGCACGGCGCTCTGCGACTCGCGTCTTCCATGGGATGGGGCTTACAGATGTTGAAAGAAGACGCGCGCCGGCGTCGCCTGACTGGGCCGAGCGATCGACTGGAACGCGCCTGGGCCAATCTTCCCGCACAATTTCTGCAAACGCCGTATGGTGCACATCCCGCCATCCAGTCAGAAGGTCTACCCACCTACGTGCAGGACTGGTTTGAACAGGATGAAGCCGGGCCGTTCTGGGCGGCGATGGACATCAGCCAAAAGCTCGCCAATATCAACATACCCGCATTGCACGTCTCCGGCTGGTATGACACCTACCTTCAGGGAAGCATTGACGGATTCCTCGCTCTGCGTGCCAACGCAGGCTCGGTGCATGCACGCGAAGGTCAGTTCCTGCTGGCGGGACCATGGATTCACATTCCATGGGGTGAGCGCATCGGCCCGCATCGTCTGGGGAAAGATGCCGCACTGGATACCGATGGTTTACTTCTTCGCTGGTTCAACCATTGGTTAAAAGATACGAACGAGTTCGCCGGCGAACCGCGCATTCGGCACTTTGCCATTAATGAAGGCAAATGGCACACTGCGAATGAATGGCCTCCATCCCCATTACACAGGCTTTACCTGCATAGCCAGGGTCGTGCGAATTCCACCAAAGGCGATGGAACACTTTCTACAAAGGCTGACAGCGCGTCAGAAGCGCCGGACGTTTTTGTGTATGACCCTGAGGTGCCCGTTCTGGCTCCGGGCGGCATCGCTGCCGTGGCTGGCCCCCATGACCAGGCTATCCTCGAGCAAGGCAACAATGTCCTTGTCTACGCCGGCGAGCCGCTGGATGCTCCACTGCATGTTTTTGGATCACCCACAATTTCGATCTACTGCAGAACGTCCGCTCCAGCTGCAGACCTGGTAGTAAAACTAGTATGTCGGCGTCCCAACGGCGAGGCACAGTTTATCGGCATTGGTATTGCTCGAAGCAGTTATCTATTTGGCGACAGTTATCGGGCCGACACTTTATATCAATGGCAGTTCTCGCTGGAGCCTACGTCCTGCGTCTTCTCCGAAGGCGACCGTGTCTGCATTGAGATAGCCGGCTGTGCCTATCCTTTATTCGACCGCAACCCCGGAAATAAAATTCCCCCTCGCGACGCATCCTCCTGGAACTGGCAACGATCCACCCACCTCATCTTTCACGATAAGGATTATCCCTCATCGATCAGCCTCCCCATCGCCGCAAGCAAAGCAGGTAGAAGTTGATGAGCCTTCCATCCCTGGTAAGCCACACGCCAGCTGTGCAATTAAATCGTGTTTCAAAAAGCTTTGGCTCGAGGGCACCGGTGCTTGAAGATATTTCGATCACTGTCATGCCCGGTGAATTTGTCAGCATCCTCGGCCCTTCCGGCTGCGGAAAATCTACGCTGCTTAAATTAATCTCCGGGCTTACGCCCATCACGAGCGGTTCCATTTCCGTCGATGGCATGACGCCCGTCCATGCACGCGAAATTATGTCCTTCATCTTTCAGGACCCCACTCTTCTACCTTGGAGAACGGTGCGTGCCAATATCGCGCTCGGCCTTGAACTTGAACATGCGACCAGGGAGCGCCGCTCTGCGCGCGTGGATACACTTCTGACCGTTGTCGGTCTGGCCCACGTCGCAGATTCGTATCCACGTCAGCTTTCTGGTGGCATGAAAATGCGGGTTTCTATTGCGCGTGCCTTGGCGAGTAATCCGCGGGTTCTCCTGCTCGATGAGCCGTTTGCAGCGCTTGATGAGATCACTCGCGACAACATGAACGAAGAGTTACTGCGGCTGCACAAAGAGCAGGGCTGGACGGTCCTCTTTGTTACCCACTCCGTCGCTGAAGCGGTTTTTCTGTCCAGCCGCATCCTCGTCCTTGCTCCGCATCCAGGTAGACTCGCGCATGACATCGCCGTTACTCTTCCGGAGCTAAGGGACACAACGACGCGACGAACGGAACAATACGAGCGCGTCGTCGCAAGCGTTTCGCGCATCCTTCGGGAAGTTATTCCTGTATGAGACAAAAGCTCATGCTCGCCAGCTCAGCGCTCGCTATCTTCGCCGCGCTGCTCCTTTTTTGGATTGCCCTCATTCACATTTTTCACATTCCGGCGTTTCTGCTACCCACTCCCTTGCAGGTACTGAACGCTGCCATTGCGCGCTTTCCACTCCTCATGACTTCGCTGGGGTTGACTGCGGTCGCCGCTGCAGGCGGACTGCTCGCCAGCATTGTCGTGGGACTATTGATTGCGCTCATCTTCGCGCAGTCTCGCTGGATCAGGAGCATGTTCTATCCCTACACCATCCTGTTGCAGACAGTTCCAATCGTTGCCATCGCCCCCCTCATCCTCATGTGGATTGGCTCCGGAATTTTCTCTGTCGCAGTCGTCGCCTTCATCATCTGCCTCGCACCCATCATTGCGAACGCTACCCAGGGATTGATTAGCGTAGACCGCAACCTGGTCGACCTGTTCTTGATGAATAATGCTTCTCGTGCACAGATACTTCTGAAGCTGCGTCTACCGCATGCCATGCCCGCGCTCTTTACCGGGATCCGGATAGCGAGCGGCATCGCCGTCATTGGCGCCATCACCGGGGAGCTTTTTGCGGGCTCTGCACGGGTCGGCGTCGGTGGCATTGGCTACGCCATTCAATATGCAGTCGCTCAGTTGGAGACTGATTACCTTTTTGCCCTGGTGGCAGCAGCCACCCTCCTCGGCTTTGTGTTCTTCTTCGCCATCATGTTCGTGGAGTGGTATTTTCTTCACAGCTGGCATGAGTCGGCACGAACGACGATGGACGACTAACGCGATGGAAAGGACCACTCATGCTGCGAGTTGAGTCGGAAACAGGCTGGTGGCTCATCACGCATCGTGACCATGCTCACCTCGCAGCGGCGTTTGCCGCGCACTGGGGCAATGAGTTCTTCATCGCTCCCGAACCAAGGGAAAGCGTTTTGCGAGGGATCAGTGTCCATGACGACGGATGGGCGGCACGCGACGCGCATCCCAGCATCACCTCACAAGGCAAACCTTCTGCCTTCTCTACTGAACTTGTCGGCAAGTATTCCGCGTTTGAAGAAATTGACCTGGCAGACTACCTTGCAGTCCGCAGACAGGCACTAGCACACATCGAAGCGGAGAACCCTTATGCCGCCCTGCTGGTATCCATGCACACTTATAACTTGCTAACGGCCCGTGCCGATCGTTCCACTATCGCGGCAGACCAGTTACCTCTTCTAGATGCCTTTCTAAAACAGCAGCTAGAACGACAGGAGCTGCTCCGCGCGCGCCTCGCCACAAGCCCTCACTTTACACCTGAGCACATCCAGGAAGAGAGCATCCTGAATAACTTTCGGCTCCTCCAGGCGACCGACAATCTGTCTTTGTATAGCTGCGTCGGCTACGCGCATACCGGGACTTTGCTTCATCCTCTGCCAGTAAGAAGCGGCGGCACCGAGCATGTTGAAGTCTTTCCCATTGGCCCCCGCCATTTCCGACTCAAACCCTACCCGCTGGACCAACCCCTGCTCACCTTCACAGTCCCCGCTCGACATCTGGGGGCAAAGCTCTTTCCTGATTCGCAACAACTCGGCTACCTGTTTACGGCAGCACCCCAGCTCAGACTTAGCATTACCATCTCAGCCTGATAATCACTGCAGACGTTTCTGGGCACGGCGTGCAATTAGAATTGCCTGCTCTAGAAAGCAAAGCGCAATGACATTTGTATCTGCCGCGGGCTTCCGATGGTATGTTGTGTTAGTCCAAGATTGCCGGGGCAATTGTAAAACCCCGCATTCGCCCCATTGGGGTTTGCACTGCAACTGTTTGTCGGGAGTACGGGAGTACCTACTGTCGGGAACTGGTTGTAATTTTGGTTTTGCGTCAAGTTATCCTGGGGCACGTCAAAGCTGGTGGTATTCGTTAGATTAAACACGTCAAACGTGTATTCTAAATTGTAGCGTTCCTTGAAAGTTGTGACCTTGATAGCCGATATGTCAGCACGTTTCTGAGCAGACTGCCGAAAAATATTTCGTTGACCGGAGGTAAACCCGGTCTCATATGGATCCGCTGCCGATCCATTCGATCCATCCGGTATACCTCCATTGAATGACCCGGCGGCCAGTGTGGGCACCGTAAAGCAAGCAGCTTTCAAGGCAGGCAATCCGGCGAATGCGCCCGAAGCGCCGGTCTTTGCAGACTTTGCCGTACATCCCGCAGCTAAAGGGACGATCGGATTCGTGATGCCATCGTAGGTACTGTAGTAGACACTGCCAACCCCGCCACTGTAATCAATTACGCTATAAGGCTGACCGCTCTGCAGCACCGTCTGCCCGACCAATGACCAGCCGTCAGCCAGGTAGCCTGCTAATGTTTCTTTGCCGTAATACTCCGGTATTTTAAAGGTGTAATTAAAATTTACAACATGCGTGCGGTCGAAGTCGGACGAAGCATAGCCGTCCCTCAAATTAAGAGGATTATTACCGTTATAGAAGAGTCCCAGACCGCTCTGCTCATCCAGCGCATGCGAGTAAGTGTAAGAGGCTGATAGTGAGACGCCATGGCTCATTCGTTTATCAATGTGCGCAATCAAAGCGTTATAAGCATCTACACCTGCGGCCTTGTACCCAATGGACTCTGCGGCATAGCCGATGTAGGGAACGCGAAGATCAACATTACCTCCTTCGTTATTTGCCAGGTATGAAGTTCCGTCGGGCAGGCTTTGAAAATTATGGTTTTTATCGACCAGCGTATAGCCGTAGGAGTACTTCTGCGTTGCCAGGCCGCCGGGGTGAGTTGGTGATCCTGGGCTCGCGATGGTCGGTTGATTGATAGGTACCGGAATCACCTGGTGACGGCCCAGGTTTCCTACGTAGCCTAGCTCAATAGCAACATCGCTCCTCGGTTGCCACTGCACATCCAACGTGTAATTCATCGTATAAGGCAGTTTATTGTCGCGGTCGTACACGCCAAGCGATACAGGGGCGGCTCCGCTCAAGATTCCCGCTGCATTCGGAAGATACTTGCTCAGGTCTGAAGCCTTCGGGCTTGTAGGAGCAGGGGTTTGAACATTCCCAAATGGATTTTCTATGCTGCCTGCGGCGCACGACGGAATATACCCTAGGTAAGGCGAAGACGTCGTCGGGCAACTCTGCGTTGTCACGAATGGAAGCGATTGGTTCACGCCGAAAGGGCCGCCGGTTACGTCGCCAAGCGCATAGCCGGGCGAGAAATAGCTGAACAATTCGCCACGATCGTAGTAGATCCCGGCACCTGTGCGGACCACAACTTTGTCATGGAAACGCTCCGGCTCCCACGCCGCCCCGATACGCGGTGCAATTCCCCATTGGCGTCCGGTCAGCGTCGTGTTGCTGACGCCAGGGGTCCCGTTCGCATTATTACCCGCAATAATGAAGCCGGGATTACTCAGGGTGTCGGAGCCAACGTTGTAATTGTAGAGCGATGGATCAAAATTAAAGAGGCGTCCATACTTTTCCGTCAAGCCCCCATCCCAGTCGTAGCGGACCCCAGCCGTTAAAGTAAGGTTTGGCTTGATCTGAAACTTGTCCTGCGCATAGAGACCAAGCTGGTTGGCCCGGTAGTATCGGTTGGCATCACCCTGCAGAAATGTCGTCACATTGTAGGCATAGGTGGGAGTAACAATGCCTTGAGCAAATTGGCTTAAATCAGCAGTGGCCACACTTCCCGTGCCCGTACGCTTGTCGATGGTATTCAGCTGTGTATAGCTGTAGCTACCACCGAATCCAATGCTATGTTTTCCCAGTTGCCAGATAGCATTGCCGGATGGCTCCAGCCGATTCTGGAAGACACCCGTGTTTGAACCCTGTGAAGTTGCATTGGGACCAATGTTCAACGTGTCAGCTACGCCGACAATTCTGTTACTTCCAAACGCGTCATAGACCGTGACGCCGGGGAAGTAAGTGGAGCCAAAAGTATTGATGCTGGCATCCCCTGCACTTCCTCCGGGAATATTCTGCGGACCGAATGCCTGCACATTATTGCTGTAGAGCTTCTCACGAAGAAAGCCAAATGTCTCCTGCGTGCTCAGGTTCGACTTCACCAGGTAAGTATTATTGATCGAGAAAACCTGGGCACCGGCATCCAGGTGTTGATCGAAACCCGGCACGTCAGAGTACGCGTAGGGAGCGACTGTGGGGTCATGCTGATAAAAATATTTTAATGCC
Source organism: uncultured Acetobacteraceae bacterium (assembly GCA_964658035.1). Lineage (GTDB taxonomy): Bacteria > Acidobacteriota > Terriglobia > Terriglobales > Acidobacteriaceae. The sequence continues at coordinate 61,613 of CAZZXL010000005.1, forward strand.
AGCGTGTCTTTCGCCGTGGCGTTGTAATCCAGATCAGCAACCGCCTGGTCGGCAAGAAAGCGGGCTGTTCCGGGCAAGAAAGCATTATCTGGATGTAACGCCGTGATGCTCGATACAGATGGATTAGGAATGAGCCACTTACCGGGTTCGCCTGGCAGCGAAGGCGAATTCAACAAGGCGTTGAAAACAGGATCCGTTGCATTCCGGCCCGCCGCAAAAGTTCCGCTGAAAGAACTATTCACCACTCCAGCTAAACCTGAAGGCGTTCGGTTTGAATCCGTCAATCCAAAAGGAACATCGAGGAATGAATCGCCAATCTCCTGGTCGGTGACATGCAGGTGCTGGTATGCAATAAAGCCGAAAAGTTTGTCCTTGATGATGGGGCCGCCCAGCGTACCTCCTGCTACATAGCGATGCAGTTGTGGATTTTTTTCGTTTGCAGGCACATCTCCATCCTGCTTAAAGAAAAACGGAGCGGCATTTAACCAGTTGGTGCCGCGGTGCACATAGGCGCTTCCATGAAAACTATTCGTGCCGGATGATGTATTCAATTCGATATGCGCGCCGGAAGTCGAACCTTGCTCAGCCTCATACATTGAGGTGTTGACACGAATCTCTTGGATGGTCTCCGGGGCAGGAGTCGGGATAGCATTGCCGATCGATAAATAGACGGATGCACTGCTTTGCTCGACTCCCGCCTTTGACTTACCCACACCTGTACTGTTCACAACGCGTGCCGAAGCGACCTGGCTCGTGCTCTTGCCATTGAACAGGTTGCTTGCATCGACACCGTTCAGCAGGAAACTGTTGCTCGTATCGCGCTGTCCATTTGCCCAGATGGGCGCATTGCCGAGGCCTGAGTTCACGCCTGTCCCGCCGGGCAACTCTGCATTGACGCCCGGCGAAAGAATAGCCAGTCCCGTAAAACTTCCTGTCGGTAGCGGTGTCTCTTCAATCTGCGCCTTATCGACTACATAGCCATTCGTAGTATCTTCAAGATTCATCAGCGGGGTCGCGTTCACCGTTACTGAAGTGGACGCTGCCCCAATCACCATCTGCGCCGGCAGGCTTACCGTCCGGTCAGACTGCACCGTAATGCCAGGAAACTTGGCGACCGAAAAACCATCGCGGGTGAAGCTGACCGTGTAGACCCCGATCGGCAGATCAGAAAAGGAATAGCCACCGGTCGTAGAAGTCTGCGCTCTCCTGGTAAGCTGCGTTCCTTCTTGGACAACTTTGACATCCACTCCCTGCAATACGCTGCCGGATGCGTCCGTCACCGTTCCCGCAATGCCGCCAAGAGTTTGTTGGGCACGAAGACGGCCAAAGGAAAGAAACACGCCCACAAAAAGAAGAAGGTGACAGACAATTTTGATTCTTGGGTGCACGTCGGATTACCTCTTGCAAGAAGTTAAAGGAGTTCCATTTTGCTTCAGGAAATCACTTCAGCCACGACGTGGTGGGTAAGGATCACTATGGTCCAATACGATCAGTCCAGACCAGGGGCTTCGCCCGATTATTGAGTGAACGATTAGCGCGAGCATAGATCAAAATCAGGCGTTATCCAACTAAAAAACATCTCACGTCATCGGCTACGGAAGCACGGAGACATGCGCGGCTACAATGCGCCATCCCTCCGATAACCGTACCCAGACCTGGCTCTGGCGACCCCGGACGGTCTTTCCTTCAGTCTGACGTTCGAACTCCAGCGTCACGCTGCCGAAGTCGCGGCCGAAGGTCACAATGTCCAGACGCTTGACAGATCTTTGCAGGCCGATTGCCGGACGCGTCTTCCGGAAAGCCTCGATCTGTTCAATCCCGTACAGGTTTTCCTTAGCCCCGAATCGCATCGCCAGCGGCGACGCCCAGAACATCTTCGTCAGCATTTCAACGTCATTCTCTACCAGGGCTTTCTCGTAGAGCGGGTAAAGCGCCGATAGTTCTTCGCAGGCATCTTTGTCATTCACGTTCATGCGGAAAACAGTCTCCTGGCAGGCAGAATACTTTTTGATATCGCCGCACTCACCGTCGTCATCGGTCGATTCACTACCTGGCTCAATCGCAGGTTCATGGCGACGCTGCAAAGCAGGTAGGCATGCACATCGCTGAAGCCCCATTCCTTCGTCAGCAGATCGACCATGCGATTGGCAGCATTCTTCGCGGCCTGTCGGGCATCCGGATCCGACTCAACCACAATCCATTCGCCGCCTGGCGCACCGCGTTTCTGGTCTATCTCCACCAACGGCCCGCTCATGTGTGCGTGCCTGTGCAATGCAAAACGTAGTCGTACATCTGCCGGACACTCCATGCCGTTGATGCAGACTTCCCCATCCCCCTGTGCCGCATGCGCGTCACCCGCTGAAAACAGGGCTCTTGGATGCATCACTGGCAGGTATAAAATCGCGCCGGCATGGAGTTGTCGCACGTCCATGTTGCCGCCAAACCTGCCCGGAGGACGTGTAGGAAATGACCCGGCTTCGGCGGTTGCCACACCCATCACTCCACAGAACGGGTGCAGGGGAATGACTGCAGGCGCGAGTGATCGGGTCACCTCCGCTTGCAGGTCCCAGTGAAAGAGGAATGGGTCCTTGAAGCGATCGTCGAGCAAACCAAGCCCGCTGATGATGCTCGTCCATGCCCATCCTTTGTGGGCTACTTCCAGCACATGGATGGCAAGCACGTCTCCCGCTTCAGCTCCTTCAATGGCAATGGGGCCGGTAAGCGCATGAATTCTACCGCGGTCGATCGCGAGAAAATCATCCACTGTTGAAGCCGGCGTCACCTGGCCGCCGCTTGCATCCAGGCACTCCATCTGGACCACATCCCCCGGCTCAATCACCAGTCTCGGGGCAAGATCCCGGTTCCAGGCAGAATGCGTGGGCTCAGCCGTAAGCACATGCTCTTTCATTGGTAAATCGCGACTACCATTTGTAACTCCACCAAGGCATTGCGCGGCAGGGCACAGACGCCTACCGCAGCACGCACATGCTTTCCCCGCTCGCCGAAAACCTCGATCAACAGATCGGATGCACCGTTGATCACCTGCGGAGACTCCATGAATCCGGCAACGGCATTCACATAGCCATTCACACTCACGATCTCTTCAACCACATCGAGCGTTCCAAGATGCTTCCTCAGCACGGCAAGCTGCTTCAGTCCACAAGCCCGTGCTGCCGCGTATCCCTCTTCCACCGAGCGGCCATTCCCTGCAGTTCCGGTAATCACGCCGCCATCGTCGGATGAAATCACCCCGGCCAGGTAAACCAGTCCAGCGACCGTTTTCGCGGAGATGTAATTGCCGCCTGCCGCAGGCGCCTCGGGAAGTCGGATGCCTGTTTCAGCTAGTTTCTGTTCGGCTCCCATGTGGACGTAATCTATCACGACAGCATCGCGGAACGAGTTGTCAATCTATCGAATAGATTAAAGGCCCCTTATTTCATCGTCGGTAAGCACGATTCGGGCTACGATGCGGTATGCATCGCCAAACAACGGATCGGATTCTAGCGTTCACCCTCGGCGCAATGTTGATCTGCTGTCTGTCTCTCCCTGACCCGGGCAGAGCAGCAAGCAAGGCGAAGCTTCTGTCCCACCGATTGCAGATGTTCAAATCAAGACAGACCGATACCGACCTTGAAGTTACCGGCATGCTTGCCGGCCTGCCCGCGGGCACTCCCGGCTATGTGCGCTATGCAGATCTGCTTTCTCTCCCACAAGTATCCGTCACTGCCCGCGACGACGACAACTTTCCCGGGCTCAAGCCAGCGCAAAGTCTACGCGTATCCGGTGTGTATTTGGAAGATGTGGCCAGGGCCCTGGGTGTCTATCAGGACTCCGACTTGGTCGCCGCCAACTGTATCGACAATTATCGCGGGCATTTTCCCGCCACTTACATCGTGGCCCACCATCCAATCCTTGCTCTTACCATTAACGATCTGTCGCCCAACGACTGGGCACACAAAGCGCAGCAGCACAGCGTTGGGCCCTACTTTGTTACCTACTCTCATTTCGTGCCTGCTTTTAAAATCTTGTCGCATGAAGATATGCTGCAAGAGCCGGCGAACGTTATCCTGCTCAATTTCAGTACAGTGGCAGCTACATACGGCGCGATTGCCCCACGCGGAACATTCCCGCCCGACTCCCCCGTACAGCAAGGGTTTAACGTCGCCAAACAAAACTGCCTGCGCTGCCACAATCTGGGACCGTACGGTGGCACCAAGTCTGGCCGCACCTGGTTTGCCCTGGGGACCTGGGCCCGCGAGCAGCCGGCCTTTTTCGCAAACTACGTCCACAATCCAAAAGCTTTTGAGACGAACGCCAAAATGCCGCCTAATCCCGCGTACGATGCCCCAACACTTTCGGCCATCACTGCCTACTTCCAGACCTTCGCTGACCAGGATTCTT
>CAZZXL010000006.1:0-62102 GCA_964658035.1 uncultured Acetobacteraceae bacterium
CACCGAAAGTGCGCAAGAACCCCTGTAGTGCCGCATGACATCACGCTTGCTCAAAAGGTTTGCGACAGAGCCATAACTCTTTGCAGCTTGCTTCCCTTCGCACGCATCTATACGACACGGTACAGTATGCCAAGTGGAAGAGAAGGTGCCTTTTGTGTGAACGACCCTGGGTTTGCAAGCACAACCCTTGGCTGATAGCCGTTACCGTAAGCATGGCGACGTTCATGGAGGCGCTTGACTCCTCTGTCGTCAATGTCGTCGATCACAGTACGCATCGCGTTTACGTCGTCTGTTCCGGTCTACGCAACGCGCGAATTCTGGTCTATGCGCCGACTACAGTTCGCTAGCTGTTGCCAAGGGGATCAAGCTACAAACCAGGAGCATCGACATGACTTTCAGTTCTTTTCTCCGCTGCGCCAGTCTTCTGATCGGATCAGCCATCGCGATCACTTCTCCTCCTCTCCTCGGGCAGTCATCCATCGCGAGCGCAATTCCGGTCTTGCCAGAGGCACCGAGCACACTGTTGAACCAGCCGGGGATGAGTACATACGCCCAAGACATCACTGGAAGCGGCACTATCTCTGGAGTTGTCACCGATCCAACGGGAGCTGCGATCGACAACGCTCGTGTCCAACTCGTCGACTCAAAAGGAACGACTGTCCGGGAGACTCGGACAGCGACGAACGGTGAGTTTACTTTCAATACGCTGCCGCAGGGCACGTTCAGTTTAGAGGTAACCGCAGCTGGCTTCGCATCATTCAAGTCCGGATCAGTCAGTCTTATGGACACCCAGGCTTATGTCGCGCCCACAATCACTTTGCCAATCGGGGCCAGCACCTCCGAAGTAGAGGTACGAGCCAATGATCCCAGGGTAGCCGACGCCCAGGTAAAGGCCGCCGAACGACAGCGAGTGCTTGGTTTTGTACCCAACTTTTACACGAGCTACGTCTACGACGCAGTGCCTCTGACCTCGAAACAAAAGTACACCTTCGCAATTCGCGACACGCTCGATCCAAGTCGTTTCATCGGAACTGCCATTGGTGCGGGCATCGAGCAGGCGAACGACTCCTTCAAGGGCTACGGATATGGGGCGGCCGGCTACGGCAAGCGTTACGCCGCCCTGTATGGGGACGGCCTCTTTAGTGACATCCTCAGCCATGCTGTGTTCCCCGCCCTCTTGAAGCAGGATCCGCGCTACTTCTATCAAGGCTCGGGTTCGGTCAAGTCTCGGTTCATCCATGCTGTCAGCTTTGCAGTTGTCATTCGCAGCGATAGTGGACGCACAGTACCCAACTATTCCTATCTGCTCGCCGACCTTGGAGCAGGTTCGCTGTCAAATCTCTACTATCCTCACGCGGACCGCGGTGCGGGCCTCGTATTTACGAACACAGCAATCGGTATTGCAGGCCGCGCGGCTGGTGCTTTGGTCTACGAGTTTATTCTGCCGCGCCTCACCACTCATAAGGCGGGTGTCGGCAAGCCATAGCACGCTCCATGAAAGGTGAAGCGCCCCTCACCCCGGCTTATAAAGCCGGTTTAAGTTAGAGCCGGCATTTAAGTATACGATCCGGTACAGTTCACTTCGACAAGGCAGACAAGGGGCAGAGTTGAAGACTCAGATACTGATGGTGGGGGCTGGTCCAGTGGGGCTGACAATGGCGGCGGAGCTGGCGCGCTACGGAGTGGCGTCCGGGTCGTAGACAAGGAAGCTCAGCGGACGGATAAGTCGAAAGCGCTGGCGATTTGGAGCCGCACACTGGAATTGCTGGACCACGCCGGATGCGCGGCGGCCCTGGTCGAAGCGGGATTGAAGGTAACTTCGGCGAATATATAGTTGCGGGTGATGAACAGCATGCCCGGATCACTCTCGACGGCGTCGCCACCAGTCATCCTTATGCGCTCATGTTGCCGCAGAGCGAGACGGAGCGACTGCTCGAAGGGCATCCCGGCCGGCCTGCGTATCGGTGGAGCGAGGCGTAGAGCTGCTGGAATCCAACGACACAGGCAACGAGGTGAGCGCGAAGCTACGCGCTGCGGACGGGAGCGAGGAGGGCCTGGAAGCGGCCTGGCTCATCGGTTGTGACGGGGCGCACAGCACCGTGCGCCACGGCTCAGGCTTCGACTTTGTAGGCGACACACTTCAGAGCGATTGGATTCTGGCTGACATACACATGGCGGGAGTGCACGCACCGGGCGAGATCCACATCGGGCTACATCGCGATGGAATGCTGGCGTTGTTTGCCATCATGCATGACCGCTATCGGGTGATTGCGGATGTAGGGGTCCTTTCAGAAAACGGACAATAGAGCACGTTAAGGCTGTTGGCCGTGGTTTAGTGTGCTGACGGCTGGCCGCGCACGAACCAAGAGTCGGCCATGGGTCACTGTGATTAGTGCAACGGCTAACAGCAGGAAGGAAGAGCCGAGAAGCAGCTCTCCGGAGGGGTGTTCGCGGGTGGGCACGCTTCTCAGAAAACTCGGAAGAAATCCGGGCGATGCGTTGAACGCCAAATGCATGAGGATAGCGACCACTACTGCGCCACCTGAGGCGTTGAAGGCGAATGCCATCAATACTGAGAGAGCGATCACGATGAAGGCGAAGACCAGAGGTGAAGCGCTGCTCCAGCCAGCAAAAAACAAGGGTAGGTGCCACGCAGCCCACATGATTCCGACAAAGATTGCCGCAATCCAAGGTGGTACCACGTCTTGCAGCTGCGATTAAAGAAAACCGCGCCAACCAAATTCTTCAAAGAGAGGGCCGCCGAACAGGTTGTAATTAAACATTGGCACCCATAGCCCCACCAGAGCCCCTATATGCCAATGCCATGCTCTGGGGTCGCCTTTTGAAATGAACGCGGGAAACAGCAGAAACATACAAAGAAGCACGAAGAGCGGCCCCGCTATGAGCCAGATCATTTGCAAACGGACTTCGAGGCAGAAGTCGAACCGCTCGCCAGTTGCCAGTCTGCATACGGTGAGCTATGAAGCATCCAACAAAAGGCCCCAACGTTCCGATGCAGGCCGAAACAGGGAGTGAAACAGGATGGTTGTGCACCCTTAGGCCAGCAGGGCCAAGGACCAGAGGCATCCAAGTAGCCATGCGAATCCACATGCAATTACGTAAAACAGAAGAACGGATTTCAGGATCTGCTTCTTATCTGCACGCACGTCATCCATACTTACAATCCCCTTCCATGGCGAATCACTCGCCAACGACTTATGTTGAGGCCGGAATATACCTATAGAGTGTAGGGACGGAGACCGAGGTTGCCGGCGACGTCGCGAGGCGGCACACCATTCGCGAGCAACTTTTTTGCCGATCTGATTTTGCTTTCCCTCATCTTTCGTTTGCGACCGAGCAGACGGGCCACTTCAAGTCCAGCACGGGTTCGTTCGACGGTGAGTTCCCGTTCCATCTCGGCGAGGCTGGCCATGACGTGGAAGAAGAAGCGTCCGGAGGCGGTGCCGGTGGCGATGGAATCCGTAAGGCTTTTGAACTGCACACCCTGCTTGAAGCTGACCGACCAGGTCAACGAGATGCTTAACGCTCCGGCCCAGCGGATCAAGCTTCCACACCACCAGCGTGTCACCTTCGCGGAGCGACTCTTGTGCTTTGACAAGTGTGCTTTGTCAGAGCCTCGATTTGTAGCTCCAGGTTCTGATCTTGTGTAGAGACGCGGGCATATCCGATCAACATCGTCCGATCTTTTCCGGTGTTCTTCGGAGGAGGATTGTTCTTCGCAGTTGTTTTCTTCTCAGAAGTCGTTGGCATGGAGATGGGATGAGAATAGCCTTTGAGAACCGTTTATGAGAACGGAAAACGAGAGCTTTTGCACGGCTTGTTCTTTCACTGGAATTGTTCTCTTAAACCTACGTTTGCAAGAGGAGCATCATGCCCCGTCGGTCCATCCTTTCCGCCGCCGACCGCGAGAGTTTATTGGCTCTACCTGACAACAGAGACGACCTGATTTGGCGCTACACTCTAAGCCCCTCCGATACTGCGATCATCCGGCAACGACGGGAAGCCGCGAACCGGCTCGGCTTTGCCGTGCAGCTCTCCTATCTTCGCTCTCCCGGTGTCGTGCTCGGCGTCGATCAGTTGCCATTCCCTTCGCTTCTCCACTTGATCGCTGGGCACTTGAAGATTCCCGTTGAGCATTGGGCCGAGTATGGCAATCGTGCTCAGACCAGGCGAGAGCACCTCGTTGAGCTGCAAACAGCCTATTGTCCGTTTTCTGAAGGGACCCCATGTAGGGACGGGCAATTCAGACCGGCCCGATCCTACACTGGAGGAGGTTCAAGAGGTTATTGACAAGCGGGGACCCGGGGGGTCTTCGTGTCGAACCCGGCATGGCTCTCTTCGTTTCACATCAACGAGCGCAAGGGGAAAGACTATCGCAGCGGCCACGTCTTTCTTGCTGGAGACGCGGCTCACATTCGCAGCCCAGCGGGCGGACAGGGGATGAATACTGGCATTCAGGACGCGTGCACCTGGCCTGGAAGCTTGCACTGGTCCTGCACGGCGTGGCAGCAGCAGAGCCTCTACTGAGCAGCTACAGCACAGAGCGCGGCGCGGTTGGAGAAGAAGCGTTGAAGAACGCCGGCAACTTGACGCGTCTCGGCATTCTGCACAGCAGCGTCATGCAAGCGATTCGCAACCATGTGGCGGCACTGGTACTTGGGGCGCGGGCAGCACGGCAAACGGTGGCCGAGGCGCTAACGGAGCTTTCGATCGGGTATTCAAATAGTCCGTTGAATGGCCCAGACCACCACGTGCATGGCGGCCCCAAGGTGGGAGAGCGCGCGCCGGTCCTGCAGGTCGAGCCGCGCATTGGGAGTGGCAATGCGCCGCGCTTTGTCGTTGCGTTGGCCCAGAGAAAGCGCTTGGAGTCAGGTGGAAGCTTACCTGGTGGCTCGTGGGAGCGGACATTTCCAGGCCAGCTGAATGAGCCTAGCGGCCACTTGAATCGACGCAATGCCGGTTCATTTCGTCCCATTGGGGGAACTGCCAAGACGGACAGCAGAATCAATATCAAGCTGCAAAAGCCCTCATGAAGACTTTGAGAGCTGCATCGATCCTGCGCTCGACATCCTTTGGGGAGGGAGTGGAAGCCAAGCCTAAAAGGACACGGCGGAAAGCTTCACCAAGAGACATGTGGATGAGATGATCTGCGGCGATGAGTGGATCAACACTAAGCATGTGGCCCTTACGGATCTGCAGCTTGAAATATTTGGCGAGGAGCGCCTGTGCCCGCCGAGGCCCTGCTTTGTCGAAGATTTCGGCGAGCTCTGGAAAACGGGCGGCTTCCGCATGAAGTACACGGACCAGCTTGACGGCTTGATCGGTATAGAGCATCTCCGCCAGCTGCTTGATAAAACGGTGTAAAGCCTGTTCCATCGGGACGTCCGCCTCAAGTGCGTCCGCGAATCCTTGAAACATCCTTGAATTCAGACGCATCACGATGGCTTCAAATAGCTTTTCCTTGTTTCCAAAATGACTGTAAAAAGTTATTTTTGATGCTTTTGCCCGCGATGCAATCTCGTCGACGCTGGTAGCCGCGAAGCCCTTTTCAAGGAAGACTTCTGTTGCGGCATTCAGAAGCCGTTCGCTGAGCTGGTTCTCTCTAGGCGAAGCAGTTGTCGAAGTTGCTTTTCGCACCGCCACCTCCTTGTCCAAGGATGGCATATTTATTTGCATCCTGCCTCTCCTCTTTACGATCTATACGATACGGTACAGTGTTTTTGACAGGACAAGGAGGTGCCGTTTGAGTGAACGACCCTGGGTTCCAAAGCACAACCCGTGGCTGATAGCAATTACCGTGAGCATGGCTACCTTCATGGAGGTGCTTGACTCCTCGGTCGCCAATGTGTCCTTGCCGCACATTGCGGGGTCGTTTGGAGCAAGCCAAGACGAATCGACCTGGGTCCTGACGTGTTATCTCATCTCAAACGCGGTCGTCCTGCCAATTGCTGCGTATATGTCCACGCTGCTGGGGCGCAAACGCTTTTATATGACTTGCGTCCTGCTCTTCGGTATCAGCTCGTTTCTTTGTGGGATCGCACCGACACTTCCGCTTCTACTCTTCTTCCGCGTGCTTCAGGGTGCAGGGGGCGGCGGCCTGGGGCCCTCGGAGCAAGCAATCCTTGCCGATACCTTTCCGCCGGAGAAACGCGGGCAAGCGTTCGCTCTTTATGGTTTGGCGGTTGTTCTAGCGCCGACCCTGGGACCAACCATCGGCGGGTGGATTACTGACAATTTTGACTGGCGCTGGATCTTTTTCATCAACCTGCCGATTGTTGCCCTGTCGCTTTTCCTCACCTATCGCCTAGTCGAGGACCCACCGGCCATTCAGAAGGAAGTGAAGGAGTCCCGCAGTGGGAACTTTCGCGTGGATTACTTCGGATTCAGCCTTCTCGCTCTGGCTTTTGGAAGTCTTGAAGTGGTCTTGGATAAAGGTCAGCAGGACGACTGGTTTGGCTCGAATTTCATTGTCACCTTCATGGTTCTCTTCGCGGTCTGCCTGGTCGCGGTGATCTTCTGGGAACTTCATCTTGTAAAGACCAAGGAACGTCCGATTCTGGATTTGACGCTTTTCAAGAATCGGACGTTCTGCGTCTCCATGGTTTTGATGTTTGTTCTGGGATCGGCACTCTACGGGATTAACACGCTGCTTCCGCAGCTTCTACAGAACCTCATGGGGTACTCAGCCGAACAAGCTGGACTGACCCTTTCGACGGGTGGTTTGGCCACCTTACTCGCAATGCCGATCGTTGGCATCGCCGTCGGCAAGATGGACCCTCGCAAACTGATTGCGCTTGGCTTCATCGCGACAGCCGGCGGGCTCATCTACATGACCGGGCTCGATCTGCAAATGAGCATGAGCTATGCGGCCAAGCTGCGCTTCTTCCAATGCGCCGGCCTCGGGCTGCTGTTTGTCCCCATCTCCACCATGTCCTATGTAGGCACCGCTGCTTCGAAGAACAACGACGTGGCCGGCATGACCAACCTTGCGCGAAACGTTGGGGGTTCCTGCGGGACGGCATTGTTCACGACCATGCTTATGCGTCATCAGCAAACCCACCAGGATGTGTTGGTCAAGCACGCCGTCCAGAGCAACCTGTTTTTCAGGAACCAACTGAACACGCTCACCCAGCAGCACGGGGCTCATCAAGCTATGGCTCAGATCTATCAGCGGGTGCAGCAGCAGGCCAGCCTGCTTTCCTACCTGGATATCATCTCGTTCTTTGGTGTGGCCTGCGTCTGCATGATCCCCGTCGCTTTCCTAATGAAAAAGGCCGTCAAGGGCGGCGAAGTGGTGATGCATTGAGAAAGGTATCCATGCTGCAAGTCTTTCCAGTTCGCTTCAAGCTTCTCGTCGGCACCGTTGTTCTCTGCGCCCCTGTGATTGTGCTTGCTCAAAGCTCCTCGTCCAGTTCTGGCCAAAGTCCACAAGCTCAGCAGTTGCCCCTGTCAGGCCGAGCTCAAGGCGGGGCGTCGGTGTCAGCGCAGCAGACTGCTTCCGGAAGCTCGAGTTCCAGCGTCAATACCGTCAATACGACAGTCCAGGTGCAGGGCGCATATCAGGGCAGTGTTACGGAAGCTGTTCCGGGCAATGGGCCGATCCCAATCACCCTTCCCGAGGCTCTGCAACGGGGCCTTCAATCTAACCTCGGCGCCCTCGGTTCTGCGGCTTCCGTCAAGCAGGTCCGTGCTCAACGACTGAGTGCCCTGAGCCAACTCTTGCCCAACATTTACGCTACTCTTTCGGAGACAGGCGCCAAAACCGATCTGCAAACGCTTGGCCTCAGCAGCGCAACTTTCGGGGGCAGCTTTGCTCTTCCCACCACCGTAGGCCCATACCACTACTACAGCGCCCAGGCGAATGTTTCGGAACAGCTTAGTCTGACAGGCCTGCATAGTCTGCGGTCTGCCGAGAGTCTCAGCAACGCCGCGCTCTTGAGCGCGCGGGATGCCCGCGAGCTAATTATCCTGGCGGTTGGTGGCTCCTACCTGCGCGTTCTTGCAACGCAAGCCCTGGTGGCGTCGCAGGTGGAACAGGTACGGTATTCCCAAGCCTCGTACGACCAGGCTAAGGCTCAGTCCGAGGCTGGTACAAAAGCGGAGATTGAAGCCACCCGCAGCCTTGTCGAACTACAGACTCAGCAACAACGGCTGAGCTCACAGCAGGCACAGCTCCTCAAAGATCAGATGTCGCTCTCACGGGTTGTCGGCTTGCCCCTTGACCGGCCATTGTTACTCTCAGAGACGCTGCCGGCGAATGTGTCTGACCTTCCCCTTGCGGAGCAGGCGCTCAAAGAAGGTCTCGACCATCGCGCCGATCTTCAGGCTTCCGGACTTCAGCTCAAAGCGGCGCAACAAACGCTGCGGGCATCGCGTGCTGAATACCTGCCCTCTCTCAGCGTCAACGGCTCGTATGGATTGGAAGGAGTCAACCCCAACAAGGGAGCAGGTGTTTTCCAGGCCTCTGCAACCCTGAACATTCCCATCTGGTCGAGCGGACGCACAAGGTCACAGGTCCAGCAAGCGGAGGCGGCCATCAGTCAACGAACGGCGGAGTTAGATGACCAGAAAGGTGCCGTTGAAAACGACATCCGTACCGCCGTTTTAGATCTGCAGGTTTGCGCACAGCAGGTGACGGTCGCCGACAGCAACCGCCAGCTTGCTCTGAAGACCCTCAAACAGTCCCAGGATCGTTTTGCAGCCGGTGTCGCCACCTCTGTTGAGGTCGTACAGTCGCAGGAAAGTCTGGCTTCCGCTGAACTCGATTACGTAAACAGCCTCTTCTCACTCAATGTTGGACGAATCAAGTACGCCCGTGCGATCGGACAGGCCGAACAGACGATCCCCAACCTCCTCAAGTAGTCCCGAGCGCTAGCTCAGAAAGGGATACACCATGGCTACACAAACCGAAGCGAAGCAGGATGAGCAACAGGCACCGCAGCAAACCGATTCCGAGCAGAATCAGCCCGAAAAGACGCCAGTCGATCCGGCGAAACGACGACGCAGTATCGCTATCGGGATCGTCATTGCCCTAGTCCTTGTCATCGGGGCCGTCGCTTGGTGGATCCATTCCAGTACCTATGAGACGACCGATGATGCTCAGGTTGACGCTCACCTGAACCCGGTCGCTGCGCGGGTGCAAGGGACTGTTTCCGCTGTCTATGTGGAAGACAATCAGACGGTGCAGGCGGGGCAACCGCTTGTCGATCTTGACACGAAAGATGTCGAGGTATCGCTCGCAGAGGCTCAGGCCAACTACGATCAGGCGGTAGCGCAACTGCATGCCGAAGGTCCGAATATGCCCATCACCCAAACGACAAATGCCAGCGACATCTCGGCGCAACAAGCAGAGGTCATGACCGCTGAGGCATCTTTGAGCGCCGCACAGAGTGACTATCAGACGGCTGTGGCAAAGGTGCGGCAAGCCGAAGCCAATAATGAGAAGAGCAAATCGGATCTTGGCCGCTATCAGCAGCTCCTCGATAAACGGGAGATTGCGCAATCCGATTACGACCAGTATCTTGCCAATGCGCGTTCGCAGCAGGCAAACGTGAACGCAGCCGTTGCCAGTGCCGATTCCTCAGCCAAGACAATTGATCAGCGAAAAGCACAACTGGACGAGCAGCAGGCGAAGCTAACACAGACCGCCAGCAACGCTCCGCGTCAGCTACAGATCAAGAAAGCTGATCTGGCAACGCGGGAGGCGAGCGTCGAATCGAGCAAGGCTCAACTGGAGCAGGCGAAGCTTAACGTTGCGTATTGCCACGTGACAGCTCCGACTTCCGGCATCGTCATGCAGAGAAGCGCAGAGCTCGGGCAGCGAATCGCGGCAGGAGCGCAGCTGCTGATCGTCGCTCAGGTGAACACACCCTGGATCACCGCGAACTTTAAAGAAACGCAGCTTCGCAAGATGCATGTGGGTCAAAGGGTCACGGTGAAGATTGATGCCCTCAACCGTTCCTTCAATGGAGACGTAGAAAGTCTCTCGGCCGCAACAGGCGATCGAGCTAGCGTCCTACCCGCCGAAAACGCGACGGGAAACTACGTGAAGGTGATCCAACGTCTTCCGGTACGGATTCGCCTGGACCCGCATCAGGACGGAATCGAAAAGGTCCGCCCAGGAATGTCCGTTGAACCAACCGTGCATTTCTAGATGGTATCTCCCGAAGGCTGGCGGGTTATCGGCACATGAATCACTATCTTCTTCTCACGACCTATCCCGTCCTCTTCTTCGCGGTCTTTGCGAATCAGCTCTCTATGCCAGTCCCCGGCGTCTTGTTTTTGCTTGCTGCCGGAGCACTCTGTCACACGGGACAGCTTGGCTTCCCGGTTGTTGTAGGGCTCGCAATCGGTGCTTGCTTGCTCGGCGACACGGCATGGTTCATCATTGGAAGGAAAAATGGCGGTCGCGTGCTCCGATTGTTGGCCTTCTTCTCCGCTGACCCTAATGAGCAGATTCGCAAGACCAAGCGCACCTTCAATAAGTATGGCCTTCGCTGTTTGCTCGTCGCCAAGTTTATTCCCGGCATCGACGTTGTGGCGCCACCGTTGGCGGGGATGTCGGAATGCAGCATTGCCCGTTTTCTGGTCTACGATAGCGCTGGTTCAGCGATGTGGGCGGTCACGTATGCCGCAATTGGTCTCCTCTTCAGCCGGCAGCTTAACGGCATTGCCGTTGCAGTCAGCCGATTTGCAGGAGTCCTCGTGATTGCACTCGGCATACCCTTAGCCATCTATATGATCTGGCATACGTTGAAGTTCATCCCGGTGAGCCGAAGTCTTCGTCTCCACCGCATTGAACCAAGCCGCCTCTTGCAGAAGATCAACAATGGCGACAAAGTCCTCATCCTCGACCTGCTGAGCTATGAGGAAGGGACCGAGGGAGCCGAAGGAATTCCGACCTCCGTTCGCGTGGACATCAGCAGAGTTCGCGAGGCTCGCCATGTCCTGTTTCCGTCGGACCTGGACGTTGTTCTCTATTGTGCCTCTCCCGGCCATTTCAGAAGCTGCCGCGTGGCCATGAACCTAAAGAAACATGGCGTCCGGAAGATCGAGGTGCTTGCAGGCGGTCTCAGTGCATGGCGAAAACAGGGCTTTCCAGTAACCCGTAACTTGGTCTCTTCAGAAGAGGCAATCTTGCGATACAAGATTCAAATCACCTGAGATGACCCGTTACGGACAAGCAAATCAAAGTGAGCTCAAAAGGCAGTGAACGGTCCCATGGTGCAGTACTGCTCTCTAAGGGGCGGGGGGATTCAATACTAAATCTCACCAATTAGGTAGCTACCATCACTGGCTCCGGCCAAGGATCGGTCAGTGGCTTTCCGATGGCTTAGCTCAGCACCGTACTTTGTTTTGAGGCTCGTGTGACGTTCACTGTAGGTTGTTGACTCATGGTCAGACTCTGCCACCAACCTGATTTACTTACGAATTCCGAGGGAATCCCTGAAAGCTGCTACCGACCGAGGTCGTCCAAGTGCCGAATCCAAAGCAATTCCTTACAAATGCCGGAGAGATGAGCTACTTCAGTCTCCGGGCAATCGCCTCTGCGTTCGCGTCGCCGTATGAGTTGGCGGCGTCGCTAAAGCAGTTAGAGGAGATTGGTGCTCGCTCCGTGCCGCTGGTCGCGGCGGCGGGCCTGGCTCTCGGTATCGTGCTCACCTTGCATACCCGCGATACGCTTATAAAGTTTGGAGCCGTCGCACTCAGCCCCACTCTGCAAGCGGCGTCTTTCATCACGGAGCTTGGTCCGCTGGTCACGGCGTTGCTCATTGCGGGCCGCGTGGGGTCCGGCATCGGGGCAGAGCTTGCCAACCTGCGTGCCAGCGAGCAGATCGACGCCCTCGACGCGATGTCTGTCGACTCGTTCAAGATGCTGGTCGTTACTCGCGTGGTGGCGTGCATAATCGCGTTGCCGATACTCACGCTCTTCATGGACTTCGCCAGTCTTCTGGGCGGCTTCTTCTCCGAGCGACTTAGCTCGCATATGTCGGTCGCCCTCTACGTCCATCGTGCCTTCGCCAGCCTGTCCTGGGCGGATTTTCTTGCGCCCACACTCAAGAGTTGCGTCTTCGGCTTCATCATCGGAAGCGTCTCCTCCTTCTTCGGCTACACCATCAACGAAGGCTCTGCGGGAGTGCGCAAGGCGGCAACCAACAGCGTCGTCCTCTCGTCGCTGCTCATCATCCTGTCCGATGTTGTGCTGGTCAAGATGATCTATTTCTTCTTCCCCGGAGGACCGCTATGAGCGGTCGTACCCTTGTTGAATTCGAACAGGTGTCGAAGAGCTTCGGAGAAAGAAAGGTTCTCGACGCCGTCTCCTTTACGGTCAATGAAGGCGAAGTGCTTTGTGTGCTTGGGCGAAGCGGTACTGGCAAGAGTGTCACGCTGAAGCTCATTATCGGCCTGCTCAAACCAGACAGCGGGTCAGTTTCGATTGGAGATAAAGACATTGGTCAGCTTGATCGCAAGGGCCTTGCCAAGGTCCGCCGCGAAACTGGCTTCCTCTTCCAAAGCGCCGCCCTGTTCGACTCCTTCACCCTTGGAGACAACCTTGCGATGCCAATTCACCATTTCGACAAAAAGCAAAAGTCGCCCCAGCAGATCCAGGCGGAGGTGAAAGAGATGCTTAGCCAGGTCGGCCTGGAGAAGGACATGGACAAACTGCCCGGTGAACTCTCCGGCGGCATGAAAAAGCGGGCAGGCCTGGCGAGAGCGCTTGTCCTCAATCCAAAGCTGCTTCTGGTAGACGAACCAAGCAGTGGCCTTGACCGCATCACTGCGTCAGAAATCGACCACCTTCTGATGAAATTCAAAAAAGAGCGGAACACCACCATGATCATTGTGACCCACGACGTGCGCGGCACTAGAAGGATTGCGGATAAGGTAGCCGTTCTCGACGGGGGAAGCCTCGTCGGCTTCGGCACTATCGAGGAGCTCGACCGCAGCGATAACGATCTCGTTAGAGAACTGATCTCGGAGTCTCAATCATGAAACCTAATTTTGCGGTACTCGGCGCATTCCTCATCGCCGGCATCATCCTGTTCACCGCGGTGCTCTTCCTGATCGGCAACCGCAATCAGGCGTTCAGCAAGCACGAAGAGCTCTATATTGAGATGGCGACGGTAACCGGCATCGCTCCCGGCTCAAAGGTCCGGGCCAGCGGCTTCGATGCGGGGCAGGTCAAGTCGATTGAGCTTCCGCCACACCCGTCGGCTAAATTCCGGGTCAAGCTTGAAGTGGACGCAAAGCTGCATTCCATCATCCGCCAGAACTCGCTCGTAAGCGTCGAATCGGACGGGCTTGTGGGGGACAAATTTCTCATGATCCATGCGGGAACCGATGCGTCACCCGAGGCTGCAATTGGCTCTACCTTGCCCAACAAAGAGCCCGTGGAACTCGCCGCGATGCTCGAGAAAGCCTCTGGCACATTGAACCAGGCGAACGCCATGATCGGCGACGTCCACGTTAAGCTCGATAGCGCGCTCGATGCCATCACTTCCACCGTGAATAACACCAATGGGCTGGTGACCGAAGCGCGCAGCGGCAGGGGAACTGTCGGCATGTTGATGAGCGACCAGCAGACGGCAGGCCAGGTGAAGCAGGCAGTCGCGAACGTGCAGCAGGCAAGCGCAAATCTGCAACAGGTTACGGTTCAGGCCCAGCAGTTGATGACCGATGTCCAGTCGCGCAACCTGCCGGCCAAGATCGATGACACGATGGTCAACGCGCGCGACGCCTCGCAGCAAATCGCCCAGGTCTCGCATAAGGTCAACACCACGGTCACCGATGCCCTCGCTCCAGACAGTGCAGGCGTAACCGCAGGCGAGAATCTTCGCGATACGCTCTCAAATGTCAACCTCGTCACGGCAAACCTTGCAGACGATACCGAGGCACTCAAGCACGGGTTCCTCTTCCGTGGATTCTTCAAGAAGAGGGGCTTCTATAGCCTCAACGACCTGACGCCAGACGGCTACCGCGACACCGCCTACTTTCAAAATTCGCATAATCAGCGTTTTTGGATCAGCGGGACGGATGGCTTCGTCACCGATGCTAAGGGAGCAGAGACGTTGTCGGACGGAGGCGAACAGCAGATCGATCAGATCGTAGGTAGCGTGAAGGACTTGATCGTGAAGCAGCCCCTTATCGTAGAGGGCTACTCAAACGATGCTGATGCCGCCAAGCAGATCACGTTTTCAAGCCAGCGCGCACTGCTTGTGGAGCACTATCTCGTACAGCGCTTCCACCTGCACTCAAGCGACATCGGGGTCGTGTCTCTCAATGCAAAGCCTCCGCAGTCCTCCGGCAAAAGCGTCTGGGATGGGGCTTCGATCATCCTCCTCCCGCAACTGAAGCAGAAATGAGGCGGCCACCGCCCAGGCTGACGCAGCATTCAAGTAATCTGAATTCTGTATCGCGAGATCACATCTTCCGGTTGACATCAGATCATGTGTTACAGCAAGGCCTTGTTTTCGCCATGCGTTGAGTCTGCCTGCGAGCACCTCGATCTTGCGGACGCCACGCTTCTTCAACTCGAGCGCCACGCGAGAGCTTCTGAAATGGTTGGGCGAAGGGGAGAAGCGCAATAGAGCAGAACATCGAGATCAGCAGGAAACAGGACATGGTGCGCCGTGCGGATTTTGCTGGGATCCATGCGAACGGAAGCCAGGATTCCCGCCCTACCTTCGGTCCCTTCTTCGTAGCGCAGGAGGTCAAGGATGAGAACTTCTTCACCACTGTTGATCGTCTGCCACAGGCGGGCGGGCTGAATTTGGTGCAGATGAAGGCTGCGGCTCACAGGGATGAACTTCAGCGTATGCAAAATCGCGTAGATCGCGAGACGGACACCGAGAGCAGCGGCGAGGATGTCGGAAAACCGCCTTACCTCAACAGCAATGCCGTTGAGTTGCGGTGGCACGACGGCGTCGATGCCCGGAATCAACTTGGCGATAAGCACACAACGAAGACCACATTTCCCACATGTGCGTTTTGTTTCAACAATTTGTACGTTGGGGTCTAACGAGAAGGCTGCCAAGAGACGCAATACGCGGTTGCCATGTTTCCGTCCGACCAGAAACCATGCCATGTCACTCAACAAGCAAGCTGTAATTGCAAGCGTTAGAACCACTGGAAGCTAAGCTGTCCCGTACCACCACAACGTACTGTATAGCAGCAATCAATGATGGCAAAGACGATGGCATAAAAGATGGGCTTGTATTGGTCGTCAAATGGGCAATTCATAAAGACGCTTTTAGAGTATTGGGACCTTTTAAGCATCCGCCTCAAAGGTCCTTCCTTCGAGTACCTTGTTTACGATTCGCCGAGCCCGCGCATTTCAGCCTCTCCTCTGATCACAATCGGGGAGCAATCTTCAACAAATCAGCAATGATGGCCCGGAACCGCAGGCTGGCAAATAAGTATGAGGTGTTCGAGTTCGATCCCGCTTCCAATCAACCCGCAAGCCGCCTAAGCAGAACAACCCCGACTCTTCCCTTCGCCCGAGCAGGATTCGCTGCAGCCGCGCCAGCTCGAGCAACGCAAGGAACAACGTCACCGGGGCCTCGGGCACAGGCAGCTCCCCGAAAAAGGCTTCGGTCGACCACCAAGGCCGGGCTCGAGCGCTCTCAGCCGCTGCTCGAGCTGGGCCAGGATCGTGGCGACCGGATAGCCTTCCTCTTCGACCATGGTTGCGCCCTGCTGTCGCGATCCCCTTAATAAGGTTCTTCCTCGCTTATGGTGCAAGGGAGCCGTCCTGCTACGATGGCGCGATGAACGCAACGAAGTCGGTGAAGGCACAAGAGTTACTGCCGCCTTGCGCCGGGTTGAGAGCAGATCGTGCTGATGTGTCCAGCGATGCATGTTCGGTCGACGCCGTGGGATGCTTTTCCGCAGCCTGTCCGGGGTGTGGCGCCAGGTCAACATGCCGGCATAGTTATTACCAGCGCAAACTGCAGGATTTACCGGTCCAGGGAAAACCGGTGATGCTGCATCTGCACATAGGTCGCTGGCGATGTCGCAATGCTCGATGCCCGCGCAAGATATTTGTCGAGCGCGTTCAGGGGTAGCCGCTCCATGGGCGCGGCTTACGAACAGGTTACGCGAGCTTGTAGCCACGGTGGGCCATGGGATGGATGGGCGCGCCGGTGAGAGGCTTATGCATCTGGAGCCAGGCGTGGCGCGCTGCAGCTTGCCAACCGCTTTCACCTCGTTTTTAATCTCAGAGAAGCTGTGGAGCACGAACTGGCCCGTCAACGCTCCTCCCTATCGATAGCGAGATCGCCAGCAAATGAGCCTGCTCCCACAGAAAACACTGCAGGTCGCGTCCCTTCTCGAGTCGTCGCCGACCGCGCACATCCTGAGCGCCATGCGACTAGGCAGCGCCTATTTGAGGACATGCATCGTCTGCATACTTTCGGCGAGAGCGTCAGCAGCATTGTCCGACGAACGGGACTGGGCAGGAAGCGAGTGACCAGGTGAATCAGTCTACTGGAACCACCGATACGCAACACCATGGAACCGAAGCCGCAAACGCCGGCCTTCTATCGCAACTATCTGGCTAAGCGCCGGGGCGAAGGCTGCCGCCACGGGAAGAGTTTGCTCAAGGAATTCAGGAGCTCGGATATACGGGATGCTTCCCTCATCTCGCCCGGTTTCTGGCCTTCTGGCGGAGAAGCGACAAGCCTTTGAGAGCTCGAGCGAAGATCAGTTCAACGGAGGCGATTCTTGCTCCGACGCCGCTAGAAAGTTGCAGCCATCGTCAGATCTCACCGCAAGTGGCATCGGCATTACTTCGTAAGCTGCGGACCCAAATGAGCCAGGCGCAGCGACAGACCGTCGACGCCCTCAAGAGCAATTGTCCAGGCTTTACCAACATGCGCAGCCTGGTCATTGGTTTTCGTACCATCCTGCGAACTGGAACCATCTAGAGCCTGCATATCTGGATGACAGCGGGCTCAGAGTTCCGGCATCTACGGCATGCAGCGCTTCTTTCACCGTCTGCGTCAGGACTTAAGCGCTGGTCGAAGCTGCAGTGTCTGAGGCATAGAGCAACGGTCCCGTAGAAGGCCACGTCGGCAGAATCAAAACCATCAAACGCCAGATGGATGGCCGCGCGGGCTTTGAGCTGCTCCGCGCAAGAGTTCTGCCCTTCACTACCTTCACGCACGTGCACCAAAAGTGAGGGAGAACCTTTTTAACGCCCAGATTCTGCAATTGAATGGACAATCTGATCCTCTTAACCGTGCTAACCTGTTCATTCCATTCAGGCACCATTCTCCTTATCAACGGGATCGCGACACCATTGCTTTTACCTCTACAAAGCCCAAATCCCAGAAGTGCTCAACGCTCTTATAGTGTCTTTCCAGAGTAATGGGTAGGTCTCGCGCGGGTTCCCCTGTGGCTTGTAAACGGCATTGGCAACCGCCGCACCAACGCCTGTCCGGCGCTTGCCGACAGGTCTAACCGGCGGATTTGAGAGTGCAAGGGGGGCGCGCGTATCGCGAGGAGAAGGTCAGAGCAATACTGCGCCGGTTCATCGACGTGTTGTCATTTGACGGATGAGATAGGGCCCACGGTAGGAGGCAGCTATGTGGCTTGGAAGCCGCGGACGGAGAACAGGTCCCGTCAAAAGCCGGACGCCTTCCCTGCCGCGGCAAGCTCCCCGCACGCCGCCAGAAGCGCATCCTACACAGTCGATTGCGCTCGCACCTCTCGCCAACCTCGTAGGGTACCAGTCGCAAAAGCAACAACTCCGGAGAAGACCCAGATGCAATTTAATCGTCGCGATTTTCTACGTTCGGTCGCCGCAAGCGCGGCTACCGCGGCAGTCCCCACAAGCGCGTTTGCGCAGGGTGCTTCTCGGGATGAGATTGCCTCACTAACGCTGGCAGAAGTGGCAGAAAAGATCCGTTCGCGAGCGCTGACCTCCGTGCAAGTCACCGAGAGTTGCCTGGATCGTATCTCCGTCCTTGAACCGAAGATAAACGCCTTCATTACTGTTATGCGGGAGAACGCACTGAGTGATGCTCGCCGACTGGATGCAGAACTGCAAGGCGGGAAGGCGCGTGGGCCCCTCCACGGAGTCCCCATCGCTGTTAAAGACAACACCGACACAGCACGTACACGCACCACTGGCGGCAGCGCGCTCTTTGAAGATCGCATACCGGAGACCGATGCACCTGTTGTCACCCACCTCAAGAACGCCGGAGCCATCATCATCGGTAAGACAAACTTGCATGAATTCGCTGCCGGCGCTGGACAGGCAGGCTTCTGGGGCATCACCCGCAATCCATGGTCTCTTGACCGTCAAACAGGCGGTTCATCTACGGGATCCGGGGCGGCCGTCGCTGCCGATTTATGCTATGGTGCCACGGGCACCGACACTGCAGGTTCTGTACGGCATCCTGCCGCCTACTGCGGCATCGTGGGCCTGAAACCAACCAACGGTCTTGTTTCCGTTCGAGGCACGATTCCTTTGACTCTTTCGCTGGACACCTGCGGCCCACTCGCGCGTCGAGTGGAAGATGTAGCTATCATGCTCACTGCCATGGCCGGCTATGACAAGTTCGATATCATGAGTGTCGATCACCCCAGGGAGGATTACGTAGCGGCGCTGAAACAGCCGGTTTCCGGTTTTCGGATAGGGCTGCCGATCGGGCACTTTGACCACATAGATCCCGAGATCAAGGCTAGTTTTGAAGCCGCGCTCGATGTGCTGCGTAGTATCAGTGCTGGAGTGCAGGAGTGCACCCTGCCGCAGGCCGACCTGGCAATGACCCTCGGTCCGTTCTCAGAGACATATGCATGGCACGAGAAATATTTCACTTTGGAGTCAGGAAAATATGAGCCATCCACGCGCGAGCTACTTAGCGCGTTGGCTAACATGAAAGCCGCACCTTATATCCGTGCAATGTGGGATATGGAGCGTTTGCGCCGCATCATCGACGATTCATTCGAACACGTCGATTTCATCACGTTTCCTACCATGCATACCATGCCTGAGAAGAACAGCACTTTCGCGGGGCCACACCCTGATACGCCGCGGCCTGGCTATGGCATTGAGGACTCTGTGCTGATGAACGTTTACGGCATACCTGCGATTTCCATACCCTGCGGCTTCAGCAAAGACGGGTTACCGATTGGCCTCGAAATCGCCGGCCCCCACTTCTCAGAGGGTAGGCTTCTCGCGCTGGCGCAGAGTTATGAGCGTGCCACCAAATGGCACACTCGCCAAATACCCCTCCGAGAGGATACGCCTGTACCTCAGTAATAGACGAGTTAGCATGCGTATCGAGTACAAGTCTACAGGGTTCAAGCAGCGTGGATATCGTGAGCCAGCCTGTGACTATGCAGCCGCAGCTGGCGTACGTTCTTCTATTATTTCTTGGTAACGTGATCAGCGACACGCTTAGTCAGGCCCGTATAGACAATGTTGTCCAAAATAGGACAAGATCAATCACTCAGCCGATGGAGGTCCACGACTCTCTGAACCAGCATCTGTTCTCGATTCCAGCGGTTGCCTTCCTGGGAGGTCTCCTCTTTGGCTTTGACACGGCGGTCATTGCCGGGACCAGGCGTGATTTAACCACCACCTGTCGACTTTCCGCGCTATTCGGAATTACAGTTTCATGCTTGCTCGCGGTCGAAGAAATTACAGACACAAAGCATTTAAGATCTTCAGGAGGAACAAGCGTATGTCAAACCAGAAACGAAGGATTGTCTTAGGCCAAGCGCTTCTCATTGGGACAGGAATGGCTACCGCTTTGAGCATGCAACAGGCACAGGGCCAGACGAACTTCGGGTCGGTTGTTGGCACTGTGACAGATACCACAGGTGCAACCGTTCCGGATGCGCAGGTCGTGCTTAGGAATGACGGAACAAACCAGACCGTGACTGCGGCAACCAACCAGACAGGAAGCTTCTCCTTCCAGAACCTGAATCCCGGGTCCTACACCGTGACTGTTACATCAACGGGCTTCAAGGTGGCATCAAGCGAGCATGTGGACGTGACGGTTGGCGGGACGACCCGCGTCGACGAAGCGCTGCAGGCTGGCGCCGTCACGGAGACAGTGAATGTGAACGCTGCGACGGAGGCATTGCAGACGGACAATGCCTCGCTGGGCGGCGTAGTGGAAGGGCGGCAGGTGGAAGAGGCGCCGCTGAACGGCCGCAACGTGATGAACCTTCTCGACTTTATCCCGGGTGTTACGCCCGGCGGCGGCACCCAGGGCAGCACGGTCGCAAACGGGGGCAGCGGCAACTTTCAGGCGGGCGGTCAGACGCAGGCAATTGCATACGGCAACTACCAAATCGGCGGCGGCTTCAGCGGGCAGAGCTTGTTTTACTACGATGGCATGGCGCAGAACGTGCCGGAAAACAATGTCAACTCGCTTGTGCCGACACAGGATGCAGTGCAGGAGTTTCGGGTATCGACAAACAACATCAGCCCCGAGTTCGGGGGCTTTGGCGGCGGTGTGATTCAGATTTCAAGCAAGTCCGGGACCAACACGTTCCACGGAGCGGCATATGAGTATTTCCGCAACACCGTGTTGAACGCGAACGATTGGTTCAGCAATCATGCCGGCCTCGGTAAGAGTCCGCTGCACCAGAACCAGTTTGGCGGTAACCTTGGCGGCGCCATTGTAAAAGACAAGCTTTTCTTCTTCTTCTCGTTCGAGCGCGAGACGCTGACCTCGACTTCACCTGAAACGGTCCGCGTGCCGACCTCGGCCGAGTTGGGAGGGGACTTCTCGGCTGACTTTGCACCTGGAGTGCAGGGCATCTACGACCCGATCACCCGGGCTCCTTACACGGGCAACGTCATTCCGACAGCACAGCTGAATCCTGCGGCGGTAAAGATCCTGCAGCTCGAAACTCCGAACGAGGCGCGTGTAAACCAAACTACGGGCAACGTGTCTGCGAGCGCGCCCATTGAGGGTTTCCAGAACCAGTACAACGCCCGCGTAGATTATGCGCTGACCAAGGCGGATCGGATGTTTGCACGATATACATACTGGAACCCCCACAACGGCGTGAGCGATCCGTTCGGCACGATGACCGGCTCCGGACCAACCGGCAACTACACGCAGCAAGGCGCCATCGGCGATACTCACATCTTTAATGCGACGACCACCGCAGACTTTCTCGCCTCTTACCTCGAGAACTACAACTTTCAGAGCATCCTCTCGCGTGGCTTCGATCTATCGACAATCAACCAGAATTACGCGAAAGTCGAGGCCGAGAGCTTCGGCGGCGTCGCCAATCTTCCCAGTCTTTCCATTGCCGGCTATGGCATTGGCGCAAACACCTCGCAACTGTATTGGGAGAATACGGTTTGGGGTTTGAATGGAGCGGTGAACAAGGTCGTTGGCAAACACTCTTTACGGTTTGGCGGCAACTGGCGCCAGAACCTCTGGACGAGCTACGGCAATGGGACCGGGGCAGGTCTTAGCGCACAATCCATATATTCGGCCTCTTCCCCCAGCGACTCCACTACGGGCAATGCGCTTGCATCGTTTCTGCTGAATGCGCCGTCAAGCACCACCGCGGCCAACATCGCGACCCAGCATGCGTTCCTCCATAACTACGCGTTCTTCTTTCTCGACACGTTTCAGGCGACCCAGAAGCTGACCCTGACCCTGGGCCTTCGCTGGGAGCAACCGGGCGCGTACTCGGAAGAGCACGATCTGAACACGGTGATTCTTCCCAACGCCACGGCAAGCGTAGGGAATATCAGCGCAATTACAAATCCTGTGACGGGTGCGTCTGTACCGCTCACCAGCACGCTGGCTTTGGTCAACAGCCCGGCTTACACCTCCCGTCGCGAAGAAGCGCTGCACTACAAGCTATTTTCCCCGCGCATCGGTATCGCCTATCGCATTGACGAGAAGACAGTTGTGCGACTTGGTTATGGGCTCTCCTACCTCCCATCGGAGGTAACGCAGGACGGTCCGCAGTTGAGCCAGGTTGCACGAGCCAATACCAACATCAACAACACACCCGGTTCGGCCCTCGTCGCTACGGTCGATAACCCGCTGCCCAACGGAGTCAACCAGCCGCTTGGCCACACGCAGGCCGCTGCTGACGCACAGCTTGGTTTTGGTCTCTGGGCTCGCATACCGAACCAGAAATACGGGAGCGCTCAGCAATACAATTTCGCCGTTGAACACGCGCTTGACAATAGGACCTCTGTAAGTATCGCGTATGCAGGAGCCAAGGGTACACATCTTGTCGGCGCCTCCGCATACACAGCCTCTGGGCTGAACCTCAACCAGCTTCCCGATCAGTACGATTCGCTCGGCAGCGACCTTCTCACCCAGGTAGCCAATCCCTTCGCCGGCCAGTTTCCCTCGACCTCGCCGCTGGGCGGCGCAACGGTTGCGAAAGGCTACCTTTTGTTGCCGCACCCACAGTATCCGCAAGGCATCCTGCAGCAGGTGCCGCGGTTCGGGGCCTCCAGCTACAACGCGTTGCAGGTTCAGGCCACCAGCCGCTTTAGCCATGGCGGCGTGTTGCAGGTTGCCTACACATGGAGCAAGCTGCTGAGCAACGTGGACAACACGAGCGCCTTCCAGGATGGGCAGGGCGGTTCGGCCGTAGTGCAGGACAACTACAATCTTCCAGCCGAATGGTCGCTGAGCGAGCAGGATCTGGCCAACAACCTTGTCATTAACTATGGCGCGGACCTTCCCTACGGACATGATCAAAGGTTTGGCGCCCACATCAACGGCTTTGCAAACGCGGTGCTGGGCGGCTGGCGTGCAAACGGCATTACCGTGCTGAAGAGCGGGCTACCTTTGGCGCTCACCGCACAACAAAACGCTCTTAGCCAGTTCGGCGCCGGTACATCTCCGTTCGGACTCGGACCGGGCATTATTCGTCCGGCTTATATTGCCGGATGCAACAAGAACGCGCCCGGGTCCCCGCACAGCACGCCTCGTGTGAATGCCTGGTTCAATCAGGCGTGCTTTGTGCAGCCGGGCAACTTCTCGTTTGGCAACGAGCCCCGTGTTGACTCGCAGATGAAGAGTGAGGGTGGCGTCAACTTCGACGTCGCAGCCACCAAAAACTTCGACATCATCGAGCGTGTGAAGATGCAGTTTACAGGTCAGATCTTCGACATTTTCAACCATGCGCAATTTGCCGAGCCGAACCTGACCGTAGGCGGGGGTAACTTCGGATCTGTTACTCACCAGTTGAACCTGCCACGAACCGTGCAGTTGGCCTTGCGCGTTTCGTTCTAAATGGGATAAAGGTAAATCCGTCGCGCCCCGCACGGGGCGCGACCTTTCAAGCCATGCCGTACGATTGATTCCAAGATTCTGATCGTCCTTGCTTCGAAGCGCAAGGATCGCATAGTAGAACCCGCAATATCTTTCAAGGCCTACTCGTGCAAGCCATCGCAGGTACGGCGTGGTGACTTTACGACGAGCAATATCGTGCCAGAGATTGAGTCTCTGGCTAGGGCTGCGTAGGCTGTGCAGCACCAGATACTTTCTGAATGAACGTTTCGTCTGACTTTTCATGGAGTATTTTAGTAGCTGCAAACTCCTTCCGCGCCTCCTCTTTTTGCCCAGCTGCCATGTAGAGACGGCCCAGTCGGTAGTGTGCATCTGCCTGGGAGGGGTCGAGTTTTTTGGCCTCCTTGAACTCAAGAATCGCGCGCTCGTTCTCTCCCTGGCGCGCCAACACGCAGCCAAGATCAAAATGGGCCAGCCGAATGCTGGATCGGACTGCAATCGCCTTTTCGAGTAAAGGAGCAGCCACGTCATCCTGGTTGTTACGGTAGGCGATATCTCCCAGGTATGCATATGATAAGGCGCTCTCAGGGGACCGCTTCGTATCCTCTTCAAACTCTGGCAAAGCCTGGTCGTAGTCGTGCAATTTCCAGTAAAGATAGCCGATCGCAAAATGCACATTCGGCGTGTTGGCGTCGCGCTGTTCCGCAGCCGCGAATTCCGCAATACCTTCTTTAAACTGGCCAATCCCGTCCCTCGCTTCGCCAAGAAGCATGTGCGCCTCAGGCGATTCGGGATCAAGCTCAAGCACACGCTGGGACTCGCTTAATGCACAGCCAGTCTGGTTAGCTCTGACGCAGCTCTCTGCAAGCACATAGTGCAATCTTTGATTGTTTG
Source organism: uncultured Acetobacteraceae bacterium (assembly GCA_964658035.1). Taxonomy (GTDB): domain Bacteria; phylum Acidobacteriota; class Terriglobia; order Terriglobales; family Acidobacteriaceae. Next base: position 24,153 of record CAZZXL010000006.1, read on the forward strand.
CATCCTGCTTGCTTGCAAATGTGAGATGAGGAATGGCTTGAGCGTAAAGACCCTGCCCGTAATAGCTCATGCCCAACAGAGTCTCCGCTTGCTGACTGGGCGGCTTTCCGGCAGCGGAATCACGGAACGCTGTAACAGCGGCCGCGAAGTGTCCTTGTTTGAATTCTGCCAGGCCGAGATTGAACTGTACGTCAGGCTCATGCGGCTGGCGCCGCAGCGCCAATCGATACTCCGTTGACGCCTCTTTATACTCGCCCAGGTGAGAGAGTGTAAGTCCAAGCTGCGCGTGAATTACCGGATTGTCAGGGTCGCGTCTGCTGAGTGCAAGCCAAGCTTCCTTCGCTTGTTGATATGCACCTTGCTCCATCCACTGGATGGCCTGAGCACTTGAGGCGCTCGACGCCTGCGCTGGAGCTACAACGCCGCACAAAGCAGATGTCTTCGGCAGGGCCGCAAGCACGAGACTTAGCAGGACAACTTCAGCGCGGAACATAGGATGTTTTCGTCTCGTCGCTAAATCTTGTAGGCGTAGGTGCTTCCTCTTGGACGCAAGCAAGCTCGAGCACGAGCGACTTTTCTCACTCTGGATGGGAGGCTCTTCTGCGATTGAATGAAACGCACTGTTGCGCAAATGTGCATAAGCGAGCGAGCAGGGATATCCTTCCCCTCGGGGAATTGCAAATGATCATAGCAGATGAAGCACCGTGACTGCTTCACTGATCGCTCGCTCTCCGGGACTACCTCTATCGAGGATGACTGTCTATTCACTTGACAGCCCGTCTACTCCCTCTCTACATTTGGCTAACGATATCCAGCCCGCTAAAGCATACGGGGTGGGCGATCAACGCGATGGAGCTGGCAGCGGGGTGACTCAGAGTCTTTTAGCGGGGATAGATATTGGGGGCACCAAGACCTCAATCGTGCTTTCCACCCGGCTACCTTCGGTCATCGTTCGCCATGTTTTCAGCACCGATCCCGAACGGGGACCCGGACCCGCTATTAGCGAGATAATCAAAGGCCTGCGCATACTCCTTGCGTTGGGCGAGGTGGCAGGGGCGCGATTGACAGCGATTGGCGTTAGCTGCGGCGGCCCGCTTGATGCGCATCACGGCATCATCCAGCAACCCCCAAATCTGCCGACTTGGAGAGACGTCCCAATTACTGCCACCCTCTCCAGAGAGTTTGCAGTCAACTGCTACCTAGAAAATGACGCCAATGCTGGAGCCTTGGCTGAACACTCATTTGGCGCTGGACAAGGAATGCGCAACCTCGTATTCCTCACGATGGGTACCGGCATCGGTGCGGGGCTGATCCTAAATGGGCACCTTTACCGCGGCGCCACCGAGGCAGCAGGCGAAATAGGGCATGTACGGCTTACCCCGCAGGGCCCGCAGGGGCATGGCAAGGCTGGCAGCGTGGAGGGATGGGCGAGCGGAGGAGGCCTTGCCAATCTAGCCAGAATGTCTATCGCTGACGCTAGTGCAGAGGGGCGGCATACTGCACTCGCGAAGCACCGCGAGAATCTGCATGCTCTGACGGCACGTGATGTAGCCGAGGCTGCCGAAAGCGGCGACCCCCTTGCGAAGCAGATCATCCATACGACTGGGGAACGCTTAGGAGAGGCCATGGCAATCCTCATCGACTTGTTGAATCCCGAGTGCATCCTTGTAGGAGGACTGGCCTTACGACTGGGCGACGCGCTTCTCAACCCAGCCCGGAGGGTCATCGAAAGGGAGGCGCTTGCACCCTCAGCGCGGGCGTGCCAGATCTTACCTGCCGCGCTAGGGGAACAGACTGGAGACGTTGCCGCTCTTTGCGTCGGCATGAATGGAGAAAATCATGAAAAGCAACTTGGCGCCTGAGGCATTTTTTCAGCTGAGAAGAGCTCCTATCAGTTGCTCTGCAAGAGGCGGAGAGCGTGGTCCGCTTGCTCTCTACCTTGGAGAGTGCTGTGCAGACCGCAGCACAGTGGTGCCTTCAAGGCTTTGAGTCGGGGAACAAGTTACTTGTGCTTGGCAATGGCGGAAGTGCTTGTGAGGCACAGCATCTGGTGAGCGAACTCATGGGTCGCTATCTTAGTAATCGGCGTCCGCTCCCCGCCGCGGCTCTTACAGCAGACACTGCGGTGCTACATGCATCGGCAATGACTTCTCTTACTAGGAGGTATTAGCGCGACAAATCCAAGCCTTCGGCAGGCCCAGCGATCTGCTTACAGCGTTCAGCACCACTGGACATTCTCCCAATGTTCTCAGGGCAATCGAAACTGCTCGCGCTCTTGGTCTCAGGTCCATCACCTTTCTTGGCCGCGATGGTGGCGCATCGGCCGCTCTCTCTGATTGCGCGCTAATCGCACCGTATCACGCGACCGCACGCATTCAGGAAGCGCATAACTTCCTTATGCATGCGTTCATGGATATCATCGAGCGACATGTTGGTGTTCATTAACAGGCTCTTGCGAGCGTAAACGACGGCGAGTCAGGCAGGCGTGGCGCACCTTGCATCTTGGACCTGCCACCTTACTTGCTGCCTGTAGAAAAGAGTAGTGTCATGAGCGAACGCCAACACCCGCTATCGCGAAGAAAGTTTCTTGTTCAAGCTTCAGCCGCAGCAGGCGCAAGCACTGCCGTAGCACTCTTCGGGCAGGCACCCTCACTGAGCAGTCGCACAACTGGCAAGGTGTTGCACATTATCGGGCACTCGCACATCGATGCAGCGTGGCTTTGGCCGTGGCGAGATGGCGCTGACACGGTGCTGACCACAATGCGCAGCGCCCTGAACCGGATGAACGAGACACCAGGATTCTGCTATAGCCACTCCTCATCGGCTCACTATCGCTGGGTGGCGCGTGCAGATCCGCAGATGTTTTCGGAAGTGAAAGCGCGCATTCGCGAAGGGCGCTGGGAGGTGGTGGGTGGCTGGCCTGTTGAGCCTGACTGCAATATCCCTTCGACTGAGAGCTTCGTGCGGCAATCGCTTTACGGTAAGCAGTATTGTCAGCAGGAGCTCGGCGTTGCCGTCACCATTGGCTTTAATCCTGACTCCTTTGGGCACGCTGCTGGACTGCCGACGCTTCTTCGTCGCGCTGGTTATGACTCCTACGTTTTCATGCGTCCGCAAGAGCATGAGATGGACCTTCCGCTCCTGTTCTGGTGGGAAGGTCCCGATGGCTCTCGGGTCCTGACGCTGCGTATCTACAAGGAGTACTCGGCCAGCGCAAAAGCGATTCCATCCGCTGTGATGAAAGATTTCGCGCCGGGTATGGATCACGCAGCTTTCTTTCTTGGGGTCGGTGACCACGGCGGAGCGGTGACTATCGAGCAGATCCGCCAGGTAAGGGCAATGCAGGATGATCCTGCTCTGCCGGAGCTGCGTTGGAGCACCGTGCAAGGCTTCCTCACGGCAGTGCGGCAGTCCAGCGCTTTCTCGTCCCTGCCTGTCATCCGGGGAGAACTGCAGCATCACTCGCGCGGTTGTTACTCTGCCTACGGAGAAGGAAAGTATCAAAACAGAAGAGCCGAACGCTGGCTCGGAGAAGCCGAATCCATCTCCCTCGTGGCGAGCCTCACCGCCAATCATACGTACCCTGCCACGGAGTACGCATCTGCCTGGTGGAAGGTTCTTTTTTGTCAATTTCACGACATGATGGCCGGTACCTCCCTCTACAGCGACTACCAGGATGTGCGCGACAGTATCGGCTCAGCATGCGAGACAGCACAGACCAACAAGGTGGAAGCACTTGAGGTCATGGCTAAACGAGTTGACACAAGCGGTGTACAAGAGAGCGCAGTCTTTCTCTTCAACCCGCTACCTTGGCCACGTAAAGCGCTCGTTGAATACCATACTGAAAAGAACCCTTCCGGTGACGCACCGATCACGTGCCTTACGACCAAGGATGGCACCCGGATACCTGTTCAGTGGCGCCCGCCGGATAGTATGACAACGAATTCCATGCCGCGGCTTTCGGCATGGGTGGAGCTTCCCCCGTGCGGATACAAGGTACTCGAGCTGGGACATGACGTGCCTCCGCCGAGCCTGACCTACTCAAACCGCGTTACCATCTCTGAGACCAGCTTCGGGATCTCCTCACTCAAAGCAGACGATGGTACAGAACTACTCGCCGGCTCACTCGGGCTAGTGGCGATCGGCGATACCGCCGATACCTGGGCGCATGACGTCCGCGAATTTCGGCAGGAGATCGGCAGACCCATGCTGCTCTCGTCCACTCTTGTCGAGGATGGTCCAGTCACGAGGGTCACACGTCAGCGCGCACGCTGGATGAACTCCGAGATAGTGGTTGATGTAGCGCAGTTCGCCGGTATTGAAGGCGTAGAGTTGCGCTTTGTCATTGACTGGCGCGAACGGGAGCAGATGCTGAAGCTGGAGCTTCCGACGTCACTGGCGAGGCCAACTATCCACGCCAAGGTTCCAGGGGACATCCTGGAACGCCAGACCAATGGAACCGAAGAGCCATATCAGGATTGGGCGGCGGTACAAGGCAGCATCGGCAGCAATGATTACACGGTCGCCTTGCTCAATAACTCCACTTACAGTTATGACTGTTTACAAGGGCTTTTTCGAACAGTACTGATCCGCTCTGCTCCGTTTGCGCGGCATAATCCGAACCAGGTGCCCCACAACGATAACAATGCCTGGCAGGATCAGGGTCGACAGGAGCGAAGATTCTGGTTGGCCGGCGGCAAGGGGTCTTTTGCTGATCTAGCGCTCGATCGCCTCGCTGAAGAATTTCAGACTCCCGCAGAGTACGTGATGGATTCAGCCCACGGGGGCCATGAAGGATGGGAGCAGTCCTTTCTGGAGATACAACCAAGCAGTGTCTGGGTGCTTGCAGTCAAGCGCGCCGAGCGTGAACCGGAATGCACGATCGTTCGGATGCAGGAGCGTAGCGGAAAACACTGCAAGGCAACGGTCACAAGCAAGGTACTTGGTCTTGACTATGCAGTTGCGCTGCTGCCCTGGGAGATGAAGACACTGCGTATCAAAGCGGCGGCAGGGGGTAGGACCGAGGTGACTGAGGTCTCCCTTCTCGAGATCTAACATGAATCGTGAAAGCAGGTGATCTCCAAGCCAATGAGCCGCAGAGCGTTGCACCACCTTATGGTGTTTTGCTCTGCCGGCAGGTTTTTGCCACTTCAGCGACCGACGCTGCTTTCGGCCGAGGATGCAAGCCTGCCGCTGCAACCTTTCGCTGCCGCGGTAAGGCGCGTCATCAGCGCGCTTGATGCTATCGGCACGCCCCTCTCTGCCGCCGAGAAATCCGTCTTAGATCATGCGGTCATCTCCCCGGTTTCTGCGCCTGCTGTCAAGCAAATCCAGCAGGTTCTTGCTCCTCACTGGTCGCAGAAAATCAACGCATCCGGCCGGCAGAACTTGCCGTCGCAAAAGAAGCCAACGACCATGCCCGCACCGTCTATGAGCAGATACTCACTCAAACAACAAAGGAGTAGCAGCAATCACATACGTGTTCGACTAAGCGTGCACAGCGACAATCCCGTACGGCTGATTTCTTCTGCTGTAGATCAAGGTACGCGAGCTATGAGTTGCATTTAAGGCTGCTACCTGGCTGCTTGTGACTTAGCCCTTCGCGAGACGCTCTTCAAGCCTTTTCTGCAGCCGCAAGACCCCCGAATTACCAGTTCCGTGGCAAGCGTAGTCTGTGTAGGTTTCGCAACAAGGGCACCGCTTAGGCGGTCAAGCAGTAGCAGAGCCCCCCTCTTTCCGATCTCAACCGTGGGCTGACGAACTACGGTGATGCGCGGCGTGACTAGGGTCGCTGCGTCAAAATCGTCGAAGCCAATAAGAGCTATTTCATCTGGTATTGCAATCGAGCGGTTTTGCAACTCCCTGAGTACATCTGTCGCGACAAGATTGCTCGCTGCAAAGATCGCCGTGGGTGACGGGTTGGATTCCAACACAAAGGAGAGCTGATTTGAAACGGTTCCAACCGATGGGCCGACAAAGCAGACCCGCGTTGGCAACTCCGCTTCCTGCATCGCATCCAGGTAGCCGCTGACACGTTCCGCCTTGGTGAAGATCTTCCTGTCGTCGGCAACACATACTACGTTCTTGTGGCCATGTCCGATTAGGTGCTGGACTGCTCCGTAGGCGGCTTGGCGATTATCGACCACGAGCGAGTCCGCCCCAACGTTGTGAAGCGGCCGATCGATGGAAACAACCACCGTCCCGGCTTTCTGCGCCGCCAGGAAGTGATCGTTTTGAACCCCGCTGGGGATGATCAGCAGCCCGGCCACCCGACGCTGCACCATCACCTCTGTTTCTCTACGTTCGACGCCTTCCTTGTTTGCGGACGCAGCCATCAGAGTCATGAACCCTGCTTCCCAGGCCGTCTCCTGGATTACGTTTGCGCAAGTTGCGAAGAATGGGTCTGCGAGGCTCGGAACAATCACGCCCAGAACTCGAGAACGATACCCCTTGAGAATGCGTGCTGCCTCGTCAGGCTCGTACCCGACTCGCTCGATCACCGCCCGGACCTTGCGCTCAATCTCCGGCGTAACACGGCGGGAGCCGTTCACAACACGCGACACTGACATGACGCCGACGCCGGCGAGCTTAGCTATATCTGCGAGAGTAGGCATATCTCTAGGGAGGAGAATAGCAGAGGAAAGCGTAGCGAACTCTGACCCAAACGGATACTTCCAGAAGTCCCTTTCTTGCGGGCTGGCTGAAAGAGCTTGCATTGGCGGATCAGCAGTTGCCCGCCGCGGCCCTCGAGCGCTGGCGCTCATCCTGCTTCATCCTAGATATCCTTATCCGCTTTCAATCTGGCGAATCCCTTGTCGCGGATGGAAATCGCGTATCAGACCATACCTCCCGGAGGAGATCCCTCGCGATTGCCCCTCCCGCAACAATGCAAACAGTAGACTTGATCGCCTGCTCAGTTTTTGCTTGACAACGTCTCAAGACCCCGCAACAATCCCTCCATATTTGTGGATAACGCTATCTGCGCTGACTGCGACTACACCACTGGTACAGGCAATGGGAGAGGTTGATCATGAAATCCTTTAGGTACGTACTGGCTGCTTGTTTACTCCTCCTCGGATCATGGAACTTCGTCGCGATGAGTCAGGAAAACGCTCTCGTAACGGGCACCATCACTGACGCGCGAGGGGCGGTCGTTCGGGATGCCGTGATAACTCTGCTCAATACGGCGACTGGCGAAGTAGCAACTCGAACCACGAACAGCACGGGTATCTACACCTTCCAGGATCTGCATATTGGAAACTACACACTCGTAGTCACCGAACCTGGCTTTGAGAAGTACACCAAGACCGATATCGTTTTGAACGTAGCAGCTACCGTAAGGGAAGACGCGACGCTCACGGTAGGTAGCGAAAGCCAGACGGTTACCGTGGCGGCCGACGCCCTTCACTTGCAGACCGAAACCAGCGAGGTGAGTGACCTTATCACTGGCGACCAGGTGACACAACTTGCCACGAACGGGCGAAACGTCCTCGCCTTAACCACCCTTGGTCTGGGAGTTTCGGCAAGCATGCCGTCGTTCAACGGCGTAGACGCACAGGGCAGCTCCTTTGCGCTTAGCTTTAACGGCATGCGTCCCGATCATAATGAGTGGCTCATTGACGGAGCCGAAGTCTCGGAACGAGGGAGTGGCGGCAAACTGATCGTCATGCCTACGATCGACGCACTCGCCGAGTTCCGGGTCCTGGATAGCAACTACAGCCCAGACTACGGCATCTCCTCGGGCGGCACCATCACCATGGTGATGAAGTCTGGCACGCAGGATCTCCATGGAGGCCTTTGGGAGTTCGACCGCAACGATATCTTCGATGCCAATACCTACTTCTCAAAGCAAAATAATCAACCGATCCCCGAGCTTCGCCTGAACATCTTCGGCGGCGACTTTGGGGGGCCTATCTTCATTCCGCATCTCTATAATGACAACAGGAAAAAGACCTTCTTTTTCTGGAGTGAAGAAGGGCGTCGGTACATCCAGGGCAGCAATCCGTCGGTGACAACAACCGTGCCAGCATCCGATTTCCCCACAGCCGGAGAGTCCCTCCTGTACACGCCTCCTGCGGGCGGCACTGCTCCAGTCGTGCCGCAGACCCAGGATCCTGCCAAGCTCGCCTTGTATGCGGCGGATGGCTTGACACCTGGGCAGCCCTTCCCGAATAGCATCATCCCGGCCAATCTGATCGACGCCGACGCCGTGCTCTTCATGGGCACCGGGGCGATCCCGAAACCCAACAATTCCGACGGGTCAAACACATTTGTTACGTCTGTAAAGCAGCCCACCTATGTGCGGGAAGACCTGGTTCGTGTCGACCACACTATCAGTTCCAAGCTCCAGTTGATGGGGCACTACCTGCATGATGCCGCTGATCAAAGCTTCGCAACGCCCTTGTGGAGCGGCGACTCTTTTCCCACCGTTGGGAGCGCTTTCACCAATCCGGCCTGGAGTGGCGTTGTCAAACTGACACAGTTGCTTTCGCCGAATCTGCTCAACGAGACCTCGGCAAGCTTCAACAGAAACGTCCTGACAATCACGCCAACCGGTATTTACACAAAGCCGGAAGGCTGGAGCGCCGGCAGCTTCTACACAGGCAACAATCAGGACAATCGGCTTCCGGATGTCTCCCTCGGCGCACCTTATAACGTGACCTATAGCGCAGCTATTTACCCATGGACCGATGCCGCACTCGATTACCAGTTTCGTGACGGCCTTTCATGGCAGAAGGCAAAGCATAACCTTACGTTTGGCGCGAGCTACATGAGGTTTGTTAACAATCAGCAGATTCAGGCAGAAACGCAGGGTGCTTATCAGTTCTCCACACCGGCGTTCTCCGGAGACTCATATATCAACTTTCTCCTGGGCACTGCCAGCAGTTATAACCAGTTACAGAACATGTCCACTGACCACTGGCTGAGTAATACATACTCCTTCTACGCCAATGACAACTGGAAGGCCACGCCGCGTCTCACCCTGAACCTGGGCCTCAGGTATGACGCATACCCACATGCGTACGAAAAGAACAACCAGATTTCCAACTTCATCCCCGGTAGCTATAACTCTGCAAACGCCCCTATCTTTAACGCAGATGGAAGTCTTGACTCCTCAGGCCCGGGCTTTAGTCAACCTGCGGGCGCATCGATTCCTTTCTACTTGAACGGCATCCAAAGCGCTGGCCAAAATGGCTTTCCACGTGGCATTGTCTCCAATCATTACGGCACCGTGCAGCCTCGCGTTGGCTTCGCTATGGATGTGTTCGGGGATGGAAAGACAGCGCTGCGCGGGGGCGTCGGTTTGTTCTTCGAGCGCATCCAGGGCAACGATATCTATAACGCCGACACCAACCCGCCTTTTGCCTCGCAACCGCAGGTAAATAACGTCTACTTCTCCAATCCTCTGCAAAGTGCCACCTCAGGTCTCACCGCGAGCACGGTCACTTTCCCCCAAAACCTCACCTCTCTCGCCTACGATTACCAGATCCCGGCCACTCTGCAGTTCAGCCTGGGCGTACAGCAACAGATAGCTCCATCTATCGTCGGGGTCGTTCAATATGTAGGCTCGTCCGGTTGGCACCAGGACGATAACCGCGCCATTAACACCTTGCCGCTTGATAGCCCGAATCGAGAAGGTGTCGCAGAAGGTACATTCAACGCGAATCTTGGTCGAACCTATCTCGGGTACAGCAGCATCACGCAGGAGGAGGTCGCCTCCAACTCCAGCTACAATTCTCTCCAGGCAGGCATCCGCATGGAAGCCAAGCATGGCGTTACATTGCAGCTCTCCTATACCTGGTCCCACGAGATTGACATCGTTAGCGGAGACCTCGCTACCGTGTCAAACCCCTTTGACCTTCAGTATGATCGCGGGTCCGGATCGCTTGATCGCAGAAACATCTTCAATGCTAATTACATCTACGAGCTTCCTTTCTACAAGCAGTCTGCCAAAGGATGGCAGAGAGAAGTCCTTGGAGGCTGGGAGGTTTCTGGTGTAACCACGGCGGAAAGTGGAAGCCCTGTGAAGGTGAGCTACGCACCGGATACTCTCGGCCTGGGTGGAGGAACCTCAAACCGTCCGAACAGGGTCGGAGTCGCATCTGGTCCAAAGAGACAGTCGCAATGGTTTAACACTTCAGCCTTCACGGCCCCCGTGGCTCCGTGGAACGGAGGTCTAAACCAGGGCTTCGGAAACGCCAATAAGGATTCGGTCGTCGGACCCGGGCTGTTCAATACAAATCTCTCCCTGTTCAAGAACTTTCCACTCACTCGTTCTGAGCGCACAAGCCTTCAGTTGCGCGCCGAGTCGTTCAACACCTTTAACCACACCGAATTCCAAGGAGTCGACACTGAGTTCTCGGACACAAAATTTGGACAGGTTACATCCACCTACGATCCGCGTGTTCTCCAGTTTGGTGCCAAGCTGATTTTCTAACGCTTCGATATGCGGCCATGCAGCACGCTGGCCGCGTATGTTCTCGCCAGGAGACGGTGCATCGTCGTGCTTTTTCTTGCTTAGGAGTACATCGATGCACCAAGCACCATCGTCCATAAACAAGCATATTTTAATGATTGTACTTATAGCTTCACTGGGCGGCCTGCTTTTTGGCTTTGACACCGCCGTGATCGCCGGCACCACAGGAGCTCTGACGCGGGTCTTCGCGCTTACGCCTGCCACTCTCGGCGTTACTGTCTCCAGCGCTCTATGGGGAACCATTTTAGGTGCCGCGTTCGCTGGCACGTTAAGTGATCGCTATGGGCGCAGGGCATCGTTACGCGCTCTGGCGGCGCTCTACTTGATCTCGGCTGTGGGCTGCGTGCTCGCTTGGGGCTGGTACCCGCTTCTCGTCTTTCGCATATTGAGCGGGCTTGCTATCGGGGGGTCCTCCGTCATCAGCCCGACCTACATTGCCGAAATCGCACCACCCGGGTTACGTGGCCGGCTCGTCGGCATGTTCCAGTTCAACGTTGTCCTTGGCATCCTGCTCGCTTACTTGTCCAACTTCACTGTAGGTCTCTTCAAGCTGGGGGTTACCGACTGGCGCTGGAAGTTCGGCGTCAGCGCTCTGCCTGCATTGCTGTTTCTCGTCAGCCTTATCCATATTCCGGAAAGCCCTCGCTGGTTGATTGGTAGAGGACGCACCCGGGAGGCAGAGCATGTCCTGGTCGATAATGGAATGCCAGACGCGAAACGAGAGCTAGCTGACATAGCTGTATCTTTGGCTGCAGAGCAGGATGCACCGGCAGAGCGTCTCCTGCAATGGCGTTACCGATTGCCCTTGTTTCTTGCCATCACGATTGGTCTTTTCAATCAGTTATCAGGCATTAATGCAATTCTCTACTATCTCAACAGCATCTTCGAGAAGGCCGGCTTTGACCAGGTTTCCAGCGACGGTCAGGCCGTCATCGTTGGACTCACAAACCTGGCCGCAGTCACAGCAGCCATGTTTGTCATCGATAAGGTTGGACGGCGCGCGCTTCTCTTAGTTGGTTCTGTCGGAACTGCGATCTGTCTTTTAGGTGTTGCTCTCATCTTTCAGACTCACCGCTACCAGGCCGCCTTAGTCTGGTTCCTGGTAGGATTCATCGGCTTCTTCTCGTTCTCTCAAGGAGCCGTAATCTGGGTGTATATCAGCGAAATCTTTCCGAACCGTGTACGCGCCAAAGGCCAAAGCGTAGGTTCTTTCAGCCATTGGGCTATGAATGCAATCGTATCTGCGGCGTTTCCACTTGTAGCTGCCACATGGGGCGCACTACCCTTTTTCTTCTTTGCCGCCATGATGGCGATTCAGTTCCTAGTTGTCTTCTTCATCTATCCGGAGACAAAGGGAATCGCACTCGAAGCAATGGAATCAGTAATCCACACACACTAGGCTCAGCACCCGCAAGGATGGCGACACGTTGTATATCCTGCAATCCAGGAGCCTCTCATAACGTGGAGAGTGATCACGTTCAAATCTCTACGTAGGACGAACAATTGCATCATCCTGCGATTCACTAAGAGGGCATCTGGTAGGCGAGCTCGGGTGCGCCCCATAGAACTGTGTGGTAGGCAAGCGCTGCGGGAACTACATCGATCCGCGCGGCGCGTTTCGGGAGTGCTGCCGCGGATATCGCGTTCAATCGCGTACAGCTTTGCAATGCCTTTGATCGCTTCGGTCGTAGTCGGCGAAGGGTGGGCGATATGGATCTCGTGGAACTTGCGTCGGGCGTGCGCCCTACACGCGACCTCGTAGATCGCACCACTCTCGCAGAGATGATGAAAGCCCGGATAGGCCTCAGCCTGCGAGGCGCCCTTATAGTGCCGTAGATGCTGCCTTGGACGCTCACCATATCGGTCAGTGGAGTATACAAACCACACGGCAGGGGCAGTTAGATCGCCTGATGGTCGACCGTCCCGAACATGGGTCCAGAGCCGCCCAGTCTTGGTCTTGCCAGTGCCTGGAGCGAGCACCGGAAAGGGCGTGTCGTCAGCATGAACTTTAGTCGCTGCCAACACATGGTCGCGTACTCGATTGATCAAGGGCGTCAGCAGCTCACTCGTGGCGCCAACCCAACCGGCAAGAGTAGATCTATCGAGATCCACGCCTTCGCGCGCGTAGATCTCCGCCTGCCGGTACAACGGCAAGCTGTCGGCGTACTTGGCGACGAGCACATGCGCGAGTAACCCTGGTCCGGCGAAACCACGATCGATAGGGCGGTAGACCGCGATGGCGCAGGTGCCTGCACGATCTGGTCGCACGCCTCGCAGCTCAGCTTCGACCGCACGTGACGAATGACCTTGAAACATGCGCGCACGTACTCGAACATCTCGGGCACATCTTTGCCCCAACGCTCGCAGCTTGCCGCCGCAGCCTGGGCATGCCTCGTGGTCTGGTATGTGAGTGTGGACTTCAAGCTGCCGCCTGGCACCCTACCATCAAACCGCTTGCCAAGTATACGACTCTGCTGATTCGGTTAAACGGACAGGGGGTGCCAGTTTCGGTGGCAGAGCTGCCACGCGATGAGGCTGCGAAGCTGCGCAATATTCAACCCGACAATCAAAACTCATTTCCCGCCTTCAACCTAACTTGTCCAGTTTTTTGAAGTACCACATCGCTGGTCGCCTCCAACTACCCTCACACCGGATACGATTCGTTCGCTCGCGCTTGCATATGGAAAAAAGAGTGGAAAAACACCGGCTTTGGACCGGCTGAAGAGACTTTTGCGGGAGTATCCAGCCCAAGAAATCGCTCCCAGACTCACCGTCAAGGCAGAGGACCCGCTGCTTGCGTCCACCCTGCATCTGCTCGAGTTATTGAAGGCTGGAAAGCAGTCGCCAGAGGAGTTTCTTCGCTCTTTCGCCGAGACGCTAATTGCCGCAACCCAGCACGGTGATATGGCAAACGACCTTGCGTCTGATGTCCTCTTTGGCAAACTCTTCAAGAAAGGCACATGTGAGCCGTGGGAGTGCATTCTCTTTATTGATCTGGAAGACTTGAGCCCATTTTCAACCGCGGTGGCGGACGCCGACTCGGCCGGAGCATGGAGCGAGGCACTTCTTCTGCCGACGGACCAAAGCGAAGCAGACGTGGTGCAGTGTGCCTTGGATGCGCAGTTCGGCTCGACTATCGGAGACAAGATGCCCAACCCGAACTTTCCCCTACTCGGGGGGACGTACTTAATTTCCATGAACTCGGAGATTCCCTGCCAGAGCCGTTATGGGCGAAGCTCGACCAGCCTGTTTCCGGTAACCCGTCATGCTGCGCAGGGTGTCCACGATGCGTTGCTGCACACGACGACAAAGAACCTGGAAGGCAAGACATGGAACGCTGTGGCTAGCGGGACTGGCGACAGGAAAGACTTCCTGATCGCATACATTGAGGAGGCTCCGGAGACGGACGCCCCGGTTGCAGGAACCCTCGGTTCTGCCTACGACGATGATGAAGATGGAGAGATAGAAGAAACCTCCTCCTCCGCGCAGATGTCCTCTTTTATTCAGCGCCTGGATCGCCTTCTTGAGGCCATTCAACTCAAAGAACGAGAAGTTGTACGTGGAGCGCGTCACCTCCAGTTGTTTGTTCTCAGCACCATCGACAAGGGTCGCAAGCAGGTCCCGTTCAATGCACGCTACAACGTCGGCAACATCGTCGATGCCCGGGATCGATGGGTTGCTGGCGCGGAAAATTCGCCTGCTTTGGACTTGCAGTTCTTCCAGGGGAAGGCAAGAACAAAAAGAAGTGGCGTGGCGTACAGGCCCCCTCTCCAGCTTCCGTCGCGCTCAGCTTTGGAACCCTGTGGATTCGGGGGGCCAAACGCAGCGAAAAGGTGAGCGGCGTCAGCCTTGGCCGGCTGTATAAGTTGCTGCTCGACCCGGACGCAAAGAGCGAGGCCGGCTGGCTGCTGGAGCGCTTTCTTCCTCTCAAGACCGACCTGATGATCGCAGCTGGCAGACCAAGCCGCAGCGGCAAAACAGGAGAGGTTTTCACCTACACCGGAGCTGCGTTGTCTGCCCCTGCACTCTTGGACCTGCGTACAAACACGGCAGCCCTCGGCATTCTGCTCAGGCTTTTGGATCGCGCAAAGGAGACGTACATGAACGAACGAGACTACCTGCTAGGTCAGCTTCTGCAGTTCGCTGATCGGCTCCACATTGTGTATCGCCATGGAGTTCGAGGAGGACAGGTGCCGCCGCAGCTCATTGGCAACCCTCTTATGGATCAGGCTGGGCAGAATCCCGCCAGGGCTCTGGCGATTCTGCAACAGCGTTTACCGGTATACGAGCGTTACGCGACGCAACTGCTAAATTCCCCAGAGCCTGTGGTGTATGGGGATGACGAGAGAGACAAAGAAAAGGCCCAATTGGCAAGCCTGAAGCACAAGGCATCGGACCAGGCCGGATGGATCAAAGCCACTCTGGCAAAGCTTCGCCCAGAGGTTCACCGGCTCGGGCTGGAACCGACATCAGGACCGCAGGAACAAGCAGAGTTGTTGTTGGGCTACCTCGCGGCTCCAGCGAGAAAAAACGAGAACTAGCGCAAGACCCTCACGGAGGCAGAATCTGAATCGTGCGACAGGACTCTTGGTGATCGAAGTGATCAATTCCAACCCCAACAGCAACCCCGACCAGGAAAGCGATCCGCGTCAACGTCCAGGATGACAAGGGCATGATTTCGCCCGTTTCCTTCAAGCGCAAGTTGCGTGACTTGGTGGAAGACAAGACCGGTGAAGCATGGGCGATCATTTCCTCCACGTTTGCTCCAGCGCTAACGG
This sequence comes from uncultured Acetobacteraceae bacterium, assembly GCA_964658035.1. Classification (GTDB taxonomy): domain Bacteria; phylum Acidobacteriota; class Terriglobia; order Terriglobales; family Acidobacteriaceae. The sequence continues at coordinate 39,408 of CAZZXL010000006.1, forward strand.
CAGGTGCGTTTCAGTTTTTGGAATCACGCGGGCGCAAGCGAGACGACATTAAGAAGATGAAGCCGGAAGAGTTCAAGAAGGCGTATTGGGATGCTCGCCTGTTTGGTCCGACCTTTTTGGAAAAGTCGGAGGTAAAAGGGCGGGAAGTCAGCTTTATTCGCACAGGCGTGGCTTAGTTCGGAGTGGGCATCTCCATTTCTTCAGTACGCATCGAGCGACGGACCAATACGAACAAAGCCGGCGTGGAAGCTGACAAGGATCGCGGTCTCGCCCCGCTGGCCTATCGCGTTGTTGAGCACGGCGTGTACACCATGCCCTACTTCATCAATGCTGCCGTTGCGAACAAGTCAGGCTGCACGGACCTGGATATCTATCTCATGAAAAAGCTTATCGGGGTATCTACACCAAACGTCAAAAGTCGTACGCTAACGCTCTAGGCTGAGCACAGCCGACGTCTCACAAAGCGTTCACAGGAACTACAACAGCCACGGAGCGAAATCAGGCATGATGGTCTTATGAGGATGAGCTGCGGTCTTCGGAAAATGCGGGTGCAAGATGAAGTTCAAAACGCTGCCGTTCCCATCGCGGTTCTGTACCCAACGGCTGCTCCAGAGCAAGCTGAAAGCTTCGGTCCCTACTCACTCGAAGTAGCAGTAGACGCTCCGATTGCAGGATCAGATCTACCTGTTGTAGTGCTCTCTCATGGAAATGGCGGCACTCCCTGGGCGTATCGTGATCTCGCAAAGCACTTGGCTACTTCCGGTTTCGCTGTCGTGTTACCAGAACACGTAGGCAACAGCCGCAACGACAACAGCCTGGAAAAAACTGCAGCAAACCTCGAGAACCGGCCTCGCCATATCTCTTTGGCTATTGACGCAACGCTTGTGGACTCTTTTGTCGGGCCTTTCCTCAGGCGCACCGGAGTCGGAGTGATCGGTCACTCGATTGGAGCGTACACAGCGCTGGCCGTAGCAGGAGGAAAGCCATGGGCTGCACCGAATGAGACTCCTGATCGACAGCCTCAACCGGTCAATGTAAAGCCTGATGACCGGGTTCATGCTCTCGTGCTTCTCATGCCCGCGACCTTTTGGTTTTTTGCGGACTCTCTCAAAGAGGTGAACATCCCTATTCTGATCCGCAGCGGAAGCATGGATGAAATCACGCCATCGTCGCATGCCGAATTGGTGAGGGATAACGTTGCAGATGCCTCACTCGTTCAGCATGAAATTATTGCGGGGGCTGGACACTTTTCGGTGATGAGCGCGTTCCCGCCGGCTCTTGCCAATCTTGCCTTTCCGCCGTCTATGGACCCGCATGGCTTTAATCGAGTGGCATACCAAACGACCCTGTTTGCCGATATTGAGCGCTTTCTTACCTCAAACCTCTGAGCTGATGCCTTCCAGATTGGTCGGCAAGGTGGGTTCTCGGAAGTTTGGGTGATGGGGCCGACTGGAAGGCAGCTATGGAGTGCGTAAACGAACGTTTGTGCATAGCTGAGAGCGAAGGCCGTAATCCCAGCGAATCGAGTTGCAAAAGCCTATTGCAATTGCCTTTCGATTGGCGACAGGCATTCGCAAGGTAGCTTAGCGTACGATTTCGGACGTTTGGTGTGGTGACCCCTTGAAAGAAGTTTGTGATCACAAGTTCGCCATGATGTGAACCTAATTCACCCAAAGTAAGGACTCGTGTTTACTTATCTTTCACCGATTTCCTGCTCTCTTACGAGGGCTTGGCAACGTTGCACTACTGGGAGACCGGCTTTGACACTTCAAATACCTTGACGCGGTAGTCGTAGTCGCCAAGGTGGGGCACCGCGACAAAGATGCGGTCGAGGGAAGGCACGAAGAGCGATGTCTTCGCCATCACCGCCGTATCGACAGATGCGAGAGGAGCAAACCTTCCGTCCTTCTGGCGTTGGAAGGTAAAGATTTGCCCTGTTCCGCAAGTGGCGTAGATGCGTTGGGCCGCTGGGTCCCAATCAACTTGATCGACCCATCCTCCTATTGGAAGGCGGTCGACAACCGCGCCGCTGGTTGCCGACATCACGACGATAGAGCCGCGCACGTCTGTGTCCCTCGTGGCAACAAACAGAATGCCGCGCTGGTCGTCACCGGCAATTGCCATTGGATAGTGAGCCTCTCCAATAGGGAGGAACCGAAGCACTTTGCGCTGCGCAATATCGATTTCAGCCACTACGTCCTTGGCCGGGAGGTCTGCGTAGAGTGTCGCGCCGTCAGCGCTGATGTGAGTTGCTTCGAGTTTGTCGGTGTCGATGCGAATCTCGCCCTTTACCGTCAACGAATCGACATCGACGAGAGATATAACGACGTATTCCTTGCCCGCGCCTTCGCCTCCGTTGTTGACGTAGAGGGTCCGAGTCTTGTCGTCATAGGAGAAGCCGTCGGTGTCCTCCAGAAGAGGAACCTGCTTTATGAGCGAGTAGGTCTTCCCGTCGTAGACATTCAAAGTTCCTTTGCCCCCGTCCGCAACAAAGAGCCTTTGCTTCCTGGGCTCAAAGAGAACTGAGTGGGGGTTTCCGAACCCCGCTATCGTGTGAAGGACTTTCCCTTTTTGTACATCGATGGCCACGACCGCCTTATCGGCCTGGGGCGTGATGAAAATCCGGCCACCCCCTGCGTCGAAGGCAAGGTGATCGGTATAAGGACCGGCGGCGATGCTCGGAAAGGACCATGTGCCGATGAGGTCAAGCGGCGCCTGGGCGATGCTCGACCTTACAGAAATGAATACGCACACCACAAGAAGGAAAGCCAGATGTCTCGGTCTCACTCAATTCACTCCATGTACTTTGAAACGCAAACCACCAGACGAACAGTCAGGTTCAGTTAGCAGTCCCACGAGGCATCTCCGAATCAAGGTGCCGGGTAGTAGAGCGAGGGGTTTGTCGCGACGTCGACCTCTGTCCATCGTTCGTCCCAGTGTGCCGTCGTCATCGACCAGCGCTGCTTCTCGCCTGCGACATACTCATCGAGGTTCGGGAACAGTTTTCGGATAAGGGCGCCGCGAGTGAGTTCAGCCTTTGGGCCCTTACCCGCAGGCGGTGAGACGATAACGATGGCAAAGTCCCAGGACGGTTCCAACTCGTGCGTCGCGCGGGTATAGAGCTTCTCGCTGAGAACATACCCGTGGGCAAGCTGATACTGCATGATGGGATAGTGCCACTTCTTGTAGAGTGCCAGCCACTCATCCTGGTGGCCTGGCGGGACACGGTAAAAGTCCACCGCCATGACGTTTTGGCTGTCGCCCGCACCGTTGTTCGCCTGGGCCCTAAGTGTCGCGACGCTTGCCATCAGGAATGTGGCCAGCAAGAAGATGAAGGCATATCTGTTGCAGCGGTTAGCAATTTGCCTTTTCATTGTGGGTGACTCTCCATTTTCAGGCTCTTTACTTAATGTTTTACCGCAGTATTAACTTCTTCCAGAATATCGATCCATACATCGCTGGATAGTTCGAACCGTTTCTTGTCGGCCGCAGCATACTCCTGCTGATTTGGATACATGGCAGTGATAATGCCGGGCTCTGTCTTGTGGCCTTCTTCGATGGCCGCCCAGTCTCGCCAGACCAGAACTACCTCGTAGTCCCATGCGGGCGACTGGGAACGAAAGCGACGCTGATAGATATGTATGGACTTAAGAATGCCCTGGTCCACGAACCGCTGCATGACCGGGAGATGATACTGCTTGTAAAGGTCGAGAAACGCTTCCCGCTGGCCCGGCGGCACACGGTAGAACGCCTGCATGGTTACGGCGCCGCCGGGCGCGACGGTTGACTGCCCCACTGTCTGAGCCTTCGCGCCCGTTACCACGAACGCCGATAGAAGCATCAAGCACAATCCAATTCGCTTCATCCTGATCCTCCTTGTATGAGACCTGCATTGCTACCAGATCAGCTTAAGTCCGAACTGGATCTGGCGGGATGCGGTCTGCGTTGCGTCGATCACGCCGGCGCCGCCAACCGCTGAGGCCCCCGCGGGCGAATTGTCCTGAGTGAAGAGGAAATCGTTATCCAGCGGTGCCGCAAAGTTGGCGCGGTTGAGGACATTGAAGAACTCGGCGCGGAACTGGATGTTGGCGGACTCATAGAGGTTGCTGAGCGGGAAGTTCTTGAACACGGACATGTCCATCTGTTCAAGACCTGGACCGGTGAGTGGGTTGCGGCCCGCGTTGCCAAGGCGGTTGATGGGCGTGGGCACGGTGAAGCAGTTGAGGTTGATATAGCTAGTCACGTTTCTCGGGTTCACGCCCTTGCCGCAGCCGGGGGTGCGGTCGGGGTAGTCGTAAGGGTCGGTGTTGTTCAGGCCGAGCGGATCGCCTCCGATCAGCACGGGGAAGGGCGAGCCCGTGCTGGCCTGGAAGATGGCCCCAAGCTGCCACGAGTCCGCAACGGTATGAAGCAGCGAGCTGACATGGCTTATATCGGGAATGAGCCACGTTCCACTCAACACGGCGCTCTGTCCCAGGTTGAAGTCCGATTGACCGCGCCGAATCTTCGGGTCGAACCAGAAGGGGAGGCTGGAGGGCGAGTTCGAGAACTGGTCTCCCGCGATCGTTGAGGAGCCTGTGTCGATGCTCTTCTGGTAGGTGTAAGAGCCCTGAACCTGCAGACCGTGATTGAGAGCCCGAGTCATGCTCAACAACATCCCGTGGTAGTAGGAGTCGCTATCCGTGCTGAGTCGGTCAATCCGACCTACATTCGGGTTGATCTGGGTGCCACTGGCGGCAGGCGTGGGCCAATAGTATTGGCCATTGACCTTTGACGTCGGAAGGACAATATCCGCGTCGTCCGTGCGGTAGGGCAGATGTATGCCGCGCGAACCGATATAGGAGATCGTTCCGACGAAGGAACCTGGAAGCGCCTGCTGTATGCTTAGGTTCCATTCCCCGACATAGCTGCGCGACGGCTGTGGCTGCACATAAGCGACACGCTGGCCTGCCAGCGTCCCGGGAGGCTGCTGGCTTACGCCGATTGGGTATGCCATATTCGGGAAGGAACCGGCAGGAGGATTCGCGGTCGTCACGCTCTGGAGAAAGGGCGCGGAGGCCGAGCTGATGATGAGGAACTCATACGGCAGCGGCAGAACGTCGTAGAGGGCGAAGCCGCCGCGCAGCAAGGTCTTCTGGTTTGCAAGCGGCGACCAAGCAAAGCCCAGGCGAGGCTCGAAATTCTTCAGTGTTGGGTTCGAGAAGTAAGGGGCACCGGTGTGGATCGTAGAAGCGTCCATTGTCGGCAGCGACGCGAGTTTGCCGTGCGCCTCGCTGACGATGGTTGTCATCTCGTAACGCAGCCCCAGGTTCACGGTGAGGTTGGGCCGCATCTTCCAATCGTCCTGAACATACCCACCAAAGAGGGTAGAGCGAAGATTGCGTGGTGAGTCTGCGGTAGGCACATTGCCGCTGAAGGACTGCGGAACGTTGGTAAGGAAGTCCGAGAGCGAGGCGAAGGAGAAGCGGCCATCGTCGAAGAAGTGGAAGAGATTGTTCGAGTGCATGTTCTCCATCGCGAAGCCGAACTTGAGCGTATGCTTGCCCCGGCTCAGGAAGGCGTCGTCGTAGAACTGAATGGAGTTCCAGCCGAACGTGAAGTTGGGAAATCCGTCCAAGCCTCCGAAGAAGGTGCTGATCCCGGGAACAGAAAGGAACGGTGCGGGCTGGCCGGGAATCGCGCCGAGGGTCGTGTCTGCCGCAAGCGAATTGATTGCCGGAGAGGTCGCGATGACGGCGTAGTTGCGGCTAAAGCCAAGCCGCACGGCGTTGACTAGATTTGGCGTGAAGGTGTGGGTCTCCTCCAGGGCAAAGAACGGCCGCGAGTTGCTGTTTGAGAACCCCTCATTGTTGAGAGGGTCTGGATTCGTCAGGAAACTCTTGTCATAAAGGAACGTCGCGCCCAGCTGATCGCTCTGTGAAAAGTGATGGGTGATCCTGCCGGTGTAGAAGTTGTCGGTGCCAGTCTGCTTGGTGACCACGCGATAAAGTCCGGTGTCCCCAGCGCCAAGCAGCCCGAAATTCGGCAATGGCCAGAACTGCAGGAAGGGCGTTACCTTGGGATCGACCGTCACATTGCCGGAAGAGAGAATTCCCGCCCGTGCATTCGCCGAAGGGGTGGTGTCGATGACCGTGGAGCTGAGCGACTGCCGGAGCCCCTCGTAGTTGAAGAAGAAGAATGTCTTGTCGCGAAAGATAGGCCCTCCGGCAGAAGCGCCGAACTGATTTCGCCTGAAGGGCGGCACGGTATCGCCGTCGAAGTAGTTGCGTGCATCGAGTGCGCTGTTGCGGATGAACTCGTATGCGTCGCCATGGAACTTATTGGTGCCGCTTTTGGTGACGGCATTGATGACACCACCGGAGGTGCGCCCGTACTCGGCACCGTAGTCAGCGGTAAGCACGCTGAATTCTGCAATCGCATCGACCCCGGAGAGATTGCTGAGCACGCTGCCCGGAGCGCCGTTAGTGTAGTCGTTGAAGCTGATGCCATCAAGCCTGTAGTTGTTCTGCGTCGGCCGCGTGCCCGCGATGCTAAGTTGGTTGCCGAAGCCTCGCGCTCCGCGCACAACGTCGGCCGAGCCTACTCCGCCGATCGTCGATTGGTTGCGTACCTGGCTGATCCCGGGCTGTAGTTCAGCAAGCTGCGACCAGTCGCGGCCGTTTAGGGGAAGTTCGCGTAATGCTGTGCCGTCGATCTCGCCGGAGACCGTAGCGTTCTCGGCGTTCAACTCGACATTCGTCTTCACCTCGACGACGGTCGACGCCTGCCCGAGCGGCATCGTGACACTCAAAGTCTCGACGCTACCCACAGAGAGCATAAGATCGCGCTCAACCCGCGAGAACCCCGGTGCGGCAAACACAATGTGATATTTCCCAGGGGTCATATTCGGGATAAGGTAGGCGCCCCAGCTATTGGACGGTGCGCTGTTCGTGATACCGGTATCGAGGTTGCGTACAGTGACTTGGACCCCCGGCACGACAGCCCCAGAGGTGTCGGTAAGGACTCCCGTGATGGTTGCGCCAGCGACCTGCGCCGCGACCGGCAGGACGGTAAAGAGAGGCGTCAATAGGGCAGAAGCGCAAGCGAGCGCTAGGAAAGCCTGACGGATAGAGCGCATGATTGAACCTCGGTAGTGATGTGTTCCAGCATCGGGCGTACGGCGTGGTGTCTGGGGTCTTCTGCAATTGTCTTTTGCAACCAGCATGGAACCGGCAACCTTGAAACTTCCGAGTCTGTCATTCGGAACGCGGTGAAGCGTGCGAGGGAAATAGCGTGAGGCTGTCGAACCTGCGAAGTGCGGGGATTCAGTCTTCGACAGACCGCTTCATGGCGGCATGTTCGCACTGTCGACTGCATATCTGCTCTAAGGATGCTTTTGATTGTGCTTTACTACGGTCAGCCGTGCAATCGCGATTTTAAGGCGTATAGGAGAAATACAGAAACCTTATTAAGTGAAAAGCAAAATGGCAAGACATTCCCCGAGCAAAGTCCTGGACCTCACGGACATGAAGATACTTCGCGAGTTGAAGGAGAATGCACGTATCGCTCATGCCGAGCTGGGAAGGAGGATCGGCCTCTCGACTCCAGCAGTCATGGAACGGATGCGTCGTCTGGAAGATGCAGGGGTGATTATGGGTTATTCCGTCAGGGTAAAGATGCGCTCCATGGGCTATCCAATTGCAGCCTTTATCGCTTTGCATAACGTAGACGCAACTGTCTTGAGCAAGATCGCCCGCATCGCCAGCAGCGTTCCAGAGGTGTTGGAGTGTCACCGCGTGACCGGCGACAACTCCTACCTGATCAAGACGGTGCCCGCTTCGGTGCAGGACCTGGAACGTATCATCGATCGATTGAGCCCCTTTGCGGCGACCTCTACCTCGCTGGTGCTTTCGACTGTCATTGAGGAAACTGTTCCGCTTCCACGAGGACTCAAGTCGCCTTCCTCTCAATAATCAGCCTCCGCATTTCCGGGGAAAGCACACGGAGTTGGCCCCGATCGGTTCGGTTGTAGCGCGCGAGGCCAGCAATCCCATACTCACGTTATCGTGCGACCCATCGTCCCGCGGTGCGGAAGTTAACTCCCGCCGCTCTGGCGACTGCGTCGAGAGGCTGCTTCTCTTGCAGGTGAGGCTGAAGCAGATGAAAGCGGGCCAAACCTTGATCTCGCGCGGCCTCAGGCAGCTCAAGGACCTTTCGCGCCTGCGGACTATGACAGATAATTGCGCACTCTTATAACAAATAATCCCGCAGGCGACACTGAAGGGATCACACTTCCCGAACTTGAAAGAGCTTCGGGTGCAGCACGAGGGCCGTCCCTATCGAGTGCTGTACGCGTTTGATCCTCGGCGCGTGGCGCTGCTCTTGCTGGGAGGCGATAAGACCGGCGATGGCCGATGGTATGAGAAGGCCATACCGCAGGCCGAGACGATCTATGCGAAGCACCTGGAGAAACTGAGATACGGTATGCACGCAAAGCTGGTAGATCCTGGCGGCTGGATGAAGCGTACCTGAAGGTGCGAGCACGATGGATCTGCTTTTATCGCGCCGTCGACAGAGACGCAATACGGTTGACTTACGGCTAAGCCCGAATCGGGATGTAGCAGCAGCCAAGGCATTCTTCCGCAAAGCGATTTGTACGCAAGGTCGTGCAGCGGTCAGCATCACGAGCGATAGCTCTCACCGAGCGCTGCGCGAAATGCCGGAGGAAGATAAGGTCTGGCAGCACATCGGCTGCGGTCGTCGAACTACCTGAACGACCTGATTAATGGGGATCACCGCGGCATCAAGTCTCGACCAGACCCATGCTCGGGTTCAAGATCTGTGATGCCGCCGCAGCCATTACCATCGCCGGCATCGAACGCTACACCGTATCCACAAAGGGCAGTTTACTCTCAGTAAACTCTGGCTCAAAGACCAAGCTGCCTCTCCCGAGTATGCTCGTGGTCGCCTCATCTATTTGCACCAGAGCCGGGCGTAGACTCCTTCGATATGAGATGAAGCTTGGGCTTAAATCATTAAAGTCGCGATGTGCAGCCAAATAAGCTTGATCAGAACTGCGCCTTCCTTTATTCTCGCCTTCCCGGGGCGTTTCTTGTCTCGCCGGGTTTCGTGAGATACAGCTATGTTTGCTTCGCGGGTCGCAAAGGCGCACACAAACACAATCTCCACCCCCGGGGTGCAGACCTGGCCTTCACGATTTCCCGCGCGAGCGCTAGGCACGGATGGTAATGGGCTGGGACATAGCTTCGAACGGACCGGGATTCACAAAACGATCTTCCGTTATATGGAGGAGCCGGGCGCAAGACAGATTGTCGGCAGACTTCAAGGCAATCGCGCGCCATCTGCCGGTACCTCCATTCCTTCTCCCGCGAGAACATTAGCCGGGATACCACGGGATTTAACCACAATTCCAGTCTTCGCTCCAGACCGGAAACATGAGGCGGCCGGCAGTGCCCGGGTCGCCTCAGGTCATGACGGGCGGGCTATAACATCGGCCCTCAAGGTCGCTCCGGTCGATGATCCGATGGAGCGTGAGGCTGATCGTACCGCGGAGCGTGTACTGCAAGCGCACACCAACCACCCCCAGCCTCGGATTGCTCCCCATCGTTTCTCTTCCGTGGCTTTTCCAATTCAGGCGAAGCTCAAGGTCGGGGCAGTCAACGACCCGCTGGAACGTGAGGCGGACGGGGTGGCAAACCAGGTCATGGGGATGCAAGAGTCAGATACCGCTGCAATGAAGCCGGCCTCGGTCACAGGAGTAACAGGACGGTCGATCCATCGATGTGCAGCATGCGAAGAGGAACAGGAGGTTCACGCCAAAGCGAAGAATGGCGGCGCGGCAACTCCGTCTCGTCCCCCGCATGGGGCTGTCAGCCGGGTTCTGCGATCTTCTGGCCGGCAACTTGATAGCCAGACACGGGCGTTTATGGAGACCCGATTTGGCCGAGACTTTGGAGACGTCCGGGTGCATACCGATGGAGAAGCGGCACGTTCCGCGGGAGATTTAGGGGCACGCGCATACACCGTGGGCAAACATCTGGTGTTCGCTCCAGGCAAATTTTCGCCCGCGACGGTCGGTGGCAAGTGGCTGCTGGCGCATGAGCTAACGCACGTCGTGCAACAGTCGATTGCTGTGAATCGACGCCAACCTTTATGGCGTGTTACCCCCGCGAATGCGCCAGGCCAGTTCTTACAACGTGCGCCGGATAGTTCAGAAAGGATTCGCGAAAAGATCCTTGAGGACAAGGCCGAATTCGCAGCTAAGGTCGAAAGTAATTTAGCTCAGATTGCCTCCGGAGCTGATTACATGAAAACATCCAAGTTTGCGACGTTGCCGAGAGAGACTCAGTTGACCTGGGTGCAGATCGTTATGGGGCAATGCAAAGTGCTTCAGTTCTTGATTGACTCACACGACGACACAATTGCGGCTGAAATCCGTTGGGAACAAGCAGCGGAGCACGCTGAAGACGCTCAAAGGATAGCCGAAAAGTCAGTGGCAAGGGCGGCCCGTTGGAGAAATCGCTTGTCGTCCTATGTCAAGTCTATTCTGCATACCGTAGAGTCCGTGATCGTGTGCCCGCTGTCTGAAACCGGAATTGGCGCGGTGGGTTGCATCCATGCAACAACAGCGTTGTACGCGGATTTACAGACGATCTCGAGCGGCGAACCACAGCGGAACGCTTTTGAGCAGTCTGGCTATGGAGTGGCGAAGGCGCTTGGTTTGAATGAGCAGCAGGCAAATCAGGCAGCCTTCGCGGTAGATTTCGCGGGCGGAGCTGCTTCCTCCCTTGCGCCGCTGCAAAAGGGAGCCTACTTAGCCCAGTTGCAAAATAATGCTTATGCTTCCGCGCGGAGTGCGGCCCAGCGCACGCTAGGCAGTTCCGCCGGGTCCTCTGTACCGGGTATTTTGGGGAGAACGGCGCGTAACCTATCTTTTGCAACGATTCTTGGGAGAGCTCAGGTCGGGGCGGCGGGACCAGCAGAGACCGCCTTGATCAACCAGTCATCCCGCACATCTGTAACCTTGGTGGAAGGGAGGGTCGCCTCAGCCATAGACGAGCTAAGCACGGGCACAAACAGCGCTCCGAAGGCGGTAACCGCAAGCCCAGCCGCAGTTCCCGGAGCGACAGTTGCAACAACGGTAGAAAGGGCTTTAGCATCTGCGATGCCGTCCGCGAGGACTATCAGCCCGGTTCTGGGTCACGCGGCAACCATATCGGCCACTCTGCCTTCCGTCCGCGGGCGGGAGACTACAGTGACACAACCACATACGACTCCAAATGCTAGGACTGTCACCTCGACTTTGATCCATCCTAGGATTCAACAAGCACGAAACACGAGAGCGTTCGCGCATGCTGCACTTCAAGCCATACGGAATACGCCAGGTCATTTGCTCAAATTTCTTTTAGACGGATCGGATTGGCGCAAGACTACGCGCGTCACGAGGCAGGGCAACACCCAAGTAGGGCGCTATGAAGGGAACGAACACGGGGTTGTTGTGCAAATTGGGCATCGGACTGCCCGTATGTCCGGCGCTGCGGAGCAATTCGGACTTGAAGACGCAGACTTCAACCAAGTCGATAATAATGTCATTGAGAGTGTGGGTAATATTAGTCAAAAACTTTCGATCGTTATTCAAGGTGTGACGGTTGACATAAGGTCCGCGATGCATTGGGAGCGTTTAGAACTCTTGCCACGTGGAACTGTAGCAGCAAGCCCACAAATACTTCCTCCCGCGGTTGGCGCGCCTAATTAGGGGTTCTTCCTCAATTTCGGTGCGCTTGCGTGAGTAGCAGAACTGTTGCGCGAAGCTGCTCATAGGCTGCTCGGTCAGCGGCGGTAGTAACTTTTCTGGCTTCAACGACTTCGCTGCACTCATCGCGAAATCGTAGCATCGCAATTTCTTGCGCCCAAAGTAAGGGAGACCCGTCGGGAGCATAGCGATATTCGTAAATCAAGCGGATCGCGACACAAACCTTCGATGCCGCCTCCTGTCTAGCACGATTTCGTGGTATCTTCGCTTGCTGGCCCAACAGGGGAAGGCGGCCCTGCTTCGGAACTGCTATCACGCAGGTCGACCTGGCCACGGTACCCGCACCGTTCCTGCAGATGGCGCCGAGCTAGTCAGAGAGTGTGAGGAAGCGCAAGGTGAAACAGTGTTTGGTAGGCCACTTCTAAAGGCACCTTCAACAGACACCCTGAGCGGACCAACCCCCAGGCCGCTTACGTGGCGACCGCTTGCCGCCACAGTGCATACTCCGCTCGAAGGTGTCTTGAGCGGGCGGGAGCTGAGCCGCGCAAGGCCATTACAGCCCAGTGCCCCAGCGGCAATCCCCGTTTTGCGTCCAGCCTTGGCTCGACCAGAGAGACAGGCCAGGCGCATCCAGGCAAAACTGCGCGTCAGCGCGCCCGATGACCCGCAGGAGAAGGAAGCCGATGCACTGGCGGAAAAGGTGGCAGAGAGAAGCCAGGTAGCGTTTTTCCGTGGGCCGGGCGGGGCAGCGCCTGACAAGGTCTCGGGGGACGCTGCCGCAGGCTGGTGGGCGGAAGTGCATCGCTCGGCTGCCGGGGAACGCGTCTCGCCGCATGGTCCTCAATGGGATGCGGGACTGCAAGGCCGATTACAGGCGCACATTGGACGCGGCGACGCCCTCCCTGCCGCGGTGCGTTCACAGATGGAGTCCGGCCTGGGGGCTGACTTTGCCAGTGTGCGGATCCATACGGATGCGCCGGCTGCGCGGCTGACAGACGAGCTGAACGCGCACGCGCTCACCTACGGACGCGATGTCTTCTTCTCTTCTGGTCAGTTCCGCCCGGCGAGCGTCGCCGGTCAACGCCTGCTCGCGCATGAGCTGGCGCACGTGATGCAACAGCGCCGCGGGCCTGGCGAACGAGTCTATCGCCAGCCTAAAGAGGCGAAGACGGTCGGGGTTGCGGTCAACGTCACGGTCGGCGAACAGGTATCGGCGCAGGAGTTCAAAATCCGCGCAGTCATGCAGTACCTCCAGGTGGATCGCGCCGAAGCCGAACGCCGTGCCGGGGAATGGAATTACTCCGATTTGAGCGATATAGGCAAGAATGGCGTCACGGCCGAGAAGGTAAATAAGCCGATCCAGGTGGTGTTCCACCCGGCAGCCATGTCGGCCGGCGAGAAGGCCACAGCAGGCAAGCGGACAGCTGCCGTCAATGCGCTTCCGCCTGACCAGCGCAAGGAAGTCAATGATGAAGTCGATCGTCGCTTCTGGAACCACTTCCAGTATCGATCCGGCACACCGCTCGGCAAAGGCCAGTCAGAAGAGGGCATGCGGCAGGCGTGGCTGCGCACCCGCGAAAGCGTCCTGCAGGACCAGGAAAGCGTAGCCAAAGTTGACCCCAAGATACAGGGTTTCCTGACCATCGATGGCAAGCGACGTATCAAGCCGGAAGAGTACAAAACCACGCTGCGGATTGCGGAGAAGCTCAAAGACCTGAGCAGCGAAGACTGGGCGCTGTACAAGCGGCGCGTGAATGCCACGACCGAAGACTTCGAGGTACTGGAGCGTTCGATCGACATGTTCAAGGCCAGGCAGGCGGCTGAGAAATCGGTGTCCGACCGCATCCGCGGCAAGGAGAATCTCTACCAGCAGGTAAAGTCGTTTGAGGCCCTTCAGTCGCGCATGACCAGGGTGAACCCCCGAAACGATACCTCGGAGATCGAGAAGCCTGGCAACCTCGATCGCTACATGGAAGCCAGCAAGGCGCTTGATGCATCGCTGAAGGCAGCCGGCTTTGCCAACGTGCAGGAGTTCAAGGCTGCCAACGAGGCCTTCCTCGACCTATACCGCAAGCGCGCCGTCGAGCTCACGCTGCTCGTGCTGCAGGCGAGCGAGCGGACCGTTGCCACCGAGCGCAAACGCTACGAGGACCCAAAGGTGCTCGCAGAGTTGTACACGCAGCTGGCACCGGTGCGAACCGCCGTCAAGGAGTCAGACGCAGCCGGCCGCGCATCGATGCCGACCCCCATGCAGCTGAAGAGTGACTCCATGCCAACCCGGTCGCAGGATGCAGCGCTCGAACGGATGATCGAGGCGGACAAGCGCGGGGATGCGGCACGCAAGGGGCTGTCAGAGAAGCACCCGATGCTCAAGGACCCCGAACTCAGCAGTTACTCTTTGACCGCCGATACCCCTACCGCGCTTGGCGAGGCACTCAGGAGGAATGCCGATAAGCGGCAGGCATCGATCGTCAAAACGCGGGTGGCGATTCTCGAGGAGCCGGAGAAGGTCTTCAAGCTTGACCAGATCGTCGCGCTCACCAGCAAGGAACTGCATGCTCCTCCCGACTCCATTTACGGGATGGTAGTTGAAGATCATCAAAAGGACGTTTCCATCACCGACGTGCTGAAAGGACTGGCCATTGGGGCGCTCGCACTTGGTCTGGGCGCTATCTCGTTCGGCACGGGCACAGTAGCGGTGCTGGCAGGCGCCGGGGTTTTAGCGATCGGCGTCGGCGGCGCCATGCAGGAATACGGGAAATACGAAGAAGGCGTCGCCGCCGCGCACACCGACTTCGACACCGCGCTGAGCGTAAGCAGCGAGGAGCCGAGCGCGGTATGGTTGGCCATCGCCTTGATCGGCGTCGGCCTGGATGGCATCCCGCTGGCCAATGCCTTCAAAGCCGCCTTGCCCGCGGCCCGTGCGCTCGAGGGTGCAGGCGGCGCGGCCAAGTTCGAGATGGAACTCGCCAAGGCTACCGAGCTTTCCGAGGGCGTGCGCAAGGCCATCAGCCGGGCCAAGGATACGCGCCTCAAGTATCTTGACGCACTCGGAGAGCTGGATGAGGCCGAGCGTACCGCGCCGGGGCGGCTGCTGGCGCTGGTAGATACCGAGAAGCTCGATGCGCGGATCAAGGTCGCCTACTACGCCATCAAGAATCACATCGAAGACTTCGAAGTTTTTATGCGCGAGTTGAAGCTCGGCAAGCTGGCCAAGAAAATGGACGTCAGCGCGTTGACAGAGGAAGAGCTGGCCGCGTGGAAAACCGCCTTCAATGCCGCCAAGGGGAAGGTTGCCGAGGACGCTGCCAAATTCAGCGTCAAGGTTCCCTTCAAGCGCGCAGGTGAAATGCTCGTCACCTTTGACGAGAGCAGCAAGATGTTGCTTGACGGCAAACCCGTCACGGACAAGCGGTATTACGAAATCTACCGCAATCTCGGCCTCGAGCATGTTATCCGAGGCCACGGTCCGAAGAGACCGTTAGTGGATGTCATGAACGAAGCCGCAAACGTGACTGTGAATAAGAACGGCAAGGTCATTGGCGGCCTGTCCGGTCGTTTCCGCAACGACGAAGTGCTGCTGCAGTCTGTTGAGCGCGCACGGGCCGCCTGGAAGATCAAGCCGGAAACTGAAATCTTCCTCGACGCGCTACCCAATGATGGCCGCACCTTCGCCAAGGCATCCATGGTTCCCGACGGTGCGCAGACCATGCTTCCCTTCGATGCCCCTCCAGGCGTGGTCGAGATTCAGGTCAGACGCATCCTCGCCGTATTCGAGCCCGACGGTACGCTGAAGACAATCTACCCGGTAGGAAAAATCAAATGAACGATGATTTCAGGGTTGAGTATCGCAATCCACATCTCGTCGCTCCAACCCCTGACTTATACGAAGACTACGATGTTATCTCGGCCTGTTACGACTACGAGCCCGCTGGTCCCGCGCTTACCCTCCACGTTTGCGAGTACACGCTGGAGTTCGACGGCAGGCTACTGATCGACTGGATACGCTCATCTCTTCGTCTAGCTGAACGCATCCACGCCAATGCCCCCGATGACTGGGCAGGCTTGCGGGAGTCGCTGCCTGAGCTGCCGGCCGGCACGCACGTTTACTTCTGGATCGCGTCCGATATTGCCTACCAGCCACCAGTGCTGGTTTTTGCCGTCGACGGAGAACGCGTGCTGATTTACACGCGAAGCAGCGCCAGCGTAGGCGGCCCAAAGCTGCTCGTGCTCGAGGGAGATCGCGAAGCTCCCTGCATTGTGCGGAGGCAGGCTGTGCTAGAGGCAATCACGTCCTGCATCACGCTGTACCTCGATGACCTGGTGGCGGCATTTCCCTTCCTGCTCGACGACGAAATGTACCAGGCGCAGAGAGAGACAATTGCCAGCCTGCTGCGCTGATTACCTTCGCTCATCACCTTGGAGGCGTACTAGTGCTTGCTGCGATCCGAAACGTCGAGCAGCAGCTGAGAGCCCGGGGCGAATTCCATATCAGAACCGCTGGTTGTGAATTTGATGGCGAAGATTAGGCCTGCTGCCGCGCCGCCTCCCGCGCCGATCGCTGCTCCCCTCGCTCCACCCATCAGGCCACCAATCAGTGCACCCGCAGCGGCCCCGCCGGCCACGGATCCGGCGGTTTTCTTCTGCGACGATTTACCAATGGCCCGGCCTTCTTCGTCGACGCTCTTGACGCCCTTCGAGTTAGTGACATCCTTCAGGTCGGCCTGGATCAAGCTCGGTGGTCCGCTGATGGTCATGGTCTCAAAGGCAAAAGAAATTCCGGCTTTGTCGCGACCCTGCGCCCGCGTAACGCTGTTGATACGCCCTTCAAGAGCGGCGTCCTTGTATTGCTCCGGAGTTATCACCTGGGCCGAGAACCTGTCCCCCTTCTGCGACGTTTTCGTGCTGATGGGTGACAGCAGCCTGACGGTCATTTCCGCATCCTTGAGGCCGAGTGGAGGCCCATATCCCTGGCCATCCTCGGCCGGCAGCTGCGATGCGCTTGCGAGAATCAGTACTAGAAGAACCTTTGTAATTTTAATCATGATGCGTTTCCTCCTCTTGATGTTATGGAAGAGCCCAGTTCAACTTGACTGTCATCATTCCGTTGCCGTGAACGTTGAGAACAACCTTCTGCCACTGATTGCTCGGAGCCGGCGCAACCGCCATGGAGAAATGCTTGGGATCAGATATCTGCACCATGCAGAGTACGCCCGGCAGGAGAGCACCGGAGACATTGCCGAAATTCGCTCCACCCTTGTCAATCACCACCAGTGCTGTGCCGCGGACTTCTCCCTGCCACGTGAAGACGCCGGAGGATGGGCCGGTATAGGTGGGCGCGACGTGAGTGGGGCTTGGCGCTTCCTCACGCGGCGGAGGCTTGAGCTGCTCGACCTGGCCTGTTGTTGCTCCACCGCTTCTAACCGGAGCAGGGCGTTGGACGAGCTTCGGGTCAGCGGAGTTGTTGGACACCTGTTCTGCGCCTGAAGCTGGGCCCACCTGTTGCGGGGGCGGTAGCGACACCGTTGGTGGCGGTACAGTTGGCGTCGCCGCTCTCGGTGGCGACGCTGTTGGACCGAGCGCGGCAGTAGCACCCGCCGGGCTGAGCGCAGTGGCTTGGTGCGAACGCGCTGTCCCGGCCGTTCCCGA
The DNA here is from genome assembly GCA_964658035.1 of uncultured Acetobacteraceae bacterium. GTDB lineage: Bacteria > Acidobacteriota > Terriglobia > Terriglobales > Acidobacteriaceae. Next base: position 56,809 of record CAZZXL010000006.1, read on the forward strand.
CGATGTGGGCGGGTTCACCGGCGGCGAAGGCATGGGAGTTTCCGGGTAGGGCGTGACGTCGTCTCCCTTGGGGATAACGGCTTGCGGCGCGTGCAGCGGAGTCGAGTTAGAAGCCTGGAATGGCTCTTGCTGCGGTTGCTTATGTGGCTGGGATGGTTGAACCCTGACAGGCGCGGAGTGGATAGGCGGATCCATCCGCCAGTTCGATCGCAGCGACGGCAGCAGGATCACGCCGGCGCCGAGCAGCGCCGCCACCAGGATCAGCGCGATCACGTAGGCCGGCAGGCGCCGGGGCTCCCTACCATTATCAAGAGGCCGGACAAGTGCATCGCGTCTCGCACGCTCCTGCTGCGCGAGTTGGCTCCTGGCACGCTCCTGCTCGGCTGCGGTGTTGGTGTCCGTTGTCCGCTGCGACCCCAGGCCGTTGGGCGGCCCAGGCGGTCCGGGCGAAGCATCGAAATCTTCGGGACGTACGGGCATAGTGTTACGGCACTGGCCGTTGAACCTTGTACGGGTGCGACCCCGATTCGGGGCGGATGGCTATGTGGAAGCGGTGTCAGCTTTCCAAGGTTAGTCGAGCATTCATGGTGGCCGCCGGATCATAGAGAATCATGCCGGTGGCAACGCGGACGCGGCTGCCCACGGTATATTTCTGCCACTTCTGCTTTTCAGACATGCGTATGTTGACCGTGGCTCCGTCCTGCAGGACAAGATCAATGCCCTCGGAGGTCGCTTCCAGAGTCGCTCGGATGTGGAACGCTGTCGGTGCCAGGTCCAGCGATTGCTTCGTGTCTTCTCCTTTCAGGCGGTACTCCGGCTTCTCGAGCGGATAAGAGTCGACCCGCAAGCCCGCAAGCGAACTGGTGGGCGTCGGTTCGGTAGGCCGTTCTGGAGCCTCCCCTATGCGAATGCCGACCAGCTCCGCGATTCTGTCTCTGATTTCCATAGGGAGAGCGCTAAGATTTCGTTTAATGCTTGTTAACTCTTCATGCTTTTCACTCACTGCCTGCTTATGGCCTACTATCTCCTCGACCTTGCCGCCCAGGGTCTGCTTGAGACGGGCCACCTCTTCGCCTATGTCGCTGAGTGCCTGCTTATGAGTCGCTATCTCCTCATCCTTCTTGCCCAAGGTCTGCGTGAGGCTTGCTACCTCCTCACTCTTATCGCTGAGCGCCTGCTTATGGCTCCCTATCTCCTTGTCCTTGCTGCTCAGGGTCTGCGTGAGGCTTGCTACTTCCCCACTCTTATCGCTGATCGCCTGCTTATGGTTCGCTATCTCCTCATCCTTGCTGCCGATGGATTTGTTAAGGTCTGCTATGACTCCATCCTTGCTGCCGATTTGCAAACGCAGCGACTTGACTTCCTCCTCGCATGCCTCGCAACCCGCTGGCGCCGGTGGAGGATCGCTTCGCAGGGCAGAACCACATTGCACACAATAACTGTTACTTTCGGGGTTTTCTTTTCCGCAAACCTGACATAGTTTCATAACGAATTTCGATCCTTATCCTTGCATGCTAAATGCCTGCAATCTACTTCCCCTTGATACCGCACGCTCTGCGTTAACGCGGGCCAGCCAGGCGGGCGCTTATTGCCCCATCACTCCCGATCAGCACTAACCCGGTCTGCACCTCGACACGCGCACCCGCGGGATAATTCTGCGGAACTCTACTGCCGGGCAGTTGCACGTTGAGATTGTTCTTGTCGTGCACCGACAGGTAGATCGTGCCGTCAGGATCGCGCTTAAGACTGGCAGCAAGGCGAAACCTCGTCTCCGATAAGTCGAGCATCTTCATCGCCACCTTGAAGACCAGTCGGTAGGGCTGAGGCGCCTCGGTCACCTCTTCTACTGTGAGTTCGCGCAGGCCCTGCGGACCCGTCCTGGCGGGCGGATCGACGATGTCCCGCAACGGCCCCCGCCACGATTGGGGGGCGGGGCGGGTGTCAGGACCGGTCGCGGCCACCGTATCTTCCACCAGCTTGGCCAACCGGGGATACTTGCTGGCAAGCCCAGGATGCGCGCACGCCCGGATGTTGTCGGACTCGAGTTGGAAGGCGCGGCTGTCCTGGTCAAATGACCAGTCGAGCGCCTGCTCCTTGCGCAACTCCAGGCTCCCTACCACCAGGAATTCCTGGATGAGGATGGCCATGGAAGTGCGGTCGGTGCCTATCTGCGGAAGCCTTTTCTCCCAGACCTCCGGCGCGGCGTAACCCGCAGTCCCCTGGCCGAGTTCTGATATCTCGGCATGCCCATGAACATAGCGGTCGAAGTCGACAAGCGCCATGTCGCCGGCCTCGTCCGACGCGTTGCCTGGCTGGGGAGCGTTCGCAGGGCCGGCAGTGCCATGCAGCCCGTCGTTGACCACCACATTGCCCGGAGAGAGGTCGGCATGCACGAACTCCTGCGCCTCCATCTTCATCACGGCTGTTGCCAATCCATAGGCCCATGTGGCCCGGATGGCATCCGATGGCCACCAGCTGGGAGGATATTCGGAGTCTGCTTCGGCCCTGGTGCGTAACTTGCGCCAGCTTTCGCCGCGCACATTGCGCGCTACCAGGGCAAAGGGCGTGCAGGGTCCCAGTGCTGGAAGCATGCCGAAGGGCGCCCCCGCCAGCGCATCGGCCTTGGACTTGTTTAGATCCGGCAAATGCAGCGAGACGAGGTGCTCTGATCGGCGGCGCCGCACATCATCCGGCTCCCAGAAGCACTTGATGCGAAACTTTTCGCCCGTACTCTTGTCGATGGCCAGGTGAACCAGGCCCTCACTGCCGCTCTCGAACTCCGCGCGGGCGGAGTCGCCAGCTACCTGGAGGCTGCGCCTGCCAAACTGGATTATCTTGCCCTGCAGTGCCCGCGCCTCTTGTCGTAGTTGCATCTTGCCCATGGCTGGTTCTCCTGCTGTGCTTCGATAAGTTCCAGGTAATAAGTGAAAGGTCTGCGCTTTTGCGAAATCTCACGAACCAAGACAAGCACGAACTTCAAGTACCGCAACGAATAAGAATGAGCGAAACGTTGTCGGCAAAGAGCACCTGCTCCGGATCCTTTCCGGATAGATCGTCTGCGGAACGGCAGGCCTTGTGGAGTATCTGGAGGGCTGCTTCGGATTGTGCACTCTGCGCTGTCTTCCAGAATGGCTCGCCTATCAGTTCGGATAACTTGGCGGCCACTGTTTGCCGATGACCGCGGGCGAGGCCGTCGCTTGAAAGAAGCAAGGACTCTCCAGGAGCCAAGATGAGTGTGCGCGTTTCGATGGCTTCCTCGCCACCTTCAAAGATCGCGCGCAGATGTGGCCCGGCACCCATCGCCTGCGTAATAGCCACGACCTCAGGATTGGTATCCACGATCGAAACGATCTCGTCGTCTTGACCATCCTGGCGGATATGCTCCACCGTACCGTCGCCGATGCGCAGCAGGTCGATCCTGTGACTGCCTGCGTTCTCCGCAGGCTGGGCCACGCCGCCAATCAGGGTAGCGCTGAGCGCGGAAGGGATCGAAGCCGATCGGGGATGCATGGTGTTCTCGAGGATCTTGACCGCCGTCTTGCTATGCAGGGAACTGCCCCGCATCGTGTCAAAAATATATCCATCCGGTCGTTCGAGCAGGGCCTCGGCCATCTCATCGAGCGCCTGCTGGGTGAGACGAGCGGCTTGAACCAGATTGGCAGCGGTGATGGATCCTTGCGCATTCCGGCCCTGCAGGATCAGCTCGCAAAATCTCCGCACGATCGAATTGGCAGCTGCCCGCGAACCCATGGAAGTGCTCACTCCATCGGCAAGGGCAAATACCAGTCCCGGCGCACCAGAGACAATATCCAGGTTTGCCGCGAACGTCGCGTCCTGGTTCTCGGATTTGTCTGCGAGGTCTGGGCCGATGTAGCTCGCGTGCCACAGCGTAAGGTCTCGGAGCCGGATGCTGCCACCCTGTTCGCGGCGCCGCCGGAACTCCTCCTCGCTGGGCAGCTCCAACTCGCGCCCGGCTTTAAGGACCGCGGGGAACGCGGGCCCGGGTGCCGTCGGAGCCATGCGCTGGCGTAGCGAATCGCCCGACCCTTCCGCGATCTGGCGGTTCCTGCGCCTGAGCTGCATATCCCCCGACAGGAGAGTCTGGCCGACAGCAGCAATGGCGCGGCAGACGTGGGCGCCATCCACGTCGAAGTCCCTCGCGGCGTCAAGTGCGGAACGCAGCAGGAGGAAGAACATGCCCCGCTCATTCTCCCGTCGGGCACTCTCCTCGGGCTCGCTGTCAGCACTCGCGGCGATCGCCGCCGGCCACCGGGGCTGGGGCTGGCGGGTCTGGCAGAACTGCTCCAGCTGCTCGAGCGATGGACGGTCGGTACTGGCCAGCCTGACCAGAGCCGCAAAGGGGAATTCAAACTGACGGCCCTTTGCCGACAGCTCGTCGGCCTGCGCAAGAAGAAACGAGAACAACTGCAGGACGCCTTCCCGGTCCTGTGGCGCACCGATCTGGAAGCGCCACGCGGGTGCGTTGTTCTCAACGCCGATCCGTACCTTCGCAGCCATGGGTTCCTGTTCAGCGAGGCTTGGCGGCCAGCTGCGAGACGGGTTTTGAATCCACAATCGTGCTGCCCACGTTGCTGAGGAAATCAGCGATGCCGCCGGGGTCGATCTGGAAGGCTTGTTCGGGACGGGAGGCGATCAACTTCATGACTTCGAAGTGCTGGTCCTCCATGCCTACGCCGACAGCGACGACGTCGATGCTGCCATTGGTCAGGCGAACGGACTGCAGCGCATGGGCCGACTCGCTCACATCTGGGCCCGTGTTCTCGCCATCGCTCAAGATCACGCAGAGAGGATTGGGCGCCTTCTCCTCCTGGAAGCCGCGAATCTCGGTCCGGCAGCGGTCGAGTGATTTCTGCACCGCGTCCTTGGCCCAGTCGAGCGCCAGGTGCATGTTCGTCGCGCCGTCATCCCCGAGAAAGGTCAGGCTGTCCACGTCGAGTTCCCGCGGAGAGGCCGCCAGGGCGAGTGTCCGGGCGGAGTCGCCAAAAGCGCAGATATTCATCAGGAAGCGATAGGCGCTGCTCCCCAGGTTCATGGATTGCATGGTCGTCACCATGTCCTGCACCGCCTCGGTCACCTGCTGGCACTTGCCTTCTTCGGCCATGCTGCCGCTGTTGTCGATCAACATGGCAACGATTTGCGGATGCATCGAACTGGCTATCTTCTCGCCCTTCACAAACGTCATTGGAACCTCTCCTTTTGTGCTCCGAAGTTACAGCAGGCCTGCTTCGGTCAACGCCTTCCTTACTTCGCGATGGGCCATAAGCCGGCCCTGC
>CAZZXL010000007.1:0-12661 GCA_964658035.1 uncultured Acetobacteraceae bacterium
GTCGATTTTTATTGTGACGCACAACATTGAAGAAGCCGTCCTGCTGGCCGACCGAATCATCGTACTCGGTCGCAATCCGGGCCACGTTCGAACGGACTTCCGCGTCGAGTTGAGCCAGCCCCGGGACCGTAAGGCACCGCTCTTCACGCATCTGGTCGACTTCATCTACAAGGTACTAACACGACCGGACGTGCAGGCAGATATGCCAGAACGGCTTGCGGTCCGCGATCAGCGCCAGATGCATTACCAGATGCTGCCGCACGCGCGACCGGGTGGCATTGCCGGCTTGCTGGAATTGCTCATCGACAAGAACGGCCGCGATGATATCTACCGGCTGGCCGACGATCTTGCCTTTGAAATTGATGACCTGCTGCCGATCGTCGACGCCGCGCAACTTCTGGGCTTCTTGAAGATTGAAGAAGGTGATGCGGCAATCACACAGGTCGGACGGGCGTTTGCTGAATCTGAAATCCAGCAGCAGAAGGAAGTGTTTCGCCAGGCGGCTGTCGAGCATGTGTTGTTGTTGCGCCAGATCACGCGGGCACTCGATACCAAGTCTGACCATACGGTGCCGGAAGAGTTCTTTCTCGACATGCTGGATGAACAGTTCAGCCAGGAAGAAACGCTGCGGCAGCTGGAGACCGCCATCACCTGGGGACGCTATGCCGAGTTGTTTGACTTTGACGCCTCGCGTCGCCGGTTTGTCCGCCCGGAAATCGATGAACACACCGCCGAGACGCAGGAAGAAGAGCACGAAGTTGAAACCGGGAAAGAAGCAAAATGAGCGAGCTTCACAGTCGGGGCTCGCGTAACCAGACCTTCTCCCGTGCTCTCGTTCTTGAGCGGTCGTGGCCGTTCATCCTGGATGTAACGGTCGCCTTTTCATGCCTCGCTGCGTTCTACGGCGTCCTCTACGTGGTGCGCTACTGGTTCAGCCCGCCCGAGTCGACCGTGGTCATTTCGCAGTCCATCCGGGCACTGCCGCTCTATGCTTTTTATTCGGTCGTGCGCATTGGCGTGGCGTACATCCTCAGCCTGATTTTCGCGGTTGGCTATGGGTACTTTGCCGCCTACCATCCGCGAGCGGAAGCGTTGATGATCGCCATCCTCGATATCCTGCAATCGATCCCAGTTCTGAGCTTTCTGCCGGGCGTGATGCTGGCCATGGTCGCGCTGGTACCCTCGCATCAGCTTGGCATCGAGTTAGGCGCCATCGTCCTGATCTTCACCGGGCAGGTCTGGAATATGGCCTTCAGCTTCTACTCTTCGTTGAAAAGTATTCCGCGCGAACTGCAGGAAGCCTCGCTGATCAACAACTTCACCGCATGGCAGCGCTTCTGGCAGTTGGAACTACCGGCAGGTGCGATTGGCCTGGTATGGAATTCGATGATGTCGGTCGCGGGTGCATGGTTCTTCCTGATGACCTGCGAGATGTTCCCCATCGGCAACCGGGATTTTCGTCTACCCGGACTTGGCTCTTACCTGCAGACCGCGGCCGGCAATGATGACACTCGCTCTATGGTCTGGGGCGTCATCGTGATGCTGGCCATCATTGTCATGACCGACCAACTGGTATGGCGGCCAGTCATCGCATGGAGCAACAAATTTAAATTCGAACAGGTAGAGAGCACACAGCGGGTACGTTCGCCCATTCTCTTCGCTCTGCAGAACGCGCGCGTCCTGAACTATCTTCGGGAACACACACTCGATCCTCTGGGCGAGAATGTTTCGCTGCGACTGGCACGTCGGTACCAGCGGAACCGCCTGCGTCCGGACCATGCCATCGTTGAAAAACGCAGGTCAAGAGTGATGAGCACCGTGATCGCTTCCCTGCTGCTCTGCGGAATCCTGGTGGCCGCATTCCACGCGCTGGCGCTTTTGAAAGACGTGACCTGGCATGAAGTGGTCCTGCTGCTGCAAGGCGCTGGTGCAACGTTCTTGCGCGTTAACCTTTCCCTGCTGATCGCTTCACTGTGGACAATACCCGTGGGGGTGGCTATAGGCTTCAATCCCAAGCTGGCGCGGATTGCCCAGCCCTTGGCACAGATTGCTGCTTCGTTCCCGGCGCCAATTCTCTTTCCTATCCTGCTGCTGGCGCTCATCCATGTCGGCTCCGGCATCGGTGTCGGCTCCATCCTGTTGATGCTGCTCGGCACACAGTGGTACATCCTGTTCAACGTGATCGCGGGCGCCATGGCGATCCCGAATGACCTGAAAGAAGTCTCGACCCTCTTCCATTTCGGCACCGTGCAGCGATGGAAAACCGTGATCCTGCCGGGCATCTTTCCCTACCTGGTCACCGGGCTTGTCACGGCGTCGGGCGGCGCATGGAATGCCAGCATCATCGCCGAGTATTTCCACCTGCATGGCCAGACGCTGAGTACGCTCGGTCTCGGCGCGCAGATCAACTACGCTACGGATCACGCCCAGTTCTCGACACTGCTGCTGGCGACCATCATCATGGCGATCATGGTTGTCACCATCAATCGTCTGGTCTGGCGCCCAATGTACCGACTGGCCGAGACCAAGTACCGGCTCGGCGATCCATAGTCGAACTGTTGCTCCTTAGTTCTCGACGGGAATCCAGAAAGTAAACCTGGTGAGCTTGGCAGGCAGGCTGCGCACGGAAATTCGTCCGCCATGCGCTTCGACAATAGCTTTCACAATGGCCAGACCCATGCCTGTCCCGTTGGGATGAGCATCAGCCGCGGCCCCGCGGAAAAACCGGTCGAAGACATAGGGCTGATCTTCTTCCGGGATGCCCGGACCGGTATTGATGACGGAAACATACAGCTTTTGCATGGCCAGCACCGCGGTCAGCTCGATGGAAGATTGCGCCGGCGAATATTGAAGAGCGTTCTCCAGGAGATGTTTCAAGACGCGGCGGATCAAGTCCGCATCCATGGAAATTGCCGGCATCTCGGCATCAAGTTCAATCCGCGATTCTCTTCCGTGCAGGGGGGTACGCAAGTCAGCCAGCACCGCAGCGATCAGCGGCGGCAGCAACACCGGTGTCTTGTGCAGGCGCACTTCCCCGGTACTCAGCTCAGCCATGGTGACAGCCTCGCCGATCAGGGCGTTCATGCGAGTGCTTTCTTCGGTGATCACAGCAAGCAGATCCTGCCTCGAACTCTCATCGATGAGCGCATCCCCCGCCAGCGTCGTTGCTGCAAGGTTGATGCCGGTCAAGGGCGTACGCAGTTCGTGGGTAATGGAGTCGAGTACAGCGGCACGAAGCAGTTCGCCGGCGCGCGCAGCTTCAGAACGGCTATTGCGCTCGAGAGCGAAGGCTCGCTCGATGGCTACTGCGGTCAGGCTGCCGATGGCATCGTAGAGCCCTTCACTGTAATCGCCCTCACTCATGGCGAGGACACCCAGCGGACGCATGCCAAGCATTAGCGGAACAATGCGTATACCCGAAGCCGAACGCGAAGCGACTACGCTTGATTGCGTGGCGTCGTGCAGGTTCTCCATACCATCCAGCAAGTGCTGAGGGTCCCACATCGACGCTGGCTCTTTCTCGGGAAGATAGAGCGCGACCGCGCGCAGATGAAAGCTTTCGGCGATGAGCGCGGGCGCGGCGGTCGACAACTGCTGCAGCTTATCCTCGAGCAGCAGGCGCTGGCAGAAGGCGTAAAGTTTTTCAATCTCCTGCCGTTGTACTGCAAGCGACGCAGCCTGCCGACGCCCCTTGGCCGAGATTTGGTTGACAGAGACACTCGCGACCAGGAACGCCAGCAGCGCGACCAGGTTCTGCGGGTCCGCGACCGTAAGACTGCCATAGGGAGGAAGAAAATAGAAGTTGTAAAGGAACGCGCAAAGCAGTGACAGATACACCGCATAGAGCAGCGGCCGGCGGAACGCTGTAAACAGAATGAAAATAAGAAAGGTAAGCGCGACGGTAGTCTGGTTTACATGCAGAACGCGTAGATAAAATGCAACGATCCCAAGGGCGGATATCGTAAAAACAAGATACTGGCATACTTGACGAAACCAGCTTTCCCGCTCTGGCAGCATAGAAGCACACAATAGCAGACTTGGAATGTGCCATGCTGTTGGAAGCGGACGGTGAGAGAACCAAGGGGTGCTGAGTGGCCGAACGGATTCTGCTGATTGATGACGAGCCCCAGATTACCCGGGTGCTGCGCACCGCTCTGGGAACGCAGGGCTTTGAAGTGCGAACCGCCAATGATCCTGAAGAGGGTCTGCTGATTTTCGAAGAGTGGAAACCCGATCTTGTCGTAACAGACTTGATGATGCCCGGCATCTCCGGTATCGACGTCTGTAAACGCGTTCGTGCGCGCTCCGCGATCCCGATCATCGTGCTGTCGGTACGGGACCAGGAACGGTCCAAGGTGGAAGCATTGGACGCGGGTGCCGACGATTACATCACCAAGCCATTTGGCGCGCAGGAGCTGCTAGCCCGCGTGCGTGCGCATCTCCGCAGGGCGCCCGAGCGCACGGAGACCTCTCACCTGGAACTAGGCGACTTTGTGATCGACATTGAACAGCACAGCGTCACCCTGCAAGGCAAGCCGCTCACGCTCACGCCAACTGAATTCGAGCTGCTGTTCTATTTCGCGCAGCACGCCGGCAAAGTGATGCCACACCGCACATTGCTCAACGCCGTCTGGGGTGCGCATTCCGTCCATCAGCCGGAATATCTACGGGTGTTTATCGGGCAGCTTCGAAAGAAATTTGAAGCACTCACTGCCCGGCAATACATCCAGACAGAGCCCTGGGTCGGGTACCGCTTCGTCGCTCAGGGCGTCGAGTAGCTTTACTTACGACTTCTTTACGCCCCCAAGACAGACTCCTTACGGCCCCTGCCATTAACTAAGCAAGTGTGCGCGCAGCGAAGTTGTGCAGGCGCGCACGGCTGAGGGTCCCCGTGCTTGATTTGTTCATGATCGTCTTAACCGCCGCTTTCTTTGCGCTTGCGCTGCTCTACGTGCAGGCATGTGAAAGGTTGCGCTAACCGTGTCCACTACTACCAGCATCGTGCTATTCGTCACCGTCTTGGTCTTTATCTACCTGGTATTTGCCCTGCTGCGCCCGGAGAAGTTTTAAATGACAGCTAACGGATGGTTCCAGTTTGCGGTCTTCTTCGCATTGCTGCTTGCGCTGATGAAGCCTCTTGGCTTGTACATGGCGAGCGTGCTTGAAGGCGCAAAGACTTTTCTTGATCCGGTCTTGAAGCCGGTAGAGCGACTCATCTACCGCATCGGCGGCGTCGAAGCCGAGCATGAAATGAACTGGCGCGAGTATGCGCTGGCTCTGCTGATTTTCAGTGCAGTTTCCATGCTGCTCACGTACTTCATCGAGAGGCTCCAGCATTTTCTGCCCTGGAACCCGCAGCACCTGATCGGCGTCGCTGCTGACCTTGCGTGGAACACTGCCGCCTCGTTCACGACGAACACCAACTGGCAGTCTTATACGCCTGAAGTGACCATGAGCTACTTCACCCAGATGGTGACGCTCGCCTATCACAACTTCACCTCGGCGGCCTGCGGAATGGCGGTCGCAATCACGCTGATACGCGGGATGTTCCGCAAGGAATCAAAGACGATCGGGAACTTCTGGGTCGACGTAACCCGCGGCTTGTTGTGGATCCTTTTGCCCCTTTGTATCGTGCTCACACCCATTCTGATTGAACAGGGCGTGACCCAGAATCTTCATCCCTACACCATTGCGACAACACTCGAACACCAGACACAAACCATCGCGCAGGGACCGGTCGCTTCACAGGAAGCGATCAAGATGCTGGGCACCAACGGCGGCGGTTTTTTCAATGCGAACAGTGCGCATCCCTTTGAGAATCCAACGCCGCTGACAAACTTTCTTGAGATCCTCGCGATCTTCCTGATCCCTGCGGCGTTGACGGTCACTCTGGGCAAACTGAGTGGGTCACCGGGTCATGGCTGGGCGGTTTTTTCGACCATGACCATCCTTTTTGCCATTGGCCTGGTTTCCGTCTACTGGGCGGAATCACAGCCGCATCCGCTGCTGCATGGCGTAACGCAGCAGGCTTCTGCGATGAGTCCCGGCGGCAACATGGAAGGCAAGGAAACGCGCTTCGGTATCGCCGGCAGTTCGCTCTTCGCAGTCACGACTACGGACGCCAGCTGCGGTGCGGTCAACAGCATGCATGATTCGTTTACCCCGCTCGGCGGCATGGTGCTGCTCGCGAACATCCTGCTGGGCGAGATCATTTTTGGCGGTGTAGGCGCCGGCATGTACGGCATGCTGATCTTCGTCGTACTGGCGGTTTTCATCGCGGGACTGATGGTCGGCCGCACACCCGAGTACCTGGGCAAAAAGATCGAAGCCTTCGATATCAAGATGTCGATGCTCTACGTACTGATCTTCCCGCTCATCATTCTCATTCTGACCGCAATCTCGATCCTGGCGCCGAAGATGGGACTGAGTGCGCTTAACAACAGCGGTCCGCACGGCCTGACCGAGATGCTGTACGCGTACACGTCCGCAACAGGTAATAACGGTTCTGCCTTTGCCGGCCTGAGCGCAAACACGCACTGGTTCAATTACACTCTCGGCTTGGCGATGCTTGCCGGGCGCTTCCTGATGATTATTCCTGTGTTGGCGCTGGCAGGGAACCTGGCACAGAAAAAGACGGTCCCGCCATCACCCGGAACGTTCCCTGTGAATACCGGACTGTTCGCTGTGCTGTTGACAGGCGTGATCCTGATTGTCGGCGCATTGACATTTTTCCCGGTCGTGAGTCTCGGTCCCATTCTCGAACATTTGCTGCTGCATGCAGGCAAAACCTTCTAAGTACGACATCGCCCTGAGCAGCAAACGAGGAAGAATCCAATGGCAAAGAAACTAAGTTTGTGGGACCCGGCAATCCTGAAGCAGGCAGTCGGCGGCGCATTTACCAAGCTGAATCCGAAACTGATGTTGAAGAACCCGGTCATGCTGGTGGTTGAAGTCGGCAGTATTGTGACGACCGTCCTGCTGATCCAGGACCGCTTCAAGCATTCGAACAACTTCGGTTTTGATCTGCAGATTACGTTGTGGCTGTGGTTCACCGTGCTGTTCGCGAACTTCGCCGAAGCAATGGCCGAAGGGCGCGGCAAGGCCCAGGCCGATACCCTGCGCAAGGCCAAGGCTGATACCACGGCACATCGTCTGCTCGCCGATGGAAAGACCGAAGACGTATCAAGTGCGCAACTACGCGTGGATGACGTGATCGTTGTGCCTGCCGGTGAATTTATCGCGGGCGACGGCGAAGTCATTGACGGCGTCGCTTCTGTCGATGAATCAGCGATTACCGGTGAATCCGCGCCGGTAATCCGTGAAGCCGGCGGCGACCGGTCGGCGGTCACTGGCGGAACGCGGGTACTCTCTGACTGGATCAAAGTGCGCATCACCTCGAATCCCGGCGAGACTTTTCTCGATCGCATGATTGCCCTGGTCGAAGGTGCGGAACGGCAGAAGACGCCGAATGAAATTGCTCTCAGTATCCTGCTTTCCGGGCTGACGATTGTCTTCCTGCTGGCAGTCACGACATTGCAGCCCTTTGCGATCTACTCGCAGGCGCCGCAGACTGTCTTTGTCCTGGTGTCGCTGCTGGTATGCCTCATTCCGACCACCATCGGCGGCCTGCTGTCGGCCATCGGCATCGCCGGCATGGACAGGCTGGTGCAGTACAACGTGCTGGCCATGTCCGGTCGTGCGGTCGAAGCAGCAGGAGACGTCGATACGCTGCTGCTGGATAAGACCGGCACCATCACGCTGGGCAATCGGCAGGCTACAGAATTTATCCCAGCGCCGGATATCTCTCCCGAACGGCTGGCAGATGCTGCGCAGCTTTCTTCGCTGTCGGACGAGACGCCGGAGGGCCGTTCGATTGTGGTCCTCGCCAAGGAAAAATATGGTCTCCGCGGCCGCGATATGACAGCACTGCAGGCGGAGTTTGTTCCCTTCAGCGCGCAGACGCGCATGTCCGGGGTGAACTTCGGCGGCAAGGTCGTACGCAAAGGATCAGTCGATGCCATTGCGCGCTTTCTAGAAGAACAGGGCTCGAGTCTCCCGCGAAAAGTGCGCGACAGTGTCGAAGACATCGCTCGCCTTGGCGGCACGCCGCTGGTCGTCGCAGAAGACAGTACGGCGCTGGGCGTGATCTATCTCAAAGACATTGTGAAGGGTGGATTGAAAGAGCGGCTTGCTCGTCTGCGGGCCATGGGTATCCGCACCGTGATGATTACCGGCGACAATCCACTGACAGCAGCCGTGATCGCGCGTGAAGCCGGGGTCGATGACTTTCTGGCGGAAGCTAAACCGAAAGACAAGATGGACCTGATCAAGCGCGAACAGGCCAAGGGAAAACTGGTTGCGATGACCGGTGATGGCACCAACGATGCTCCGGCGCTCGCCCAGGCCGATGTGGGCGTTGCCATGAATTCCGGCACACAGGCCGCCAAAGAAGCCGGCAACATGGTCGATCTTGACTCCAATCCCACCAAGTTGATTGAGATTGTGGAGATCGGCAAGCAGTTATTGATGACACGTGGCGCACTGACCACGTTCTCGATCGCCAATGACGTAGCCAAATACTTTGCGATCATTCCAGCGATGTTCGCCGGTGTTTTTCCAGTACTCAACTCGCTGAATGTGATGCACCTGAATAACCCGCATTCGGCCATTCTTTCGGCAGTCATCTTCAATGCGCTGGTCATCATCGCGCTCATTCCGCTGGCGCTGAAAGGCGTTAAATATGCGCCGAAATCAGCGCAGATCCTGTTGCGGCAGAACCTGCTGATTTACGGCGTCGGCGGCGTGATCGTCCCATTCGTCGGGATCAAGTTGATTGACCTCTGCCTCACGCACCTGCATCTCGCTTAAGCCCGGCCTACGTCACGACAAGGAAGAAGCCATGTTCACAAGTCATCTCAAAACTGCGATTCGCTTTACCCTCATCACGACGATTCTGTTCGGCGTCGTCTACCCGCTGGTGATGACCGGCTATGCGCACCTTGCCAGTCGCCGCCAGGCGGATGGGCAGCTGATCGAGGCGCAGACTACCGTCGTCGGCTCGCGCATCATCGGCCAGGCATTCACCAGCGCGGGCTACTTTCATGGCCGCCCATCCGCTGCCGGCAATGGCTACGACGCCACGTCTTCCGGCGGTTCCAATCTCGGCCTATCCAGTCAGAAGCTGGTCGCCCGCATCGATCAGGATACGAAGAGCGCCGCTGCTGACAATCCCGGCGTGCCGGTACCTTCGGAGCTGGTCGAAGCATCTGGTTCGGGCCTCGATCCGGATATCTCACCCGCCTCTGCGCTCTACCAGGCAGGGCGCGTCGCCAGGGCAAGACACCTCTCTCCAGAACAGGTGCAGCAACTCGTCCATGCACATGTAGAGCCGCGGCAGTTCGGCTTTCTCGGGGAACCACGGGTGAATGTGCTGACGCTGAACATGGCTCTCGATAGTCTCTCTACCAGGTAAGTAGAGACTTACTCAAACTGCCGGATGAAGTTACCCGCGGCGAGGCCTCGAGTAAGTGCATAGTGCCAGGAGTCGATGATCTCGGCGCGCTCAAATCCTTTGGTCGGCCAGTTCTCCAGCAGGTACTGCAGGCGGTCCAGATCGAGTAGATGGTTTGCCATGGGAGAGGTACGAATCCGGGCGAGTTCATCCTTCATCGCCTGCAAACGTGCGCCCATGGTCAGATACCAGTCAGCTGATTGAAGGCCCCGGTCCTTGTTGTTCAGGATGGCATCCGGCACCCGGCCGCGCATGGCTCGCCTGACCAGTGACCGCGTCTGGCCGCCGACAAGATACTGTTCGACTGGGATCGAAAAGCAGAACTCGAAGATCCTCTTGTCCTGCGTCGGATCCCGCATTTCGATCCCATACTCAAGAGTCGTCGCACCATTGAAAGCGCCGGCGTCGTAGTACTCGAAGGTTCTTTTCCGATAAGCTTTCAAGCTGGCCTGGGGGGCGAACATTTCCTCCGCCGTCCGCGCGCGCAGATGGTGTTGTGCGATCAGGTCGGCGCGCAGCGGGCTAAAGTCCATGTTGAAGTGTTTCAGCTCGTTGTAGAGCTGCCGTCGCAGCCAATCCGGAGTGATCGGGGCCAGGGCAAAGGAGGTAGCCAGACGGTAGCCGGTGTAGCCGCCATTGCGCAGCCGGTAAATCAGCTTCGCCAGCTTGACCCAGTTGCCTTTGCGGAAGAGCTCCGACAGACCGATCAATCCACCATTGCTCAGCGTCGTATTCCCGCAGGCGCCCGTCAGGAGAGCGGTAATATTGCGCTGTTTCGCTTCCCGGAGCATCGCGCCGATCCACATCTGGTTCAGCGGGTTAAAGACCGGCTCACCCTCGGAACGACCCGTGGCCTCAACGCCTTCGAGCAGGTCTTCGTTCGAGGGATCAACCAACACGTGATCGATATTGGGATACATGGCAGCCAGCTGCGCAGCCGCAGGCCCTTCATCGCCAAAACTGCCAAATGGAACGAGATTGCTGAAACTTTTGGACGGAACGGCAGTAAATGCCGTCAGACGGCCAGAAGATAGCAGGCGGGCCGCTACAGCCGTGACCGAGCTACTGTCCATACCGCCGCTCAAAGACGATCCCACCTGGCCCGTGGTCCGCAGACGCGCCTCTACCGCACGGTCGAAGGTTTCGCGGAAAGCCTCTACATACTCTTCATCTTTTTTGAAGCGCGTCTCAGGAGCATCCAGCGGATGCCAATAGCGGGCGAGCTTCGTTCGTCCATCTTTGAAGGTAAGGATGTGTCCGGCAGGCAGTTTCTGAATATTGCGAAAGAAGGAGGCGTGCGGGTCGCCGGTAAGGAGCGACAGGTGCTCCAATAGATGCTCTTCGTTCAGCCGGGTATCGACACCGGGAACGGCCCGCAACGGCATCGGCAGCGAGGCGAATGCCAGCAACTCTCCATGCTGCAGATAGTAGAGCGGACGCTCTCCAACATGGTCACGCACCAGCGTCAGCGATCGATCCCGCTCATCCCAGATCGCGGCCGCAAAACCGCCGACAAGTCGATCGAGAGCAGCAGCGCCCCACTTCAGCCACGCCGCTGCGAAAAACGCGCTGTCGGCCTTCCCTTGTTGAAGGGCTGGATCCCACCCAAGAAGGTTTCCAACCTCGACACGATTATCAAGTAGGATGTCGGCAACGATGCGAAGCTGACCCAGTAAGATGGGTTGCTGATCGTGGCAGTCTTGAGGCAGCCGAGCGCTGGGCGCTATTCCAAGCGAAACGTCACTTAAGTTGCTCGTTCGCCAGCTTGCTTTGGTCGTTACCTGTCGCTGGATTGCACTGAATAGGTCTGTTGAGCCTTGGTCGGGCCATCTAACCCCGACAATGAAGCTCATAAAGATGCCTAGCTTGAAATGCGAAGCTTACAGAATCCGCTACAGCCACACCACCTACTACATTGCAGGAACGAGGACTACGTGCTAGTCGGACACCAGCGCCTACTGCGACCCACCCACGTGATGCCGGTCTCCCTTAGTTGACGGAAGGTGTTCGGCACTCTCCAGTTCAAGAATGTCAAGCACGGGTTTCGTCCAGTCCTTATGTTGTCCGACCGGAGTCAGCCCCTGTAAGTCATTCATCCTGGTAGTGTTATTCATCCATCCTCCAACTTCAGTTGTCATAATAATGTATCGGATGCCTGGTAGAGCCATCGTGGATGCAAGCTTTGGGAACGAGGGTAACTGCTCATTGGTCACTCGTGATGAGGCGCGAAGCACCAAATGCAGCCACAACTTAGAATGTGAACACTCTCCGTCGGGGATAGTTGTCGTTCTCACGCCTTGAAAGTGTTCGATTTTGCTCTTCACAAGTTTACGTTACGCGAGCGCTAAGTCTTCCACGCCTTTCGCAGGCATTCGCAAAGTTTCGCTTTACACATCGTCGACGGGACGCGACCTTCGCCTATCACACAGGACCATTCGGCCGGAAAGTGGACCATCCTTTTGACTGCGACTTAGCCCTGCAGATGAACCCCGCTAAAATACCGCTAGGTACCTGATGCCCCTTGCCCCACTTACGTATGCGTACGGGCCCTATCGTCTAACCAGCGATCTTGAATTGCCGGAACTGCCTTTGAGCACGTCTGCAGGCCTTCCTGTGCGCATCGTGGTGGGTGTCGTGCCGGCGATTGAGTCTCCAACGTTCAGCAATGCCTCGTTCATCGCCTCAAACCACGAACTGATCTTCCAGGTATGCGATATTGCCCGCTACTACATTCGGGCCGGTTCGCTTGTGATCGTAGAACCTGCGGCCGTAAGTAACGAACTAGATATCCGGGGGTACCTTCTTGGTAATATTTTCGCAGTTCTCTGTCATCAACGGCGACTCCTGCCGTTGCATGGCTGTGCTGTGCGTATGGGGAGCGGCGTCGTCGCCTTTCTAGGTGATTCCGGAGCAGGCAAGTCCACGCTTGCCGCCTTCCTGGTGGCCCGCGGCTTCCCCCTGGTGGCTGACGATATTTGCCTCCTTGATCCGGACGCTGATCCCCTTGATCGCGTGATCCCTGTGGCTCCATGGTTGAAACTGTGGCGCACCTCGCTCGACGCACTGGGACGCGATCAAGACGGCTTGAGCCGCACCTTCAATGACGAAGACAAGTTCCGTGTGCCGGTCGGCGCAGGCGACCAGGTCGGG
>CAZZXL010000007.1:12671-60918 GCA_964658035.1 uncultured Acetobacteraceae bacterium
CGCTGGCAGCTCTGGTCATCCTCAGGAAAACGACCGACGCCGGCCAGCCACCCACCTTCCGGCGGCTAGGCCCGGCCCAGTCTGTGGTCGAAACCATGCGCTTTACCTATCAGCAATACCTTCTGCAATGGCTTGGCCTGCAGGAGCACCACTTCAAGCGAACCAGCCTCGCAATCGAGAGCACTCCCGTCTTTGTCTTCGAGCGGCCATGGGGGTTTCCAGAGGCCGACCGTGTCGTCAACGCACTGGTCCATCAATTTGTACCCTGATCTTTCCGTGCACAAGTCAAACACTTAACCCTCGTCCTTGGCGGCCACTTCAGCAGGCTTCCACACATCGAGCACCGTAAAGTCTGAAGCCACCGCCCCGCCAAGCCAGATATGGCCATCAACGCGGAGCCACGCATGGGTTGCCAGTTTGCCGCCATTCATCCGCGCCGCGCCATAGAGTACCTCGCTCGGCACGCTTCTCCTTCGAAGCATTGCATGCATGGCCAGCGCTTGCGGAAAGCACACAAGCCGCAGCGGGGCGTTTCTGGAAAAAGCCGTGACCGCCCATTGCACCTGTCGTAGCTCGCCCATGCCGCCCGTTTGCATGCCGCCGAGCGGGCGCCGGATCCAACTCACGATGCGCGCAGGTGGCAGCACCTTCAAAGCTATCCGGGCTATGAACAACAACACGCCAGCCTCAACCAGAACAGCCCACTCACGCGGCGACTTCTTCCATCTTCCATTGATCACGCGAGAGGCCTTCAAGACGTACCCCGTCTGCTGACCTTATTCCTGGCCCTGAACAGCAGCCACTCCACCGGGCTCATCAAGGGATAGAGGAAGAACAAACGATCCGGCAAGTCGAACGTCTGCCAGATTCTCGGGCGAAAGAGAACGCGGCGCGCCAGTTCCATGCGAGCGGCGGCCGAGGAATGCAAGCTGGCCTCAAGCCTTTTCATGGCGAAGGTCGACTGTCCCATCGGCGAAGGCATCCCGCCATTGTGCCGCATCTGCTGCTGTGCACGCGCCACAATCGAATGGGCAAGTCGGGCTGCTTTTGCACCCTCCTGCTGCAATCGTTCTTCCGCTTCCAATCCACTCGCCATGCCGAACCAACGTCCGGCAAGCAGCAGCGCAGCCGCCAGGAACGCAGCCGTACCCGATGACCGGGCGATTGCCCATGTCCTGCTGTGCTCCGTTGACGAGTCCTTTTGCCAAAGCGCAGCCACATCGGCCAGCGTCTTCCACCTGGCCCAGTTTTCCATGGCACCGTGCACTGCAAGGAACAGCAACGTGCGTTCGGGCTTCAAAACCGTAAGATCGAGCGAGCCAATTCTCTGCTCTTCAAAGCACTCGGGACTCGGTCGAGTAAGGATCGCGGCAGCGGCTCGCGAATCCCGCAGCAATCTCCAATGAAGATCCACCTCAAAGCCATCGTGCGGAGAGTCGTAGGTAAAGTCTTTGAAATTCTTAACGTAGAAAGACGCTCGTTTCGGCGTGAGGCTGGCAGCGGGTTCTTTCCTCAACCTTCCCGACGCGCGCAGCACTTCGTCTGCCTGCAGTGCCTGGGAAGGGTCGATGAGTAGATCGATATCGCCAACGTCGCGGGCTGCCACATCACCGTGCGCCATCAGAGCGAGCGAAACGCCCTTAAGTACAACGACAGGGATGCCGGCTTTGCCGAACAGATCCATCAACCCCTGAAGAACTGCCAGGTAACGAAAGGCCTGGTGCGCGTTCGCGGCGGCCGAGGCTTGGAGAGAGGAACGAAGCTCCGGCGGCAATTGCGCAATTGCCATGAAGCAGGCATTGCGTGCCGCGAGAGGCACCAGTTTGTGATGCCGCAGGAGATGAACCAGGTGCGGCCAGTCGCCGATCTGCGCGCCAAGTTCTTCCAGATCCAGACCCGGAAGGGAGACTGCATCCGTCGGCCTGCAAAGCGCACCAACCAGCCGTCGCTCTGCCGAAGTGTCTTGGATTACGCGGCCTGACATTGGCTACTAGTGTAAATAGAGTGCAGTAAGGGCCATGTGCCAGTCTGCGAATGGAGTCGCGCTGGCCATGCAGTCATCCAGAGTAAAACGATGATGAAGTAGACTATGCAGAGCCAATCGCCGGTTGCCGGAGTGCTTGGACCTGGCATGGTTGCAGCAATGGCAAGGGCAGGCATGGACGAAGTACACGACGGAAAACCGATGGCAGGCTTGAACCAGGAAAATGTCGTGCAGTGGAGCAGGACCGCAGTCGCGGCCGAGGTAGGAGAAGAGGTTGTGCTGATGAACCTGCCCCGGGGACGATGCTATGGCTTGGGACCGGTCGGTACCGACCTTTGGAAGAAGATGGCTGCGCCCATCCGCATCGGCGATCTGATTATGGCGCTCTCCGCGGAGTATGCAGCGCAGCCAGGCGTTCTCGAAGCCGACGTCCTGGAAACCCTGGACCAGTATGTCTTGGAAGGCTTGATCGAGGTCGCTTCCTGACGCCGCCACTGGTCAGCGATTGGCTACTTCGGCAATCATGCACATAGCCGTTACTAATTCATGCAAACCATGAGCCAACAGTCGAAAATAGTTCCGATCTTAAGGCTGAACTACCGGGTCCACACTAACTCCTCTAGGGTCAACATCTTTTCGGCTTGCCCTCATAGCAGGCGATCATTTTCGCCCATACCCTGGTTGCATTTTCATGTATGTGCGTCATCAGCAGCCGCATCGAGCATTTCCTTTGTAGCGCCGCGAGGCACTAACAGGACGTCTAATGCACTCTGGTCTGTCACGATTCTCCTAACTAGGCTATTCGACCTGGTCAGCCAAATGACCGTTTACCTTAACTAGGAGAC
The DNA here is from genome assembly GCA_964658035.1 of uncultured Acetobacteraceae bacterium. Taxonomy (GTDB): domain Bacteria; phylum Acidobacteriota; class Terriglobia; order Terriglobales; family Acidobacteriaceae. Next base: position 15,501 of record CAZZXL010000007.1, read on the forward strand.
CTGCCAATCAGGTTGATACGATTCAGGAGTGACGCGAGCTTTCGGGAGGGTCGATCCCGCGCAACCTACTCCTGCCCTTCACGCTGGATCGACGATGTCCAGGCAAGAAATCGTAACAACCTCCAACGTTCTTGGACGACAAATCGTAAAAACACTTTGAAATCGATGTCGTCTGCATGCATGCCGGAGTAAGTTTCAATCCGCCATCGGATGTACTCGCTCTTCCACGGCCGCAGGCGGTGACCGCGTGTGGCATTCGACAAAAAACGCAAGGCAGCAATCAATCCAAGCTCCTTACATGATCCTAAACCAGGGGCCGGCCGCCGCGTCGATGTACCCTCGCGTCGATGTACCCTCGCCTGGCCGCGGAGTGGACGTTGCTAGCCATAAGGCTTCAGCAGGTTGTCCGTTTGATCGAAAGCTGGAAAGCTGGGTTGGCGACGACTTGGCAACGAGACTATACGAACGATCACCAGAATGCCGGATTCACTATTCATAGTCCAAAGCAGCTTGTTCAAAAATGGATCGGTGCAGGGGCCCACGTTGAGGCTGGTCACGGCCGGCGGCAAGCTCGGCGCGAAGCCGGCGGCCAAGTGGATGGCGGCGGAATCGCGAGCGCGGAACATCGCGGCTGCAGGGTTAGTGCAAATTACCTGAAGGTGTAGAGCGAAGATCCGATGAACACGGGGCCTTTTCACCAGAAAAGGCCAACCTGTATCCAGCCAGAAACACCATAGCATCAGGTAATTTGCTCTTGGAGCTCGCGCCCTCACCAGCAGCCGAGCTCGCAAAGCGGATGGCACGCGAGGAACGATTGCCGCGGGCGCGCTGGACGCGCTGTTTGATGGGGCAACAGGCAGGCTTAAGCCAACCACGGGGATGCGCATCCTGCTCCGCCTGACGCCGCGCACTAACGACAAAGCCAAATGCTTCATCCAAACGCGCTTTCAAGCGGGGAAAGCTAGTAGTTCGATTTGTGGATGGACCACTAAAGGTGCCATCGACATCATAGTACTCAGGCTCACCTCACCAATTTCAAGACCAGTCCCCAAATCGCAACAACCGTTCATCCTCCAGAGCTGGCAAGGCGGCAATACTCTGGTAAGGATTTAAGGACGTGCCAGCCAAGGCTGACAGGACTTCAAGTAACCATCGGAAGCTCTCGCCTAAGTGATTAGATTGAAGAGCGACCCCTGCTTTTCGAGAGCGGCGATGGCATCTTCGAGGCCGGTTTGCTGCGTTTCAGTCGTCGATAATGAAGTCGCAACCTGTGCTGGATCAGCCCCCATCAACCCCGTCTGCTGTACGGTCAATTGCGTCGACTGTGACTGGATGCTCTTCTGCTCTGTCGTGATGTCGCTCAACGAAGTGTCCACACCCGCGCGTTGCGTCGACAGGAAAGTGACTGCAGCCTGCAGTGTTCCGGTGAGGGATCCAATTGATGTGGAGTTCCCATTCTGAAAAGCGGAGACCAGCAGATTGAGATTGCCAAGAATATTGGTTGCGCCCGCTGTATTGTTCAAAAAGAAGGAGCTTCCGTCTGAAGTGATCGGTACCTTGCTTCCATCAGGTGCCTGTAGGTAAGAGAGGTTGGAATCGCCCTGGTATGTGACTGACGATGGTTGGTTGGCAACCGACGAAGCAGCGAGCGTGAAAGGTTCGGTTGATCCCTTGCTGCCGGCAAAGATATAGCTGCCTTGAAAGCTTGTGTTGGCGAGTGACAGTACCTCGGCACGGATACCGGATAATTCCGAGGTCAGGGTTGAAAGTTCAGCAGGATTCTGGGTCCCGTTACTTCCCTGTGTGGCAACAGAGATCGCCTGCGTCAGTTGACTGATGACCGACCCTACGGCAGAGTCCTGTACCTGCAGAACACTCGTGACCGTAGTCGATGCCTGCTGATAACTGACATCTTGCTGCAGCAGCGATGACAAAGTGACATTCTCTCCTGCAGCCACAGGGTTATCAGACAGGGAGTTCACGCTTAGCCCGGAGGAGAGCTCATCAGTAAGTGATTGCTCCTTCACACTCAATTGATTCAAGGAATGCGTAATGCCGGTCAAAAAAGAAGCATTTATTTGCACACAGAACCTCTAGCTGGCAGCGGTCTCTATTCCAAGGTTGATGGAAGCTAGTATTAGGTTACTTACAATGGTGAAAACCTTGGAGGCGGCCTGATAGGCCTGCTCCATGGTTTCGAGAGCTGTCGCCTCGTTGTCGAGGCTGACCCCGGAAAGTGCTGTCTGTTGGTTCTGCAACTGTGCAAGTGACGCTTGTTGGGCCCCGTTGGTAGCCACTACGCTTGACACCGTAGACCCAAGCGCTGAAACAAAGGAAGAATAGTAGTTGGCAGGCGTGAGATTGGAGAGGCCGCCGAGAGAGGTGTTTGCAAGCGCCGCCATGCTGGCCGCGTTCGTGCCATCAGTAGGCCCGTCGCCGTTTACCGCTGCCGCGATTGAGGCAGGAGTCGTCAACGCGAGAGCGATAGCGGCGGAACTGCCGGACACAGTAGATGGCAACGTAAAGAAAGCTGTACCTGTGTTGCCATTAAGATCTTTGCCGCTTTCGTTAAGTGTATTGAACTGCGTACCTACCTGATATGCGAGCGTGTCAATGGCAGAAAGGGCAGTCGGAATATCCTGGTTGGCTACAGAAACGAGGCCGCCTGCCTGACCGCCACCCTGCACCACATCCTGGGTGATGTCGGTTGAACCATCGTAAATATGTGTCGCCCCGTTTACTTCAGTGACGCTCAGCGTTGCTGCCGTGCTCCCTTCCATCAACGGGACACCATTGACCGTGGAAAGGGATACGCCATTTTTTTCGGTCGTCGCTTGTTGCACACCCAGCAGTTGCGAAAGACTCGCGAGGTCCTGCTGGCGTTGATCTTCGAGTGTTCCAGCATCCTTGTTGGGGTCCTGCGATTGTATCTGCGCATTCAGACCAGAAATAGACTTGAGCAGCCCGTTGGCTTGAGTGATCACACTTGAAACTTCACCATTGATCGTCTGCTGCTGTTGCTGCAGGCTTGAAGCGGCCGCATTGAAACTGCTTGAAAGCGTGCCGGCAGCCGCCAGTACGGATTGGCGGATGCTTATGTTTGCCGGAGATGCTTCCAGTTGCTGAAGCGAACCGAAGAAACTGCTGAGGCTGCTAGAGATCCCACCATCCGATGCGTCGGCGCTCGAAGAACTGGTGACGCTCGTGGCAGAGGCAAAAGTACTCTGCAGATTATCGAGCGCACCGAGCCGCGCCTGGGTAGCGGCCTGTACCTGCGTTTGAACATCTATCGCCCTGTTCAGGACAAGATCACGCTGCGAAGCGCTTCCGGCATTGATGACACCATCGCCTATCATGGTTTGTCCAACCTGGATGGGCGCCGCCTGTTGCCACACTGCAGCTTCTTCGGTGTAGCCCGGGGTCGTCGCATTCGCGGTGTTATTCGCTGTCGTGGCAAGTGCTGCTTGATCCGCCTTCAAAGCGGACATGCTGATATTCCAGGCAGTGCTTAGTGTTGCCATGGGTAAGTTCTCCGCGCGTACGTGTCTTTCATTGAGTGACTGCGCCGGGATACCATCCCTTGCAAAATCGAGAGATTTGATGCGGATAACTTGAGAAGCTGCTCGAGCTTTGCACACCGCTTAACAAGTCTGCCTGTGTCTGTATGATTCATTAGACCAGGAACTGAACCCCGCAAAATCTCTTCCGCTTTCTGTTCAAGTCGACAAATGGCCGCAGCATCGAAGGAGACAAGCACCTCCTCGGCATCAGCAAGCACGGCATTGAGCAGCTGGCATCGCTCGCGGTCATGTGTATCAGTCTTGTTCTCAATGGATGCTTGAACTGGACAATGCGGCATATAAGGGTCAATCCACGTGCGTCTGGATCATCGAATCCATGATGGTCGACGCCAGTACCCCGGCGTCAACGTGATAAGTGCCCACTGATAGAGAGGCAGTGATCTGTTGGACCTGCGAGCTTTGGCGAAGGGGAACGGCCAGAGCTTGCGCCAGGAGCGTGGCGGTCCCGCTGATCGCGGCTGTATCCCGCTGCTCGGATATAGGCTGGGGCAGCGACGTGCTGTCCTGATCGGAGCCGCGCAACCCTGTCTTGCCTGATGCGCTCGCGTTGCTCACCTCAAGGTTTGTACCCTGGGCCGAATCCGTGCTGATTAAACCATTCTGTGGTATCTGCATATCATCTCCGCTATGCTGAGTATCGGCAGGATCTGCCGGGACTTCAGAGTTTAGGGGTTTGTTTGATAGCAGCCTTCTCGAAATGATCGATGAGCTGATTTGCAATTCCAAAGCCGCCAAGATCAGAAATCGCTCTAGCCATCGCATCGCCGGCAAAGCTAGATAAAGCGTTTCCGCTCCCGCTATCATCATCATCAGAAGAACTCATCGAGTCCTTTTGCAAGGGAGCAAAGAGTTCATGCATTAGGCTGGCCTCGAATTGATGGGCTGCATTCTTCAGTTTAGAGTCGTTCGCTGGCATACTCGAGTTGGCGGGCAGCGTTGAGAGGTCGACAGCAGCCCGATCTATTTTCTCTACCATCACTATTGGACCTCCAGTTCAGCTTCGAGTGCGCCGGCTTCTTTCATCGCCTGCAGAATGGAGATGACATCTCTTGCAGAAGCACCGATCGCCTGCAGGTTTTGTACAAGATCATCGACGGTCGCGCCGGCCTTGAGTTCTATGTGGTTCACTGGTTTGTCCTGTGCCTGGACGGATGTCTGCCGGACTACTTCTGTATTGCCTCCACCCAATGCGTTTGGCTGTGAAACTACGAGTTGACTGACAACGTTGACCACCAGTCCGCCGTGCAGAATAGAAACCGGCTGCAGCCGCACATTTCCGCCAATGACTACTGTGCCCGTTCGTTCGTTGACGACTACCTTCGCGCGCGGGTAGACCTCTACTTCTACCGCTTCTACGTCCGCCAGTAGTGCGGGCACGTCATCCTGTGCCGCGACTGCGAAGTCGATACTCCTGCTGTCTATGACTCGGGCCCGGTTCCCTTGTACTTCGCGGTTAATGGCTGCGCAGGCAAGCTCAGCCGTCTTAAAATCTGCGTCATTGAGTAGAAAGCGAAATGAGTGTTGCTTTGAGAGATCGAAGGGGACGGCACGTTCGACCATACCGCCAGACGGTACACGGGCTACAGTGGGATGGTTGAACTGTTTTGAATTACCGTTTGAAGTCACAGCATACCCGCCCATCAGTACCGGCCCCTGTGCCTGTGCATAGATCTGCCCGTCTGTGCCATAAAGAGGCGTCATCAGCAGCAGACCGCCTTCCAGGCTCCCCGCGTCCCCGGCGGACGAAGCTGTAACATCCACCGTCGTCCCGGGCTGGGCAAAAGCCGGGAGCGTCGCTGAAACAAAAACGGCTGCAATATTGCGCACCGTCAAGCTGCCCGCAGATGCCTGAGGTACATTTACGCCCAGCCTGGCCAAGGTGGAGATTAGTGTCTGAATTGGAAATACAGTTATCTGGCTGTCACCAGTCCCGTGCAGACCAACCACGATCCCGAAGCCTACGAGCTGGTTTGCCCGCACGCCTTCAATCGATGAGACATCCTTCATCCTGGCGAGCCGGGTGCTGTCGCTGCCGCTCGCGGTGGCCAAGCATGAACAGCAATTCATGAATCCAAACAGGACAAGTACCAGCGGCGATATACAGCTTGAAGTAATGGATTTCACGTTAGAACACCAGAATTCTCTGTAGAAGACGAACCAGAATATTCTGGCGATAGGTAAAGTCATTGATAATTCCTTTGCCTACAACTTCAAGCTCCAGGTCAGTGATTGAAGTTGAATTCACCTGGTTCTGCGAGTTGATATCTGATTGGCGCACGAGCCCGCGCAGGCGGATTGTCTGAGTCTGCTGATTGAACGCCACCTGGCGATCTGCCTGGATCACAAACGTCCCGTTTGGCAGGACAGCCATCACTTCTCCGCCGACGATTGTACTCAGGCTGGAATCCGTTACACTTTGACCTTGAGCATTCAACGCTGAAGCGGAGCTTTGATTGAGCAGGTTCTGCAGAGCATTTTTGGCAGAAAGACTCCCAATCAGTGCGGAGATCTGTGACTTGGCGCTCGAAGCCCTTGAGTTCTTCACACTGCCGTCAGTCGAAGCGGTAAGACTTTCTGAAACGACAATCGAAATAAGGTCATGCGGCTGGGTTGCTTTAAGGTCCGTTGAAAGACGGGTAAGCCTGCCACCTTCGCTCCAGATGGATCCAGGGCTTCGGACTTCGGCCTCACTCGCGTCCTGGACTCGTTTTACATAGTTATTGAGAGCCGCGTCCGCCGGATTCACGACGGTTCGTATGACATGCACTTTAGCGGATGCTTGAGGGGCAGAAAGCGCGCTCGAGTAACAGGCGCAACAAAGCACTACCCGCAGGAACTCTCTTGCGTGCTGCCGTGTCACCACTCGATTTTCCTTCTCCCTGTAAGCAGTTCAACCGTTTCGGCATCGGTGATCCTGCCGAGTAGTACCGCACCATCAATTGAAACGCGGCAGCGAATCACGTCTCCGGCAGAGCCGTCCTCAAGAGCAGTGACAAGGATGGTGGCTACTGCGTCATCTGTTCGATAAAGCATAGTCAGCACGTGGGCGGCGCGCACCGCCGGCACCCTGCTGGTTAAACTTTCGCAGCCTTGAAGGTCGGCCGTCCGGACCAGCCGCTTGGGCCACTCAGGGTGGGCGACATCAATGATTCCTTTCCAGCCGCAGGGCGCTGGTCGGCCCGATTCCTGGTTCAGGAATCGGGCTGGCCTTGCAGACAATCTTGCAGACAATGACGACAAGGAAGAGCGTGGCGCCGTCTCGGTCCCGGAAGCTGTCCCTATCGCAGCGGCGTCCATGGAGAAGCAAGCCGAGACTGTGACTATCAATGAGAGTGCAGGATGCCAGTGCATATGAGTCTCCGACAGGGTAGCGATTAGCGTGTCATGTTGTTCACTTGGGAGTACATATCATCCGCGGCCTTGATTACCTTCGAATTGCTCTCATAGGCTCTTTGCGCCAACACCATCTGGACAAATTCGGAGACAACATCGACATTCGAATTTTCCAGATAGCCCTGTTGCAGCTGCCCAAGTCCTTGGGTCCCTCCCGGAAGGCCGGTGATGGCATCACCCGAAGCCAGGGTAGAGGCGAACATATTTCCACCCAGCGCCTCCAGGCCACCGGGATTGGGGAACGTGGCAAGCTGTACCTGTCCCAGCTGCGACGGGTTTTTCTGTCCCGGTAGGGTAGCGTTAATCACTCCGTATGGCGTAATGGTCACGGAGGTAGCGTTAGGCGGAATCGTTATCGCCGGGATGAGCGTCTCTCCTTCTTCCGTCACCATGGTTCCCTGATTATTCAATTGGAAGTTTCCCGACCGGGTATAGCCGGTCGTACCATCAAGTCGTTGTATTTGAAAAAACCCGCCGCCTTCGATCGCAAGGTCCAGAGGATTGCTGGTCTGGTTGAGGTCGCCCTGAGTTGTAATCAATTCCGTAGCGGAAGACTTGGTCCCTAAACCTATTTGCAGTCCGGCAGAGATCGCCTGCTGGCTCTGCGCAGCTCCGGGAGTGATCAGGTTCTGATAAATCATGTCTTGAAACTGGAGGCGGGTCTGACGAAATCCTGAAGTGGAAGAGTTGGCCAGATTATTGGCGATCGTATCGAGGTTCAACTGCTGAGCGCTCATCCCGCTTGCTGCTGTGTAGAGTGCACGAATCATGTATGCTCCAAAGTTCGATTAGGAAGCCGAGAGCCTTACACCCTGGGCAGGTCTTCACTCGCTGTTTTGTCAAAAGTCGTTTGAAAGATGGTGAGCGCCTTCTGCATCATCTCGGCCTGTCGCTGCACCAGCAGCAGTTGCATACTTCCTTGGATAACGTCCTGGTTGGACGCTTCGAGGTAATGTTGGCGTACCGTCCCCCCGGTCAGCGGCACGGCGGCCTTTCCTACATTGCGGTATTTATTCTTGCCTTCCGGCGCCAATTGCTGTCGTTCCAGGCTGAAAATACCAATCTGGCCGCTTACTGCGCCATCCACTGAAACAGCACCATCTGACCCTATCGAGATCTCTCCGGGGGGCACGATGACAGGCTTGTTCAGAGAATCCAAGATCGGCTCGTTGGTTTGCGTCATGAGGCTCCCGTCACTGGAACGCTGAAACGATCCATCGCGGGTGTAGCGAATTCCGTTCGGGGTCAGAACAGCGAAAAAACCTGAACCTTGAATCGCTACATCCAGACCACTGCCAGTCGAGGTCAGTTCGCCCTGACCCAGATCGATCTGGTTCCCCCCAAGGACCCCAAAGGAGTTTAGTCCGGTACCCAGTTGAGAATCAGGCGACTCCTCGCCCATGACGATAGCCTTGAAGTACTCCCGCTCCGCACGGAAGCCAGTCGTACTCGAGTTAGATAGATTGCTGGCCGCTGAGTCCAACGCTTCGGTTCTTGCTAACAGCCCAGCGTACGCTGCGTATGCACCACTATCCACTTTGCCTCCTCCAAACCATTGCTACGGCCTCTCTTTATGCACATCAACCGCCGAAGTTTGCCTGTAAGGGTTTCAATCCTTTAAGAATTGATGGCTCGCCGCAGCTGAACACCATATCTTCGGTGGTGTTGTGCACGTCTTCACGCTGCTTACGTAATAGTTTGACCCACACGTATCGTCCTAGAGCAGCGATCTGCATGTTGCCGGTTTCTGCTTCATCGACCAGCGCAAGGATTGAGTCACAAAGATGATTGACGGAGGAGGAATGAAAGATACGTCCGGGAGACAAGGGAGCCTTGAAGGCAGAGCCCTCAAGCGTGCGATAGAAGCTATCCGGCAGAACGACAGGTTCAACACGCAAGCCGGTCATCTTTTCGATGGCCAGATTAAAGCTTGGATGTACTTCCTGCTCGACAGCCAGATAGAGGATTCGCTGCGCTGCAACCCGGATCGGTACTGCACTGAAGGCCTCGCTAAGCAGGCCGGGAACCAGGGTCGCAGCCTCGAAGGACTGGCTTTGTTCCGTCAGCATGGGAATGCCCCATTGGGCAGCGACAGCACGGGCTACCGTTTCTTCATTGCAGGCGAGGCCGGCAATGAGCCACTCACCAATACGCCCCTGTCCTTTCTCTCTCTGGCAGCCGAGCGCAGTTGCAAGCTGATCCCGGGTGATCCACTTTCTTGATAGCATCAGCAGACCTAAAGGCATGCGATGGCTATACGATTGCTCATATACAGGCGCCGCGGGAAAACAAAGCTGTGCTTCATTCAGGATCAAACTCTTCAGACAGGACCGACTGCAGACATCGCGACCCTCAAAGAACGGAATACTGGGTTCGTATGCGACCTTACTGTTGGTTCGGCGACAACCTGAATGAGCGCAGGCAATCGAGCAGGCCTCCGCATCTTTCCAATCGGTCGGACGTTTCGGCCGCATGAATTGCAGGGCGGTCCATGTGCGAGCCTGTCTTGACCACTGGCGCCCATACTTTAGAAGAGGCAACGGATACTCTCCAGTGACAACTTCAACTCAGCTACTTCAGTAACTCGCAAACCGTACTTTCCGTTGCAAAGGACTGCAACCCCGCGCGCCACGATCTTGTCGCCGATCAGCAGATCGACCGGATCATTGACCTGGCGGTCAAGCTCGATCACATCGCCAGGCCCGAGATCCAATACTTCACCCAGGGTCATCTCGCGAGAGCCGAAACGGAGCGTTGCCTCCAGTTCAACATCCATGAGCAGTTCCTGCCCACGCAGTTGCTCGCCAACCGCGATCGGCTCTACGGCTTCACCGCTTGACTCTAGCTCCGCCATCGATTCATCTCTTCCCTTCTGGGCCTGCATACAAGATTGCGGGGTTGAAAATATGGTCCACCAGGCACTCCCTTAGATTCTTTCCGGTCGCGGCTGTTCCGTGCGTGCGATCCTGTTCGCGGAAGCCGGACGGAAGACCTGCAATGCTGCGCGCAGATGTAGTACAGCAGACGCGTGTACCTGAGAAATCCTTGATTCGACCACGCCGAGCACTAGCCCTATCTCCTTCATGGTTAACTCTTCAAAGTAGTAAAGATTCATGACAAGGCGCTCACGCTCGGGAAGATTCTCGATGGCATCCGTCAGACGCGCGTGCATTTCGCCACGTAGGCACTGAAAGAGAGGATCATCTTCTGTTCGATTCGGAATGTAGGCGAGTTCTTCTTCTCCCGAATCCTCCGATCGCTCTACGTTCAGAGTGCCGACCTCCAGACTCTTCAGGTCACCTAATACATGTTGATAATCCACTAGAGTCATCTTCAGTTCTGCAGCCACTTCTACTTCGCTCGGCGATCGGCCCACGCGACCGGTCAAGCGCTGAATCGCCGCCTCTATCTCACGGGCCTTCCGCCTCAAGTCACGCGGACCCCAGTCGAGCGTTCGCAGACTATCAAGGATCGCGCCTTTTACACGAAACTGGGCGTAGCTGCGGAACTTGACCTTCTTCTGCGGATCGAACTTCTTGTAGGCATCCATTAGACCCAACACGCCTGCTCCGATTAATTCATCAAGCTCTACGTGACTGGGAAGACGCTCATGAATACGTCTTGCAAGAAAGCGGACCATTGAGAGGTGCGCTGCAACCTCTTCCTCCTGCATCTGACCATGACCATCTTCCGGGCGCATCTCAGCCGGCTCAAATGGTACGCCCTGATCCTGCTGCTGGCGCATGCTGGTTGTACTCAGAAGCGAGGCATAGTCATGCGCCGAATCATTGACCATCGAGGCCGGCAGTGTCTTTTGCTTTACGAGCACACCCTGTTTCTCCAAACCTGTCTCTCCAGAACACTGGTCTCTTACTTTTATGCTTCATCATTGGGCAGTAGACGTCACTGCGGCTACTACTTAATCAGGCCCATGTTTCTGACCCTGAATTCGGATGGTACCTCGAGCGGTGAAAGGACCAGCAGCTTGGGGAGGAATGGCTCAAGCCATCGCTTCAGGTGATATCTAACCGGACTTGCACATAGCAGCACGGGTGTGGCCATCGTCGAGGCATTCAGGATGTGCTGTTTCAAAGAATCAAGGATGCGGCGAAGAATGTCCCCTTGATTCGGCAGAGGCGTGTCTCCTGCCATTCGCTCCAAGTCGCCCTGGATCAGCATGCGCAGCTCTGCTTCAAGATGAGCATCCAACAGGAACGCCTGGACCATGCCATCATTCCCTACCAGTGGCTGTACCAGTCGCCGCCGCATCGAAAACCGCACTGCCTCGATGAGCGTGATCAGGTTCTTGCCAGCCGGAGCATTTTCAAGGAGCACTTCAAGGATCGATCCAAGATCACGGATTGAAACCTGTTCACGCAATAGCTGTTGCAGAATCTTCTGCACCTCGCCGAGTGAGAGCAGCTTAGGGACAAGTTCCTCAATCAGCTTGGGATGCGAATCTGAGAGAGAATCGAGAAGCCTCTTCGTCTCGCTACGGGTCAGTAGTTCGTGAGCATGCTGACGGATCAACTCCGACAAGTGTGTGCCCATCACTGTTGTCGTGTCGACCACGGAATAGCCGGCGGCGAGCGCCTGCTCTTCATACGAAGGAAGGATCCATCGGGCCGGCACCCCGAAAGCCGGCTCCCGCGTATCCTTGCCGGGAACTGGTCGCGACGGGTTGTCACCACTGACCGCAAGCAGTGAATTACCTTCTGTCTGCCAACGGCCAATTTCCACCCCCCTCATGGAGACGACATACTCGCGCGGTTTCAGCTTTAGATTGTCTGAGATGTGCACAGGCGGAATCAGAAAGCCAAGTTCCGTTGCAAGGTGGCGGCGAAGAGTACGCACCCGCGTCAACATCTGTCCCCCTTGACTCTCATCCACCAGTGCTATTAACTGGAAGCCAATCTCAAGGCTCAATTCTTCCAGCTTCAGCAGCGACGCCAGGTTCTCAACCGCATGCAGCGGGTCCTTCTTCTTGGACGCTTCCGGATCAACCGGAACCATCGAGCGATCACTCCTTTCCAACTGCCGCCCAAGCATCAAGATGGCGAAGGCCATACCTAGAAAGACAAGCTTCGGCAGACCAGGGATTGCTGCCATCGCAGCCAGTACGCCGCTTGCGATGAAGAGTGTCTTGGGCTTACCGAAAAGCTGGTTGCCAAGCTCTGCGCCCAGTCCTGTCGAGGACGAAGCACGCGTCAGTACGAGACCTCCCGCAACTGAAACGAGCAACGAGGGGATCATGGTGACCAGACCATCTCCAACTGTGAGGATGGTATAGGTCTTGACTGCTTCGAGCAGCGGAACGCCCTGCTGCAGGGTTCCAATCAACAATCCAGCAATGATATTAATGGCTGTCAAAAGGATGGTCGCCATAGAATCTCTCTGATTGAACCGCGCCGCTCCATCCATGGCGCCATAGAACTCCGCCTCGCGGGCGACAGCCGCCCGGCGCTGGCGTGCGATGCTTTCATCAATGACCCCCGCGTTCAGGTCAGCATCAATGGCCATCTGCTTGCCAGGCAGCGCGTCGAGGGTGAAGCGAGCCGTTACCTCTGCCGTACGCACTGCGCCGTGACTTACCACAAGAAACTGGATAGCAATCAGGGCAAGGAAAAGGACGAACCCCACCACATAATTTCCGCCGACCACAAACTGACCGAAAGCCTCAATCACGCTGCCGGCAGCCGCTGTGCCTTCGCTACCATGCAGTAAAATACGACGACTGGAAGCTATATTGAGTGACAGGCGAAAAAGTGTCAGCAGCAGCAGGAGAGTTGGAAAGACGGAAAGTTCTACTGCCTTCTTAACCTGCACCGCTGTTAAGAAGACAAGCACCGCCGCCGCCATCGAGAAGGCAAGCAGGACGTCAACGATGGCTGCTGGAAGCGGGATAAGCATGACGAAAACGATGCTTATGGCTCCAATCGGGAGTCCCAGCTCCCGCACGCGTTCAAGTGTAGTCGGCCACCAGCCGAGCCCGGCCGCCTGACCCTTTCCACCTGTTGCTACCGTCGAAGACTGCTCCACTATCTCATCTCCCTTATTCGTTGGTTCTCGGTTCAGTCAGCTTTACGCATCAAGGTTTCCCGGCGAAGGAGTCATTGTGGCAATAGCCCCGGGACCGAATAACGGGCCACGAAGAGCATCTTCTGCCTGGGGTTCCTGCTGCCGGTTCGCAGCATCGCGCTCGCGAGCCCGATCCTCCATCTCTTTTCTGTAGAGGAAAGCAAGAATTGCAGCGACGGCGGCATACAACTCCATAGGTATACTCTGGCCCGGTTCAACTGCCCGGTAAAGGGAGCGGGCAAGCGGTGGATTCTCGATGATTGGAATGCCCGCCCACTGCGCCTCCTGCCTGATCTGCAAAGCAATCAGATTTCGGCCTTTGGCTAAGACCTTAGGCGGATCCATCGTGATGAAGTCAAAACTGAGTGCAACTGCATAGTGCGTGGGGTTTGTCAGGACGACAGTTGCTTTTCGTACATCCACTTTCAGTCGCCGTCTCCTCGACTGCCTCTGGATCTGACGGATGCGACGCTTAATCTGCGGGCTCCCTTCACTCTGCTTCATTTCATCGCGCACGTCCTGCTTGGTCATCTTCAACCGGCCCTCACGGGCTCGCCAGGTGTTGGCATAATCGATGGCACTCCAGACAGCCAACGCGATCGCTGTACTCTGCAAAAGCTCATAGACGTTCTTGAACAGCAAGGAACTCTGCTGCAGATCGCTTGTCGGATACATCCCCTGGTGACTGACTTTGTGCATCACCAAAACCGCTAGATAAAATGCCGGAATCATCGACTTACTAAGACGGAATAGAGCCTGTCCGCCGAGCAGATGCTTCGCATTTGAAAGGGGGTTCAACCTGGACCACTTGGGAGCGATCGAAAGCATGGATACTTGCCCGCCCCCCTGCACCATGCCCATCATCAGTGCCCCACCAAGCGCTGCAGCAGCAAATATTAGAAGTGGAGAAAGGGTATGAAGCACCACCGATCGGCACGCGACTGCCACTTCGCTCGTGTTTACTGCTCCTCTGCCGGATGCCATCAGCAGCGACATACAGGCATGAAAGCTTTCTCTCCATGAACGACTCCAGACCCCAGCCATCGTCTTTAGAGAAATCACCCCAGCAAGCATCGCTGCCGCAGAATTCAATTCACGGCTGATGAGACGGTCACCCTGATCAACAGCCTTCTGGCGCTTCTGCGGGCTCGCCTTCTCTGTACGTTCTGCACTCAACTCTTACCGCCTCAAGCCCCAAAGACACGAACCACCTCTGCCTGCGCGCAATCAAGAAGCCAAGAAAATCGACGTTCAATAAAAACTGACCAGGCCAAGAAAGATACAAGTAGAACGACGTAACCCATCAGGGTTTTAGCAGGCACGGTGAGTGCCATTACTGGCAGCTGAGGTGAGAGCCTTGAAAGAAACGCAATCGATACTTCCACAAGTACTGTGGCCGCTATCAGAGGCGCGACCAGTTGAAACGCCGCAAGCAGGACGCCACCAATCATAGGTATTAACAAAGTCAGTCCATTGGTCCTCAGCATTGACCCGCCTAGAGGCACGGCCGTGTAGGTCCGCAGAAGAGCTCCAATCATCGCACGATCGCCGCCCGTACTTACCAGCAGCGTAGTGGTTAGCATCTGAAACATTGACGAAAATAGAGACGTTTCGATATTGCTGCTCGGATCCAGGAGATTGACCAGCGTGAAACTCATCTGAAGTCCAGCCAATTGTCCAGCCGTGTTTGCCAGTTCCATCACAAGCGAAAGCACCAGGCCAAAAATGAGCGACACAGCCATCTCTCTCGCCACTGATAACAAGCCCAGACTCACATGCCCATGTGATTGAGATACCACGATAGGTCCGAGCGCAAGGGTCATGGCAAAGAGAAGTACCGCTTTCAGACGTGGCGCAATCGCGGCTGAAGAAAAACAGGGAGCAAAGACGAATAGTCCGCTGAGACGGATACCTACCAGAACGATACCGCTTAGCGTTTCATCGATCGTCATGAGCGCGGCAAGAGGAGTAGAAAACCTCCATCAGTGTTCGAGAAATCGACCCATATCTGTCAGCAGCAGTGTCGTAAATGCTGTGAGATGGCGCAGATACCATGGCATCCCTATGAAGACCACCGCGGCCACGACCAGTAGCCGCGGAACGATGGAGAGTGTTTGGTCCTGGATTGAAGTGAGAGTCTGCAGAAAACTGACAAGGAGACTGGTAATGCTGGCCGCAACAATGATGGGCGACGTTATGATGATTGCCTGTCGGAGTACATCTCTAAATACACTCGTAACCTGGTCCGGTGTCATTGTTTACCTGAAACTCTTGAGTAAGGAATCCGCCAGCATGTTCCATCCATCAACGACAATAAACAGAAAGATCTTCAGCGGCGTAGATATGGTCACCGGGGGCAGTTGCATCATGCCAATGGACGTTGTTATGGAAGCAACAACAATATCAACGAGCAAGAAAGGCAGGAAGAGAATCGCTCCTATCTGAAAGCCTGAACGTAGTTCCGAGAGGATGTAAGCAGGAACCACTATTCTCATCGGAAGATCCTCGGCAGATCGTGGCCTTGCTTCGTGGTCGGCTGAGGCAAAAACTGCAAGATCCTTCTCGCGGGCAAAGCGCAACATGAAATTCTTGGGAGGCACGACCCCGAGGCGGATAGCTTCCCATCCATCAATCTTCCCCGCCTGGTAAGGTGCAATTGCCTGCTGCTCAACCGCAAGCAAAACAGGTTGCATCAGGAACCACGTCATCATCAAACTGAGCGCGATTAAAGTCTGGTTACTTGGGGCCGTCTGTGTTCCCAGCGCCTGCCGCAGGAAATGAAAGACGATAAGCAATCTGACCATGGGCGTAGTAGAGAGTACGATCGCCGGTAGAAGCGTGATCACCGTAAGAGTGAAAACGATCGTCCAGGGAACATCCTGAGCCTTCACCGTGCCGCTGAGAAGCTTTTGCAACGGAACCATGGCGTCCCCGGCTATGATGAATCGAAACGCATTGAGAAGATTCATCATGACTTAGGACCTGCTTCGGCCAATACATTCGCCGTCGTCCGTCCGGCTTCCAAAGGTAACATCGATGTAATGCCGTCAGTGTTTGCTGCTATGACAAATCGAGCACCGCAGACCTCGATCAGCGTTACGGTCTTCCCCCCGCCAAGCGAAAGGCGACCCACAATCGAAGGGCCGGATAGCTTGTCTAAAGATCCCCGTCGAGACAACTGCGAGCTCCCGCCCAGCCGGAGAGCGCAAAACTCCAACAATCGCCGAACAATCATCCCCACCGGTCCTGTCTGCCCAATCGCATCTACGGTCCGCATCATCTATCAGAAATCCTGGTGATCCGTACCGAGCGTTTGTGGTCCGCGATTGCAAATTCCGCCCAGGCAAGTCTCACATCGCCTGCGGCAACAGGGAGATCTTCTGAACTCAGCCAGTTCGTTGTAACTATGCTCCCCGGTTGGAGGCTGGAGAGGGAGTGCAACTTGAACGATGGAACTGGAATGCGAACATGTAGATTTATGGGCATTGACGAGAGCGAAGCAATCGTTTGCAGAGTCGCGTGAACAGACAATCCCTCTGGCAGATTTGCTCCAGATTCAGCTCCCGCGTTCAAGCGGGCCCGTGTCAAACTTGGCGGCACCTGAACACCCCCAGTTACAGGCGACTCGCCTTCACCGTGTTCCATTTCTTGCGGGTCGGTCATGGACATTTAACTGCATTTTGATGCCCACGGCGCAGGCGCTATCTTACATTCTTCTAAGATGGCGCCTGCGCTCGGATGTATGCAGATGACGATCAATGAATCATGTTGATGGTTTCTTGCGTAATGCTGTCAAAAGTTGTAATGGACTTGGAGTTTGCTTCAAATGCCCGCTGCGCCACAATCAAATGCGAGAACTCGGCCGAAATATCAACATTCGAACCCTCCAGCGAGTCCCCCTGAATCGTACCGTTCCCGTTCGTACCTGCGCTGCCGAAGGAGATGACTCCTGAAGACAGAGTTGTACCGTATGCGTTTCCTCCCACCTGCAGAAGGCCTTGCTGATTTGCCACGTTGCCGACTGCAATCTGGCCGACCGCTGCACTCTCGCCGTTGCTGTAGCTGGCAGATATAATTCCAGCACTCGAGACGGTAAAACCGTTATAGATACCACTCTGGTAGCCATCCTGGGTCTTCGCGCTGACTGCTGACGTTCCCGAGGCTTGTGTAATTAACGAAGTCCCTCCTGCGCCCTCTATCTGTATGCCAAAGTTCATCGGAGCAGCACCATCGGTAAGGCCAGGGAAGGTTATGTTCGTAATGCTGGTTGGTGACGGCGGAATAAGAGCGGCACCCGCCGCTCCCAGCACAACCGTTGTTCCGGGAGTGGCCAGGTTAGGCGTCGTACTGGCAAGATTTCCATTGGCGTCAAACGTAAACGAGCCCGTATTGTTCAATGGCACAGAGCCGGTGCTAGCGTCACCCGCAGGAAGGGCTATGCTATAGCTCCAGGTATTTTGGCCGGTTTTTGTCATAGACATAGTTATCGTATGCGCCACTCCAAGCGAGTCGAAGGCTTGTATCGTAGCCGGGACAATGGTTCCAACCGTTGAAGTAGCCTCTAGGTTTGCCGTGAAAGACATGCTTGAAGTGGCTTGCGCCTGCTGCGTTTGTCCTACAGGCAAACTTATAGCCGAAAGGCTTGCGTTTGTATTGACGACGCCCTTCACCGCTGGAAAGCCCATGACTTCCGCGCCATTCGCAGTCACCAGGGCGCCGGTGTTCGTGACGCTGAAATCCCCCGCTCGCGTAAGTTCGTTTGTCCCTTCATCGTCGACAACAAAGAAGCCATTCCCATTCAATGCCATATCATTCGAAGACGAACTTGTACTGATGGCACCAGCCGTGAAGTCTGTTGAGGTTGCTGCAACTCCAACTCCCGATCCCACCTCAATCGGGTCGTCTGCGCCATTGGTCCCAAGCTGTTGGTAGAAAAGACTGCTAAAGTCTGTTGTCTGCGCTTTGAATCCGGTTGTCGTCATGTTTGAAAGATTGTTGGCAATAGTATTGAGAGAGGTATTGTCAGACTCTAGACCGGTAAGTGGAATTGAAAAAGATGGCATTGGTTATCTCCGGATGACTCAGGTTTCAACTCGAGAAGGTGGCGACTATGCACTATTTGAATGGTTCATCCTAGGCAGCCTGCATGTCTGTGGAGATTTAAGGCGGGTTTACAGCTCTAGTCGTCTCTCGTCTTTTAAGTTGACGAACATAACGTAGACGTGCAACCTATCCATTGCCGGTTGCGGTGGTTGACGTAGAGGTTGACGAACCGGACAGGTCCTGATTGATCGAGATCAATTGCTGCAGACTGTTTACTTGTACTAGCTGGTCGATATATGCATTTGGATCCTGATTGGAAGTAGGATCCTGGTTCTTCAGCTCAGTGACAAGCAGAGTCAGGAAATCGCTCGATGTGATCGTTCCGGCATTGGAAGCAGAGCTACCGGAGGTAGCAGCCGCCGATGTAGAGGCATTTACAGTTTTATCTTCGGGAGCAAGGTACGTTCCCGAAGATTGCTGAGGTGCATCTAATGTGGTGACTATACTGGAAGTCATTTCAAGTCCTTTCGATTACTACATTACCTACTTATACGGAAGTCGCCGTGAGCTAGAATCACACTCTAAGGTTGATGAGACTTACCGAAAGATCGCGCGTCTCTACCGTGGTAGTGGCTGATGGATATACGAGGGACGGTGCATTGCCGGGTACTTCATCCTCTTTCTGATTTCGATTCTGTGTAGGATCTCTCTGTCCACGATGATCCAGGTCGATCTTCAAATCTGTCAGAGGAGAGCCATGCTGGGTCATGAAAGTCTGCAAGGATCCCAGTTGAGAGTGCAGCATGGTGGCTGTGTCTGTGGAAGAAGTCGTCATGCTCGCGGTCAACTTTCCTTCGATCAACTGAGCACGTACAGTCGACACCCCTTGTTCGGCGTCGGGAATAGCCACCGCCAATGATCGAAGAGAAGGATTAAATTTGAGCTGCGTCGCATTCGCACCGCCGTCCATTCGATGGAAAGCATTCGTGGTGACTGCAGGACTGGTTGGCGGTCCGCTTGCGGGGTGAAAGGTCTCAGCGTGAGATGGTGCCGCGCTTGAACTAGGAGGAGGATCATCAACCGATTGCTGGCTAGCGGGCAGCGATGGAGCGAGGTGGGCCGGATGGTTTCCGCTCACCGAGATCACCTGCAAGGCAGGCATATGAACTGTTTCTGGTGGCGACCCAGCCGGTGATGCCGTCTCGACCGCATGCTGTTTCAGGTTTGAGGGTGGGACCGATTTAAGTGCGACGACGCCAGTGCTAATTGTCTTCTCTGAGAGTTCGCCGAACCCGCCATCTTCCGGAAGAAGCGCATCATTGTCCGGTATGCCCCGAGTGTTCGTTGTCAGGGTGGCAAGGCCTGCCACCCCTTTAAGTTCTTTCCTTGGCCATGCGCCGTTTTGTATCAGAGGGATTACCACGGGGGTTGAGGAGAGTTCATCGCTTAGAGCAGATGTATTTCCCGTGTCGCCGGGGTGAGTTTTCATGGCGCTGACAAGTTGACCTTCTACAGGCATTGCAAGTGGAACCTCAGTCGACGCTGGAGGATTTCTCTTGAACAAGCCGAGGTTCACATCTCGCAGAAGGACGGCAACAGGCGCTCTCAGGGCATGTTGCGCATCTGCAAGCGTGACCGACCCGTCGTTCGTAACGGGTAATTTGTTCATTGCCGATACTGGGTTGACCACCGGCAGGAGGGCCGGCTTTGAAGCCGATACGGGCATCGAAGCCTTCGCTGCAGTTTCGGTCTGCCCACTCAAGGCTAGAAGAGGAGAGTTCCGGATGATTGGCGTGGAGCCTGCGTGAACTGTCGCTAAATTGAAGAGTTGAAGCGGAATGGTAATGGTTGCATCCGAGTAAATAGCGGCAGCTATCGGCTTCAACGATGCCCTGTTCGTAGGTGCGATCCTTAAAGAGTGGTAGGAGGCGAACGCTTCGCTGGCGCTCTTTTCAGTTCTAGGTGACGCTTTCGGAACTACCGCTGGTTCACTCGACGGTGGATTGGAGCGCGCAGTCCCGGCCAAACCAGATACCTTGTCGGCTCTTGTGTTAAGAGTGTGTATCGATTTTGCTTTATATGCATGAAGCTTCTCTTGGCCGAACTTGCCGCTTAACCGTTGGTCAATACTTGAAGATGGGGATCCGTCGTCACCCACGATCGCTGTTTTGGAAACCGGGTCCGTGCGTGATTGATCTAGGTTCCCTCGGAGAACATCCGTGGCAATGATGTCATGAGATTGATTAGGGTAGGCGGTATTTGAAAGAATCGGTGGTGTTGGGGTGGCATTGTGGCTCGACGCGTTTAGTACTCCTACGAAATTTTCAGCCGACCATACAGGTGGGTGTAAGGTCTTGCTCAACTCTGCAATAAATTGTAGCCGGCTGACATCTTGTGTCCTGCTAGTTGGGACAGTCGACCGTACACTGAAGGGGGGCATAAGTCCGGCTGTGTCAGATTCAGGCTTTACAAGATGACTTTGCACACCCTCTACGGAGCAAGCACGATGCCAAACCGCGGGCGCTATTTTAGACAATTCACATCTTTCATCTCGAGGGGTTTTTACTTGAACGAAAGGATATGAATCGTTGACCTGCTCCGGAGATTACCACCAGTCTGAGCTCAGAATCTCTCGTACGTTGAACGGGAGGAATTTGGTCGATGAAGAAGAGCGGGTTTACTGAAGAGCAGATCATCGGGGGTTGTGGAGCAGCACGAGGCGGGGGATGAAGACGGTGAATCTATGGCGTGAGCATGGGAGCAGCGCGGCAACCTTCTACGGTTAAAGTCGAAGGATGGCGGCATGGACGTAAGCGGGGCGCAGCGGCTCAAGGCGGTGGAAGACGAGAACCGCGGGCTGAAGCATTGGTCGCAGACTTGAGCCTGAACCAGGAAGTGCTGAAGGCCGTCATAGGAAAAAAACGGGTGGAGTTTGCCAGCTTGGGAAGAGATGTCGCGTTCGCATCGGCCGAGTTTCGGCTGAGTGAGCGCGTGGGCACGAGGTGAACGTGAAACGCATCTACCGGCTGTATTCGGAAGCAGGGCCTGCGGTGCGACGGTACAGGCGCAAGCGGTTGGTGTGCGATCCTCTCGCCTTGGTGCGGCTGCTGCGCGCCAACCAGTTCGCCTGAATATCAGACAGCTGCTGAGTTCCGCCAAGCGTTAGGCTATGCCGAAGAGGAAATCGCTGGCGCGCTTCCCACTTCCACACAGCCTCGGTCGCGGCGAGACAATCTAGACGCCAAATCTAAACCAGAGAATCTCAGATATGAATGCTGAAGGTCTGGAGGCATGTCAGCGGCAGATCTAACCTAAGACTTTTTGCGGTTCGAAAGATAGCTGTCGTCCGATTGTCTCTGCTCGCGCTTAGCTTGATGCAGTAACAACTTCTTTCGAACAGTTTCCAGAATGTGGATGCACTTGGATGTCTCAATTCTGGACAACAAGTAACCGCCTAGATATTGCTCGTATACTTTTCGTTCTGCTTCCATGCCTGTCACACAAAGATCAATGGATCGAAGGAGTACATCAGAAGCGGCGCATTCGAAGGCAACGCATGTCCTATCCCCGCCGATCATTGCACGAGTTTGTTTTTCGAATGAACGATCTCGTGCGCAGCATAACGAAACAAGAGTGTTTTCCAATCTTTGTAACCGAACTCGACTCGTGGCGACAGCATCTTCTGCCACACGTTCCTGCAACCGTCTCACATTGAGGAGCCGTCGCTGCTGATTCAATATTTTGGTCAATGAGACACCAGTTTTAGTTGATCCAGCGTTTCGTGAAACTCAGCTACTTCCGTAGGTTTCTGCTGGAGAAATGCACGTATAGAAGGTCGCATCGTAATCGCCCTATCAAGTTCGGGATCGGCACCCTTCTTGTATGCCCCTATTCGGACCAGATCCTCGGAGTTTGCAAATACAGCCATGGATTGAAGGACCTGGGAGGCATCGTCCAAGTGCTTGTCACTGACAATCGATGACATCAGTCGACTCACCGAGCTTGGAATATCGAGGGGAGGGTACCAGCCACTCATCGCAAGCTCCCTTGAAAGAACGAAGTGACCGTCTAAAAAGGATCTGGCTGCATCGACGATCGGGTCTTCCTGATCATCACCTTCCATCAGAACTGTATAGATTGCAGTGATACTGCCCGCGCTGAATTTGCCGGCTCGTTCAACCAGGCGTGCAAGCTTGGAGAAGACTGAAGGAGTGTACCCTTTGCTGGTAGGTGGCTCGCCATTTGCCAAGCCCACTTCCCGCGCTGCCATTGCATACCTGGTAAGAGAATCAATAATCAACAGCACGTTCTCGCCCTGCTGTTGGAAATATTCGGCGATGCGGGTGGCGCTTTCTGCGGCCAGCATTTTCACTAAGGGTGACTGGTCAGATGTTGCGACCACGAGAACGCTATTGCGGAGGCCCGCTGCGCCCAGCGTCTTCTCGGTCATCTCGAGGACCTCTCTCCCTCGTTCACCCACCAATCCGATGACGCAAATCCTGTCCCTGCAACCCCTCGCGAGCATGCTGATGATCGTGCTCTTCCCCACGCCAGAGCCGCCAAAAATCCCGACCCGTTGCCCCTCTCCTATCGAAAGCATCCCATCAACAGCACGAATACCGGTCACATATATCGTATCGATAGGTGTTCGATCAAATGGCGAGGGAAGAGGCTCACGCAACGGAACCCGCCTCGCAGTCGGTATAGAACCCTTTCCATCGATGGCGGTACCGTGTGCATTCACGACACGTCCCAGAAGGGCAGCGCCTACGCCTATACTGGCTTGCTCTCCGGTGCCAACAACCTCGTCACCATGGCGCACATCTGCAGGCTCGAACAGCATAACCACGATGCGCTGCTGGTGAAAGCCAACCACCTCTCCCAACCAGTGTTTCCCTTGCGCGGAACGAACTTCACAGATTTCGCCGATGGAACTAGGCGGCCCAGCTGCCTCGAGCCACTGACCGTTCGCCTCGATGACTCTTCCTCTCCAAGGCGTACACCGGATTGTCTGAAGCGAATGCTCCCACCATGCAGCAGAAATGCTCACGATCTAGCTCCGCCATACTCTACCAAGGTGCCTCCTTCGACGAGGATCGTCGTAAGACGCCGATTGATTTCGGCAAGCTGTGCTTCGATCGAAAAGTCTACTTTACCCGCCTCCCCCTCGATGCGGCACATGCCGGAGGCTAACGAAGGATCAGCTACAACTTTGCATCTTGCCAAGCCTTCAGGACCGCTCCCGAATAAGTCTAACCATGCGGATAAATCATCTGGCGATACTAGCAGTACGATCTCTGCCTTATCCTGCATCTGCCCGAGCAGATAGCGTACCGTACTAGCCAGGGTCAGGGCATCGATGCTGACTTGATGATGAAGTATTTTCTCTGCCATCCTGATGCTGAGCGAAACTACCTGCGGCTCCATCCTACCCAGCAAGTGAGTCTCGCTTTGCTTCAGTCGGTCGATTGCCGCTGCCACAATGCGGGCACTCTTAATCTTTTCAGCGTCGAGACTCTCCTTAGCAGCTGCATAGCCTGCTTGAAAGCCTTTTTTTTCCGCCAGGTCGCACAAACGCGTAAGCCGACTGCTTTCTGTAGCTACATCCCCTCTTGCATCAGCGGACGCAACTACAGCGTCCTCGGTGTGCAGTTCCTCAATCTCGACAAATAACCTTGAAGGGATATTGTTCCCTTCAAGAAGCACTGAAACGTTCCCTGCGAGCGGTCGAAGAACATTATTCGTTTCACCTTCTACACCTGTCTGCAAGTACTGCAGCCGGGTTAGTCCACGGGGATCGTTGTTGGCACCAGCCATGTCTTCTCCACTCTATTGCTACATAAGGATGGCATCATCCTGCTCAATCCGAAGTACGATCTTACCTTCCTCTTCAAGCTTGCGTGCCAGGGTAAGAATCTCCTGCTGTGCAGAAGCTATATCCTTTGACCGGACAGGCCCCATTATTTCCATATCTTCCTTCAACATTTCCACAGCACGTCCTGACATCGCTTGAAAGACATGTGCCTTCAGATCCTCAGTACAATTCTTCAGAGCTAGAGCGAGTCGCTTCTTATCCAGTTGGCCAACGATCTCGCGCATGCTTGCTGGCGGCACAGAGATCAGATCAGCGAACGTAAACATAAGGTGCCTGATTTGAATAGAAACATCCGGTGCAGACTCCTCTATCCGGTCAAGTATCTTCTTGGCAGCCTCATTGTTGACACGATTCAGAAGGTCAGCAACAGCTTTAAACCCTGAATACGATTTGCGGTGTGGGTCAGCTATGGTTTCCAGTCGCTGATGCAGAATAAAGGCCACCCGCTGCGCCATCTCAGGGGAAAACTGCCTCATTTCAGCCAGCCTCTGGATAGCCGCAACGCTTTGCTCTTCTCTCAGACTATCCAGTACCTGGGAGCCTTGCTTCGGATCTAAATGGGCAAGCACTAATGCGACCGTTTGCGGATGCTCCGCATCAAGAAATTTGCCTAGCTGTTGCGGATCTACCTTCTGCAACATCGCAAGATCACCGTGATTCTCTTGCTGTGATCTCCGGATTTGAGCCAGAAGATCTTCTGCCCGCTGCTTACCGAACGCTTCAACCAGTAGCTTCGTAGCGTACAGAACACCACCCTGCGACACATACAAATTCGTAGTTAGCAGATCATGGAACTCGTTCACAATTTGCATGGCCATCGCCGGAGGTGTATTAGGCAGTAGAGATATCTCCGCTGTTAATCTCTGGACTTCTTCCTCATTTAAGTTCTGAAGAAGTTTCTTGGCTGCAGAATCTCCCACTGCGACCATTAGGATCGCGGCCTTCCGAATTCCTGGCATGCTTGAGCTAATAACGTCGACCATGATCGGCCAATACTGCACCTTTGCCCAGATTGGTGTTAGGTTCTAGTATGTGAATACCCACATTAGGAGTCACTCTGCACCAATCCAATTTTGAAGTACACGCGCACTTTGAGATGGCTCTGCCTGTATCTGTGTGACAACCTTGTCTAACACTCCCCTGGCAACATTGCTTGAAATCGCGTTATCCTGCAATCCTGTTCGGATCTCTTTAACGCCTACTTCAAGAATTCTTGCTTGCTGATGATGTGTGTTTAATAAGAGCACGACGGGACGAACCACAAACAACAAAGCCATCAGTGCGATCAAGACAATTGAAAGATCCTTGATAACGGGCTCAACCCATCGCGCCTGCTTCATTAGGCTTGCGAGGATACCATCTTTTCCTTGTGACACTGCTTCGAAATGGAGATTTTGTACAACAACACTGTCACCACGTAACAAATTGAAGCCAACGGCAGCCTGTGAAAGAGTCGCGATCTGCTTCAACTGGTCCGATGTCCATGGTTTGGGCACGGCCGGTTGTTTTGGATCCTGCCCGATGCTCATGTGATCATTCACTATTACAGCCGCGCTGATTCTTTTCACACTTCCTGAGTTCTCGAGCGAGTGCTCGGTCTTCTTCGAAGCAGCGTAGGTGCCACTTTCCTGCTTACTACTCTGAGCCTCGGGCTTCTGAGCAGGATAAAGCGGCGCCTGTACATTCGGTGTATTGCTTGCTGTACCAGGCACACCCAAGGCGGCGATGGGCGCGCCTGAAGTCTGCTCAGAACGTTGCATAGATATCGTCACGACCGAACTAGGGTCGAAGTCCTCATCAATGGTATCGTGCGAAGAAAGATCATAGTCAACATTGACCACAGCATGGACGTTGCCGACACCTGTAATCGGCTCCAGCGCTTGAAGGATATGATCTGCTAAAGCACGCTCATATTCGTCCTTACTGTCAGACACCGACTTCCTGCCCCCCAGAGAATGGCCATCTGCATCTATCAGGACGACATCATCCGCAGTAAGATCGTCAACGGCGTTAGCTACTAGTGATTTGATCGAATCTGCCTCCTCGCGTGAAAGTTTTTGTGACCGTAGACGAACAACTACCGATGCTTTGGCATTTCGTTGTGAACTGGTGAATAACGAGTCATGAGGAAGCACCAGATGTACGCTACAGGACTGAACGTCACTGATGCTGGCAATGGTTTTTTCCAGTTCTCCTTCGAGGGCTCTTTGATAGTTAACTTTCTCATCGAAATCTGAGCCTGCCCAGTCGGGTTTGTCAAACAGTTCGTAGCCCAGTCGCCCGCTCTTGCCGCTTGCCTTTGAAGCTGTGGTTAGCCGTGATTTATCCAAGTCTTTACTAGGAACTCGGAGTATCGTTCCATCCCGAGACACATCATAGGTTAGGTTTGCGGTACTCAGAACAACACCTATTTGCCGTGCCTCGTCAGGTGTGAGGCCAGAGTATAGAACGGTCCAGCTTGGTCGTAACCCCCACCATAAGAGAGAGGCCCCAATCATAGCAACCAAGATCGCACTCCAGCCGGCTTGTGCTCTCTGACTCGTCGAAAGAACTTGCCATCGGGCACATACTAACTCCCAGATACGCTGAGGGGCCCAGAGTGATCCGTTCTGTGACGAAGTGGCGTCGGCTTTTTGCTGATCCTTCAATTACTTAACCTCGGAGCCAGTACATGTGTCAAAACTGCATGCTCATAACCTGTTGGTACGCCCCTAGCGCCTTATTCCTAACGGCCAGGGCCATGTCGAAAGCCAGGGAGGCTTTCTGGGTAGCTATTAGTGCGGTATGAATATCAGTACCGTCACCGCTGAGCAGGCCCTTCACCTTACTAGACGCGTCTTCCTCAACTTGCTGCAGACTTGAAACCGCTTGCTGCATTAGTTCACCGAATGGCTGTGAAGCTACTGAGGTGGTAAGGCTGCTGCTTGACTTGGATGTAGGGAGCGTGCCGTCGACTGCATCTTTTAGAAGCTGTGTAGCTACTTTCACATTGCACCTATTTCATGATATCTATTGAGCTTGCAATCATACCTTTAGTAGCTTGGATGGCAGAACTGTTCAAGCCATACGCACGGGACGCGCTAACAAGATCGACCATTTCAGTAAGAGGGTTAATATCGGGGAAGGCAACAAACCCTTGCTTGTCGGCGTCAGGATGTTGAGGATCATAGCGCTCAATAGGAGGTGCCTTATCAGAAATGATGGCTGCAACCGTGACACCCGCCCCAGTACTGTCGCTTGAAAATAGTTCTTTGAAGATGGGCTTATTCAACCCTGCGGTTCCTGATTGGAAGACGACTTGTTGCCTGACGTAGGGGCCGCCCGAAGCTGTTCTCGTCGTATCTGAATTTGCCATGTTGACCGAGATGACTTCGGCTCGAATTCGCTCCGCTGTTAAGGCGGAAGCACTGACTTCAAGTATGTTGAACAGATTCATCATAGTTACACCTTGGTCTATACGAGGTTACTTCGTATCAGAATGGATGGCATTGGAGATCTGAGAGATTTCCTGCTTCAGTAGAGCCACTCCGGTTCTGAACTTCATCTGGGCTTCTGACATTTTCATTCCCTCTCTCTCCATAGAGACATTGTTGCCGTCGGGCCTGCTGATAAGGCCATCAATTAATGAGCCCGCCTGCAGCTGTAAGGGATCTTTGGGCATTGGTCCAGAAGTGTCCTGACTTAGGTTTTCAGACATCACTTTGTCAAAGTCAATGCCCTTTGTCTTAAATCGTGGGGTATCAACGTTGGCCATATTTTCGGCTGTCAGTTTTAGTTGAAGCGTCGCCGTATCCAAATACTTTTCGAGCGAGCGTGTAAGACTGGTATCAACT
This sequence comes from uncultured Acetobacteraceae bacterium, assembly GCA_964658035.1. Classification (GTDB taxonomy): domain Bacteria; phylum Acidobacteriota; class Terriglobia; order Terriglobales; family Acidobacteriaceae. The sequence goes on from CAZZXL010000007.1 coordinate 43,304, forward strand.
TGCATTTGGTTCAACCTCACTACGATTCACGATGCCGTTAGGTTTGATTGTGGACCCACCTATCTGTAGAGCTACGTAAGTCCTGGAAGATCCGCAAACTCGATCTCCGTCGGCGTAATCAAATCAGTGTTCTCTGCGAGAATGAACCCTCTTTCGATTACATGCGCAAGTTCGCGTATATTGCCTGGCCACGGATGAAGTGTTAATTTAGCCATGGCTTCCTTTGTAATGGCTTTGGCCTTTTCAAGCGAATTTAGCTTTGAGAGGAACGATTCTGCTAACTCAGGAAGGTCTTCTATATGGCTGGTCAGTGAAGGTGCTTCGATGATGAAGACTGCAAGCCTGTAGAACAGATCAGCTCGGAACGAACCCAGCCTTGCCATGAGTCCTAAGTGCCTGTTTGAGGCGGCTATCACTCTCACATCAACGTGAATAAGTTCGTTATTACCGATTCTCTGGATCTCTCCTGCTTCGAGAAAACGCAGTAGCTTGGCTTGGAGTGACAGGGGCATTTCTCCAATTTCGTCCAGGAAAAGTGTTCCCCCCGTAGCCGCTTCGATACGTCCTGCACGCCCCTGGATGGCGCCTGTGAAGGAACCTTTCGTATGACCAAACAGCTCAGATTCCAAAAGACTTTCAGGAATCGCTGAACAGTTGATTGCTACAAACGGCTTGTTGCTCCTGAGGCTAAGTCTGTGGAGTGCACGAGCTATCAGTTCCTTTCCGCTACCAGAGGGCCCTTGAACAAGGACAGGTGTGTTTCTCCGCGCGACGAGGCGGATCCGACGGCACATCTCGATCAGAAGGGGATGACGCCCGATAAATTCCGGCATGCTGTCTTCAACCGGTGAACTGAGTAGCGGATCTGGGCGAGACGGATGGTCGCCGTCGCGCAGTGAAGGCATAATTAGTGTCAACGCCATCGACTCTTCCTGTTGGGTAGGGAGATTGTGTTCGATCTTCCCCGGTACGGCTTTGTCTCTATTTGGGGCAGAAGATGAGGACCCGCAATGGTTCCAGTCCAGAACTGAAGGATCCGGTGCGATGCTCGATGTTCTTCTGAGATTCTGGTTGACCCTTAGGGCATACAGTAGCTCGCCGTGCCGATTGTTGCGTGGTTTGGAAGATCTCCCGAATGAGCCATCGGTTGAGATCAGATCAACGCGAGGAAAGGAACATTCAACTTCCCGGACAAATTCACAAATTTCAAGATCAGGAAACCAAGTATCCATGATTACTGTAGAAGAAGTGTCGGACTCAAGCTGAGCAAGAGCATCTGCACCCCCGTCCGCTTCTATCACTCGCCATCGCAGTCCCAGGAGGGTGTTTCTCATCTGCTTGCGAAAGGGTAGGTCGCCTATTGCTAATATTGCCACCGGTGCGCTCATAGGTAGCTTCTTCCTGACACGATTCTGCCCATGCATCTTAGGATTAGCTTGCTCATTGCTGAACTGCTGCTGTGCCGATACGGTAGCCTTGCCCCCGCACAGTTGATATCAGAGGTTGATCCTGCGTTTCCAGGAGCTTGCGGCGGAGATAGTTCACATAGACATCAACAACATTTGTACTGGCCTCAGCGCCCAATTTCCAGACTCTTTCCATGAGCAAGTTACGCGAGACACACTTACCTTTGTTCAACATGAGGCATTCAAGCAAGCCATACTCTTTGTTGGTCAGCGAGATTGGCAATCCGTTTCGACGCACCGAATGGTCTACACGATTTAGTTCCAAATCGCCGGTACGTAGAACGGCTTCGGCACCCGATTGGCGCCGCAAAAGAGCGAAGCATCTTGCGCGCAGTTCTCGGAGGGAAAAGGGTTTCAGCATGCAGTCGTCCGCACCAAGATCAAAGCATCGTAGACGAGCATCTAGACTCGCTTCCCCCGTCAGGATGAGAACTGGGGCGTGACTGCTCATAGTTCGTAGAGTCTGGAGAACGGCTGCCCCATCAAGTTTTGGCAATCCAAGGTCCAGCAGTGTGAGGTCCGGCATTTCTCTTTCGATGGCAATGGCCGCAGAGTCGCCATCTGTGAACAGGCTTACCTCGTGGCCGTCCGACTGTAGGGCTCGTTGAAGGAAGGATCCAAGTGCTCTGTCATCTTCGGCTATCAGGATTCGACTCTTTGTTGTCATAGGGAGCTCTGGTAAAAATGAGTACAACTTCACTTTCCCTCTTGATGGGCGCAACATCAATCGAGATTTGTTCGCTTTCTGTTCGCAACTTTCAAAATGGAACGGTCGAACACAACGTTCCCGTTTCGGTTCGTCGTGTGGACGTAAGCCTTCGTGATATTTGTTGCTTATTCGCCTTTTATTCGCTAATGTCTATCTATGTCTGTCACGCGACGCCAGCGGCAAATACTAGACTTCATCAGTGAATTCGTACAAAAGAACAACTACTCGCCTTCGTTCGAGGAAATAGCGCGTGGCATGGATCTTCGCTCGTTAGCGACAGTTCACAAGCACATCAGCAACCTGCAAAAAAAAGGTTTGCTCCAGCGTTCGCACAACCGTAGCCGCTCTATTGAGGTGACCCCAGCCAGAGCCAAATCCAAGCCGATCGATATCCTTCCGCTGCTAGGCAGGATCGCCGCGGGGCGCCCCCTGGAGGCCATCGAACTCGCAGAAAGCATCTCTCTTGGCGACATCATTGGCACCAGAGAGGTGTTTGCGCTTCAGGTGAAGGGGGATTCGATGTGCGACGAGCAAATCTTGGATGGAGACTTTGTGCTGATAGAGAAAGCGAACACTGCCCGGGAGGGCGAGATTATCGTAGCCCTTGTTAGAGGTACGGAAGCTACGCTGAAACGCTTCTACCTAGAAGGGGAGCTAGTGAGACTGCAACCGTCTAACGCGGAGATGAAGCCGATTTACGTTCCCGCTAAACAGGTGGCAATACAGGGCCGCGTTCTCGGCATGCTGCGTAAGTATAAGTAGTAACCAAAAACCCAGTCGATAAGACTGGGTCGATGGATAAATTCGTCGTACTAGGCCAGGACGCGGATGATGCTTTTCTCAATGGTGTCTTTAGGCACAAAGCCGACAATCTGGTCTGCAACTTTGCCGTCTTTAAACAGGAGAAGCGCCGGAATGCCACGGATGCCATAACGCATTGGGGTTGCAGAGTTGCGGTCAACATCCATCTTCATGACCTTCAGCTTACCTTCATACTGGGTTGCTACTTCATCGACTACTGGGGCAAGTGCCCGGCAAGGTCCACACCAGGCAGCCCAAAAATCTACCAACACAGGCTGAGCAGATTGCAGTACATCCTGTTCAAAGCTCGCATCATTTACTTCAGTCACCGCATGAACCGCCATCTTTCCTCCATGTACTCCGAACATCACACAAACCTTGCGAACCTATAGGATGCGGGCACTTCCGTTAAAGTCGCACGGGCGCTTCCACTACCAATCATCTCATTAGCAACTACCGTACGTTTAGCCGCCCCCCGGTGGATAGCTGGCCTAACCAAAGGCATTGATCATCTGAGTGCGCCCGGAGAGGCGCCCACACGGCTTGTAAGGCGCACCTGAAGCAGTTCGAAGCGAGATTGAGGAGACAGGGTGCGCCGTATCGCCTCAAGGGCATTAGCATTCTGGCCTGCATGCACCAAGGCAAGAACGGAAGGACCAGCCCCGCTCAAAGCAACGCCAAGTAGACCATCTCTCCCCGCCAAGGGTAGTAGGGGTGGGAGCAACGGACAGATCTGACGGCGATAGGATTGGTGAAGTCGATCCTCCATCGCCAAAGCAAGTAGATCCGGGCGTCGTTGCTGAAATGCGGCTACCAACAATGCAACGTTTTGAATGTTGGCCACGGCATCAGCACGCGAATATGCTTCAGGCAGAATTGCCCGAGCCACATTTGTCGAGAGCGGCTCATCAGGAAGAATTACGATCGCGGCCCAGTCTTCGGGGGGATCGATGGATAAAGCGCGTGTACGCTCGCCCGACCCAGCAGCAACGGTAAAGCCACCCAGCCAGCAGGCTGCCGCATTGTCAGGGTGCCCTTCCAGCTCGCAGGCTTTTTGAAAAATGCGATCGCTGCCCCAACCCAATTCTCCGAAGTGGTTAGCCAGAGCAATACCTGTAAGGCGAGCAGCTGCCGAGGAACCAAGTCCCATGCCAATGGGTATGTCGTTGATTATGTTGAGTGCCAGCGGCCTGGCCGGCATTCCGGAGGTTCGAAAAATATCTTCATAGACTGCCAACATGAGATTGCGTTGGAGCTTTCCGCAGATTTCCGTATTCCGACCGCTTGCAGTAATAGAGAACTCGTCTGCAAGTTCTGCTTGTACGTCAAGGAACAGGTCGAGAGCCAAAGCTATGGCGTCAAAGCCGGGCCCAAGGTTGGCGGAGGTTGCCGGCAACCGGAGTTCAAATCGCTTCATGCGAGCTCGGACTCCAGGGCTTTCAGAACAGCGGAGACGCTCGCATCGAGTACTCGGGCTGGCATTTGAAATTCCTGGATCGCTTTCTTCAGGGGTTCGAGTTCGTCCGGATGCAGGAGCTCGCCGCGATGAAAGTCAATGGTGTAATCCGCGTCTTTCAGAGTGTGGCCTGTAAGCAATAGCACTGCCGATTCGCCATCCCGCACTTTGCCGGCCTGGACAAGTTTCTTCAATCCTGCAAGGGTCACGGCGGAGGCAGGCTCACACCCAATCCCCTCACGGCCAATTTCGGCCTTTGCCAGCGCAATTTCGGCTTCAGAGACTTGCTCACAGAAACCGTCGGTCTCGTGGATGATGCGCGCTGCCTTACGCCACGATGCGGGGTTACCGATCCTGATAGCGGAGGCCCGGGTATCTGCCGAAACCGGCTCCAGATGTTCTCCGCCTGACTGCAAGATGCTGGTGTACAACGGGTTGGCTCCCTCTGCCTGGATGACGGAGATGCGCGGAAGACGGCTTGTCAGGCCGAGGCGCAGCATCTCGACGAACCCTTTCCCGAGGGCCGAACTGTTGGCCAGGTTTCCGCCGGGGACGATCAAGTGGTCCGGGACCTCCCACTCGAACTGTTCTGCAATCTCAAAAGCGGGGGTTTTCTGGCCTTCCAGGCGATACGGGTTGACCGAATTAAGGAGGTAGATAGGCGCTTCGCGAACAATCTCCGTCAGGATTTTCACGCATCCATCAAAGTCCGTACGAAGTTGCAGGGTGAGTGCTCCGTAATCCATGGACTGCGACAGCTTGCCCCAGGATATTTTTCCTTCTGGAATGAGGACCAGTGACCGAATGCCTGCACGCGCCGCATACGCGGCCATTGCAGCAGACGTATTTCCGGTTGACGCGCACGCCACCCAGTGAAAGCCTCGTTCGACCGCAACGGAAAGGGCCGTCGTCATGCCCGTATCTTTAAATGAGCCCGTCGGGTTCATTCCCTGGTGCTTGGCATAAACGTCGCGGATGCCTAGAGAGCGGCTGGTTCGAGGCAAGCGATAGAGCGGCGTATTGCCTTCTCGCAGCGTTACTACGTGCTGTGGGTCATCCAATATGGGGAGCAGATCGCGGAAGCGCCATACGCCACTCTGATCGATCCCCTCGATAGAAGAGCGGCGTTCCTTCCAGAGCCACTTCAGGGCTCCCGGGTTCGGTCGCCATGGCTGCGAAGCACCCCCATCGTTGGATGGGATCAGGGACCAGGAGGGATACTCTACTTCGAACAGTTCGCCGCAGTGAGTGCATCGGAAATCACTCGGGACCTCGCGCTGGGCAAGAGCATTGCAGAGGATACAGCGGAGTTGATGGGCTCGTTCGGAAAACATTTGGTTTTGTTGCATGGTACATGGTCTACGCCGAAGTCCCAACCTGGGAGCCTTGGCCCGCCGCTCCAGACAAGTGCCGATTCGCTCGTTTGACCGTGCAAAGCGAAGACTCTTCACAGCTAGAGCACAGCTGACCAGTCCATCATTCTCAGAATACTGCAAGTGGTGCCTGCCAAAAACATCAGCCGAGGTTCATAATTGCGGGCATGGCCTTTACCATCGAAACAATGGACCACCTCGTCTTGACAGTGGCTAACCTGGATGCAACGACGGATTTCTACAGCGAAGTCCTCGGCATGGATACCGTCACATTCAACGGCCGCAAAGCTCTTGCCTTTGGCGAGCAGAGAATCAACCTGCACCAGCGCGGCCACGAGTTCAATCCGAAAGCCGCTCATCCGACCCCGGGGTCAGGCGACCTGTGTTTCGTCACCGCCACGCCGCTCGAAGAAGTCATCTCTTACCTTGGAGACCTGCGGGTCCACATTGAAGAAGGACCGGTCGAGCGCACCGGGGCTCTCAGCCAGCTGCGCTCGGTCTACATTCGGGACCCCGACCATAACCTGATCGAAATCGCGAACTATATCTAGAATCCACATTTGGTCCCGCAGAGCCAGGCGATAATCCATAGGAATGCACACTCATCTGGCCGGTTCCTGGATTTTGTTCATCTTCCTCAGCGTCATCACGGCGCTGATCCTGATTATGCTGCACCTGACTAAGCTGGGAGTGCTGATCCATCAGCAGATTCCTGACCGGCCGCATCGTCGACTCTTTTTGGCATCGGTCAGCTTTTTTATTACATTCCTCACCGTGCGTCTACTGGTGGCATGCATTACCCACCATATTGGGCCATTCGGCTATGTGGAGATGGGGGGTCGGCATATCCATCATCTCGTTTGGGGAATCCTTCTGCTCCTGCTCTCGGGTTACGGATTACTCGCTGAGTTCGGTACCGAAGATACGCCCCTGTCAATTTTGGTAAGCCGCGTGTTGTCACTCGGCTACGGCATTGGCGCGGCCCTCACGCTGGACGAATTTGCGTTGTGGCTCAACCTGGATGCAATGGCATACTGGTCCAAAGAGGGGCGGGAAAGCATCGATGCCATCGTCCTGTTTGGCGCACTACTAGCCGTGGGCACTTGGGGAGCGCCTTTCTTCCGCTGGCTGGCACGGCCGGGATCCGGCGACCCCCTCTAGTTGTACCCTTCCAGCTGCTCCCTCGAGCAATCAATCAACCCGATACCGCTATCGGGAGTGCTCTCCACCCTTCGATGCAGGCGTACTGAAGAATTCGCAAGTAAACTTCACTTTGCCTAACGGCAACCGAACAGCTATTCCTTCAAATTTCTTAAGAAAGAGTTTCTGACTTGGCTAAGCGTCTTGGACCTGTTGCCTTGTTGTGTGTGCTCATAGCAGCCTGGCAGGTAGCCGTTACGCGTCATCCCGGTAGCCTGCTGCCCGGACCCTGGGGCGTGATGAAAGGTCTCGCTGATCTTACGCAGCATGGCCTGCTGTTCAGATATGTTGTGGCATCGCTTTTTCGCGTGACCTGGGGATTTCTGCTGGCACTCCTCCTCGCGGTACCACTCGGAATGGTGACAGGATGGAATGCTCGAGTGGACATGGCGCTCAATCCACTTCTGCAGATGTTTCGCCCGATTTCGCCGCTGGCCTGGATTCCGATCGCAATCCTGTGGTTTGGAGTAGGCGACACTTCCGCCATCTTTCTGATTTTCCTTGGTTGCTTCTTCCCCTTGCTCCTCACCACCGTAAATGCGGTTAAAGGTGTGGCCAAGGTGCATGTGGATGCCGCACGCAACTTCGGACTCAGCGGATGGCTGCTCTACTCGCGACTCCTATTGCCGGCAATTCTGCCACAACTCCTCGTTGGTATGCGGATCACCCTCGGCATTGCGTGGCTCGTGGTTGTGGCAGCAGAAATGATCGCTGTCAGCTCCGGTCTTGGCTTCCTGATCGTCGACGCACGCAATGCCGGTAACCGCTATGACCTGGTGATCGCAGGCATGGTCATCATTGGCTTGATTGGCTTAATGCTGGATACGGGCATGCGCCTGTTTGAACGGGTACCGTCGCTTCACTGGAGCTACTCGGAGGAATCTTGATGTCACTGGAGCAGCACTTGCAAACTGAAACGCCGGCCTCGCCAACAAAAGCAACGCGCATGGTCGAAGTGCTTGGTGTCAGTACCATCTTCAAACGCGATGGCAAGGACTTGCCGGTCCTGCGCGATGTCAACCTGACGGTCAATGCGGGCGAGTTTGTTTGTATCCTGGGGCCGTCAGGCTGCGGCAAATCCACCCTGCTGAGCACAATGGCCGGCTTTCTTTCACCCACCGCCGGCGAGGTCCGCATCGATGGTGAGCAAGTGAAAGGACCTGACCCTCGCCGCATTTTTGTTTTCCAGGAACGTGGCGTCTTTCCCTGGCTCACGGTTGAAGGAAACATCGGCTTCGGTTTGTTCAAGCTCCGCAAAAGTGAGCGTGACCAGCGCATTGCTCAATATATCCGCATGGTTGGACTCACCGGTTTTGAAAAGTCATACCCTTCGGCACTCTCAGGCGGGATGAAGCAGAGGCTCGAGGTGGCACGCGCTTTGGCCGTCAAGCCGGACGTCCTGTTTCTTGATGAGCCGTTCGGCGCACTTGATTCGATCACACGATTGACCATGCGCGCAGAACTGCTGCGCATCTGGGAGGCTGAAAAGAAGACCATTGTCTTCGTCACGCATGACATTGACGAGGCTGTGCAGCTAGCCGATCGAGTGGTTGTCATGAGCGATCGCCCAGGCACGATTCAAGATCTTGTGACCATAGATGTTCCCCATCCTCGAGATATAAGTTCACCCTGGTATCTGGCATTGCGGAATAACATCTTCAAACAGCTTGGACTGGCACACAGGGTATGAACTCTCTCGCCAGTCCTGCCCGCTGGGAAAGAAGTTTTTGGCCATTGGCTGCGGTCGCGCTCTTGATCGCCGTATGGTATTTTGCCGTGGCGTGGAGTGGTACAAAGATCTTCCCTTCGCCTGTTGAAGTGAAGACAGGCATCCTCGAACTCAGCCATAAACAGGTACTGTGGCGCGACATAACTGATTCGTTACGACGCGTCGCGATTGGTTTCGGATGCGCCACGCTGGTAGGCATTCCATTTGGATTGACGCTTGGCTGGTATCCGTTCGCAAACCGGGTCTTCAATCCCATCCTGCAGATTCTTCGCCCGATCAGTCCCATCGCATGGATACCGATTGCCATCATCGTCTTTGGCATTGGCGACCACGCGGCAACTTCACTGATCTTCCTTGGCGCCTTTTTCCCTATCGTCGTCGCATGCATCAACGGCGTTTCGAATGTTCCGCCGGTCTACCGACGGGCGGGGAGAAACTTCGGACTTAGTCCGATACAGCTTCTCTCACAGGTCGTCTTCCCCGCTGCTCTTCCAAATATCATCGTCGGCTTACGGATTTCGCTCGGTATCGCGTGGCTGGTGGTAGTCGCCGCTGAAATGGTCGCGGTCGATTCGGGGCTGGGTTACCTCGTCATCGATTCACGCAATTCCGGCAAGCGCTACGACCTGGTAGTTGCCGCCATGCTCATCATCGGCGTCATCGGTCTTGTCCTGGATATCCTGATGCGCAGTCTCGAGCGCATCCGTTCAGTCCGCTGGGGTTTTCGTCATGACTATTAAACGCAATTTCATCCTCTTCGCAGGGGGATGGCTGCTTCTCATCAGCGGTCTACATGCATACCTCAATGTAAATTGGGCGGCGGTACTTAATGACTATCGTCCTTTGGCGGAACGCAAGATCACGGTCGCTTATCTGCCGGTAACCTGCCAGTTGACCTGCCCCGTGACGGACTACATCTCCAAATTTTCTGACAATGGCGAACTGTTCCTGCCTCGTATGTTTCAGGGCTTTCCAGAGATAAAGGAGGCGCTGATCTCCGGCAAAGTACAGGCTGCCTTCATTGTCGCGCCCATGGCCATTGCCCTCAGGGCACAGGGTGTCCCCATCAAGGTGGTTTATCTCGGACACCGGTACGGCAGCGCTGTCGTCGTACGCAGGAACGGGCCGGTCAAAAATTTCACAGACCTGAAAGGAAAAACAGTAGCGATTCCCAGTCGCTTTTCCGACGAGCGCCTGCTGCTCTTCAAAGCCATGAAGGTGTGGGGCATGAAAGCCGGCGACCTCAAGATGGTCGAGATGGCGCCCCCCGATGTATCGGGCGCTCTCGCAGCCGGAGCGATCGACGGCTTCTCCATGGGCGAGCCATTTCCTTCGCAGGCTGAACTCGGCGGCTTTGGACGGGTGCTCTTCCAGGCTCGTGATTACTGGCCGGACTACATGTCCTGCATTCTGGTTGTGCGCCAGGACCTGATCGATCAACGTCCTGACGTCGTGCAGGTGCTGGTAGATGGGATTGCCCGCTCCGGCCTTTGGCTTGACAAGGGAAAGCCCAACCGCGAAGATGCCGCCGATTTCGTCGGTCGCTTCTACTACAACCAGAAGCCCGCCTTGCTGCGATGGGCTTTGACGAAGCCCCTCGATCGCGTCATGTATGCTCCGCTCGCTCCCAGGAAGCCGGACTTTGACATGGTGCGCGACATGATGATTGAGACCAAGGTACTGGATAAGAAGATTCAATTCAGCGACTATGTCGACACCAGGTTCTCCGATAACGCCGCTATCCAGACTTCGTGGAAATATCAACCAGGCCTGGCGATCGCCAAATAAAACATGGGGACAAGAAGATGATCCGCAGACACTTCATTCGACTGATGTCGCTTGCCGGGGCTGGAAGCCTCAAGGCTGCACACGCCGCCTCAAACACTGCGCAGACAACTGCAAAGTATAAGATCGTAGGCTTTAGCTGCATCACCTGTGCCGTCGGTCTTGACGTCATGCTGCAGCGGCAAAAGGGCGTCGTCTGGGCAAACTCCAGTTATCAGGAAGCAAGCACGACGATCTGCTTTCGTCCCGACTTGGTCAGCGAGGCTAGACTGCTAAGCTCCATTGCTGACATGGGATTTACCGCCTCAAGACAGGCTTAATTCAATCCCAACTTTGAAAGAGCTCCCTCCAGTTGTCGCGCTACATATTTAATCTGCTCAGCCGTGATGTTGGAGAAGAATGGCAGAGCAATCGTACGTTGGCTCTCAGCTTCTGTAACTGGAAGAGCATGTGACAGAGTTCGGCTGGCATACGCCGGCTGTTGATGAACAGGCGCAAAATAGCGGCCGCATTGAACGCCATCCGCCCGCAGCAATTGCACGACGGCGTCGCGCTGCGATGCATCCACGTTCCGGAGTCGAATGACATACACGAACCAGCTGGTCGTTGCATGCACCTCATCCGGCGCGGGCGGAATGACTCCAGGCAAGTAAGCCATCGCGTATCGATAAAGCTCAGCTGCCGACTTCCGCTTGTGCAGAATTTCATCGATACGTGCCATCTGCGCACACCCGAGAGCACAATTCGTCTCAGACAATCGATAGTTGAACCCCAAAATGGAATGCTGGTGCCAGTCATCCGACGGATAGCGGCCCTGGTTGCGCATGGCTGCCAGCTCGCGCGCCAGTGCTGTACTCCGGGTGACGATCATGCCACCCTCCCCGGTGGTAATTTGTTTGTTCGGATAGAAGGCGAAGACAGCCGCATCGCCAAATGTACCGACCTTTTGCCCATCGAATTCTGCACCGATGGCTTCGCACGCGTCTTCAATCACGTACAGTCCGTGACGTCTGGCAATGTCACAGATTGCCTGCATATCCGCAGGCCGTCCAAAGGTATGGACCGCCATAATCGCTCGCGTGCGTGGGGTAATCGCGGCCTCCACGCAGACCGGATCGAGGTTAAGTGTCTCCTGTTGAATATCGACAAACACCGGCACAGCTTCCTCATAGCGAATCGCATTGGCGGCCGCGATAAAGGTAAAGGACGGCACGATCACTTCATCCTCCGGGCCGATACCAAGTCCGCGCACACAAAGGTGCAGCCCGGCGGTGCCAGAGCTCACGGCAATCGCATGAGGAGAACCAATGTAGGCAGCAATCCTATGCTCGAATTCTTCAAGCCTAGGACCGAGACTGAGCTGCGAACTCTTCAGGACCGACACCACCGCCTCTATTTCGAGGTCAGTGATGTCGGGCTGCGACAACGGAATGTTCATCGGACATCTGCCAAAGTTGCACGCGTACGCTTCATCAGGAGAGCGTCACGAGCGGGGAGGGTCGTGAGCACTTCAAGAATGCGCTCCGTCGCCGTCCCTTCACCATATGGATTCGTCATCCCGAGCAGAGTATCTTTGAAGGTCCGGCTCGTTGCCTTTTCAATTGCAGCGAGGATTTCCTGTGCGACTGGCGCTGCATCAAGAACATTCAGCGGACGTTCCCTTCCCTGCTGGCGCATGCCAACATTGACCGTCGGGAGAGCGAATGAAGCAGTCTCCATGATGCCGCTGCTTGAATTGCCGATGAGGAGGTCCACTTCTTTCAGCAGGCTCCAGTATGCAACAGCAGGCAGGTTGACAAAGAGTCGTCCGCTTCCTCTTGCAGCAAGAAATTTTTGTGTCCGCTCTACCAGAGTACGGCTGCCCGCGTCGGCGTTTGGATAGCAGAAGACCAACTGCCGGCTCACACTTTCGAGTGCCGCGAACAAAGCGTCGGCTTCTGCAACCGTGTCGCTTAAAAGCGTGACCGGATGATACGCAATAACTGCAGTCGGAAGCCTTAAGTCGATCGAAAGATTCGTCTCTAAGTGGGACCGATCAAGCAGTTTGCTTTTGCGAAGATGATCCAAGGATGGCGCACCGGCACGATGGACCCGCCAGGGTTCTTCGCCCATGCCGATGACGCGCTCACGGGCAGCCGTGGTTGATGTGAAATGAACATGACTCAACTTGGTCAAAGCATTGCGGACAGCATCATCAATCGCGCCTTCGCTCAGCTCGCCGCCCTCGATATGCGCGAGGGGAATACGCAGCGCTAGCGCAACCGCAGCCGGCGCAAGCATCTCGTAACGGTCTGCGATCAGCAGCAGAAGATCAGGCCGCGTGGCCCCTAAAATGTCTGCAAGTGAGAGCACGCCAACGCCGATACTCTTCGCCATGCCAACATCACTGTCTGAACTCAGCAGGCATTCGACGCGTGCAGCGATCGGCAGCCCATCGGCTTCTATTTCACGTACCGTCAAGCCAAACTCCGGAGATAAATGCGCAGCCATCACGATCAGCTTCAGGTCGATATCCGGGTGCGCCTGCATGGCTTTCAGCGGCCAGTAAAGATGACTGTAGTCTGCTCGTGACGTGGTAACGACTGCAATTTTCTTCATGACTGATCCGTATTGAGCGACCCAGACTGATCTTGAACCAGTCGGCCCGCAGAGTATTCCGGCACGAGGCTTCTGATAGCCTCGAACACTCGCTGCACATCACGACAGAACAGGGCAGACCGAAGATCATCTATCCCTGCGCGTAACTGTTCAACATGCATTGATGGACTTTCAACCGGCAGGAGTGCTGCATTCAGCTCGTGCGGCAAGATCCGTTCACTCGAGAAAATCATCTGCTCATGCAGCTTATCGCCGATGCGCAGGCCGGTGTATCGAAGACTCCCGCCTGGCGAACTCTGCACAATGTACTTGGCCAATGCCTCGATGGAATACGCAGGACCAGTTTCAGGAACAAACAGCCCTGAAATCTTCGTGGCAGCTGCCAGCATAAGGCAGTGGACTGTCTGCGCGATCGAAAGAAAGTATCGGGTCGCTCCTGCATCAGCAACCGTCAATGCTTCTTGATCCTCCAGCTGCTGCTGAAACAGCGGCGCCACGCTCCCCGATGATCCGAGTACATTGCAGAGCCGAACGATCTTCATCCTGGTTGAGGATGTGTCCGCGAGAAGAATCAGTTCAGCAATCCGCTTGGTTGCCCCCATCACGCTGATCGGATCAACTGCTTTGTCAGTGGAGATGAGGATGAGTTGTTCCGCCTTGGCCATCACCGCTGCATCCACGATCCGCTGTGTGCCGCTAGCATTGGTGTGTGCCGCGGCTAATGGATTAGCCTCCATCAGCTGCACATGCTTGAGCGCCGCAGCATGGAAAACAATCTGCGGCTGGTACGTCGCAAACACTTCTTTTAGCAAAGCTCCGTCGCAGACACTACCGACGAGCATGGTGAAGGCTGGCGATAGCGGATGGCGCTCAAGTGCTTTTTCAAGCTGGTAGAGACCATGTTCCGAGAGGTCGAGCAGTACCAGTCGTTCCACTGGAACAGATGCGATCGAACGAGCGAGCGCAGAGCCAATGTAACCACCGGCGCCTGTGATCAACACCCGCTTTCCAAGGAACGACGAAAGACTTGTCTCGTCTTCATCGGGATCAGGTTCAACCAGAAAGCCATCCCATGGCGTCTTGCTTGTTCCTTTTGATGAGTGCTTCATGAATTGGTAAATGGCATCGGCTCTTCTCTATTGTAGAAGCCATTCTCTTCATTCCTGACCTCCGCCTTACATGGTCAGAGCCGCGCAAGCAATATCATCTAGGAATGAGCATCGCCTTGCAGTCTGCCGTCCACCAGCTTTCCATGCTGCAGACGCGAAAGATTTCCGCCTCCGAGCTTGTAGAAGAGCACATTCGAAGGATCAAGCAGCTCAACCCGTTATTGAATGCGTATATCGACTTTGATCCGGAGCGGGTACGAGCACAAGTGCGACAAAAGAAGACTGGCCGGTTGGCCGGGCTGCCAGTTTCCGTCAAGTCCTCGATCGAAGTAGCCGGTCATCGCTGCGAGATCGGTAGTCTGCTGCGACGCGGCATGGTGGCGAACGGAGATGCGGAAGTTGTTCGACGTCTTCGCGCGGAAGGTGCCGTGATTCTCGGCACGACAAATTGCCCGGAGTTTTTGATGGCGTATGAAACAGCCAACCTGTTGCATGGCAATACGAATAATCCCTGGGATCTTGAACGAAACGCGGGAGGCTCGAGCGGTGGCGAAGCTGCCGCGATTGCCGCGGGTATGTCAGCAGCGGGTGTCGGGAGTGATAGCGGTGGATCTGTCCGTGAACCGGCACACTTCACAGGCATATGCGCGTTGAAGCCCACTGCCGGCCGCGTTCCATCAATGGGCCATATGCCGCCATGCGTTGGCCCGTTCTCAAGCCTAGGCGCACTCGGTCCCATGGCGCGCACCATCGAAGATGTATCACTGATGTTCGACGTGATGAGCGGCCAGCACCGTAGCGACCCCTCAAGTGCGCCCGTTTCCTTTCACAAGGTTGAACTGGCGCAAGCCAGACCGGTACAGATCGCCTGGCTCGATGATGATGGCCATGGACCTGCAACCCCAGAAACACGTCTGGCTGTCCGAAATGCTGCGAGCGTTCTCGAAGCTGATGGATTTAAGGTCAAGCGTTTCTGCCCCGAGGGACTGGAAGAAGCCCGAAGACTCTGGCATATCTTCTTTGTGCAGTGTGGCGCGATGTTTTATGAAGAGACTATCGCTGGTCGCAGCGAACAACTAAGTCCAACCTTCACAGAGTTCCTGAGCATGGCAGCAACAGAAACTCCACTAACAGCTTCATCCTTACTGCATGCATGGGCCGAAGCTGATCTTTTGCGCATTAAAATCCTGGCCCAGATGGAAGCCTGCCCGGTCTTGCTGACGCCGGTATGCGCGGTGCCCGCCTTTCGACAAGGCGAGAGAGCGTGGCAAATCAATGGGCAGACCGTCCGCTATCTCGAAGCCATGCGCTTCACCCAGTGGTTTAACCTGCTCGCGTCACCCGCGGCCGTCGTACCAGTCGGGCAATCGCCGGAAGGCTTGCCCATCGGGGTGCAGGTAGCAGGGCGACCCTATGAAGATGAACTGGTCCTGCGCATAGCGAGTGTTATTGATGAGGCGTTCGGCTACCGCATTCCGCCTTTAGCCCAGATCTAATTTTCTAATCCTTCAAGATCGGCTTGGAAAATACAGGCTGGTAGTTAAACCGGTAGCTCTGTGTCCTATCGCCGGACTCCATGCGATCATTCCAGTTTAGCCTGTACCCGAGCGTCGCGGCGTCATCCGGGAAGTGCTCGCGCGATGGGTAGGGATAAGCAGACATCCCATGAAAAGGCATCTCGGCAACCGTAAATGGCAGTGCCTCGTAGAAATCCATGTCCTTCACGAAACCGTCGGCGTAAAAGAAGTAGTCCCGCTTCCAACCGGCAGGCAATGAAGGCAGTGATTCGCCGCTGAACTCCGCATCAATATCTTCTCCGCTGCCGAAGATAGCGTAGTGATTGTCTTTGCCGGTAAGCAGCGGCGTGACATCGCCATACTTTGTATACGCGCCACGCTGCCACTGGAACGGGCCAGTTGCACTGATGCTCTGGTAATCATAGGTAAGATCACCGGGTGTTGCGCCATCGATCTGCCGCGGATAACCCCGGAAAGCAAGATGAGCCTTTGCGAGGGGCAGAGCTGTCTCACGGAATTGCTGCGAGGAAACGGCAGCGTTGTCAATGAGTACCTGGTCCCAGTAAATCTGCAGGTTAGTGGTCATACGGATGCGGCGTGTATGTAGCGGCAGTTTACCCGTCAGGTCAACAACAATCGTACGAGGAAGACCTGCGGGGAAACCCATGTCTTCGACAACGCGCTTCCAGCTGCCGTCGGGCAGTTGGGCTTCGACGACCGGGGATTGCGGAGTAATGCCGGCCTGCCAGGCCGCATACATCGAGCTCGCACTGAAATACTCGATGTAGCCGCGCAGGAATAAACGTAAGGGGTCAGCCGGTGACCAGTCGCCTAGGTCGAGCGTAAGGGTGTGAACATTCGCAAAACCTGCATAGGAAAGATTCGTAAAGTCACGGACGTACTGATGGTCCTGTTTTGCGAGTAAAGGCATCACATCGCGGCCATGGTCATCCCACGCACCCGACGGCAGGTGGGCCTGTGCCGACGAGATCATCGTCTTACCGGAAGCAAAGGGCCGATCATTGAGAAACCGCTCGTCAGGAAAAGCTTCGGTGCCTACAGGGTGATCGACCGCAACCATCTTCAATTGATCGATGTAATTAATTTCTTCCATCGGTTCGCCGAAACGAATACTCAACAGACCGTGGCGCGAGCGCAGCTGGTCGCCGCCAATCTTCGTCCACTCATCCGTATCAGAGTGATTGCGAGCAACCGGCGATACCCAATGTCCGACCACTGCTGCGCCAATTACATCTGAAACGAACGTATACTTACTGCCGTTCCAGGCAAAAAGGACTGGACAGGAACTGCCGCGCCGGTCCAACTCCTTTAAAGCCGCAGGCTTGTTCGAGGCAACATCCAGTTCATCCTGCGGCACTCCTGTCGGCCAAAGAAGGCGCACTACATCTGCTTTGTCGCCATGGCCGAGACCTGCCAGTATCTCCATCGACCCCTGACCCATGTAACCGGATGCGCCGGTGACTTCAAACTTTTGCCAGTCGCCATCAGAAAAAACTTCTACCTTGGTACCGATCCCGCTCTTGTTATCAGCCAGGCCGGCAAGGTCAATGCGCAGCGAATGATTTTTTGTCCCGCCGACGTTATGAAGAACCAGTGGCGACCCGTCCACCTTGGAGATGACCAGGTCAGCAGCGCCGTCGTGATCAAAGTCAACCGACACGACAGAGCGCGCACCAATTAAATGCAGCTTATCCAGACCCAGAGCCCGGCTCACATCGACAAAACCTTTTGAACCGCAATTGCGCAGCATCCGCAGCTCAGTACCTCTTGCGGTTTCAACAATCACCGCAAGGTCTATCCATCCATCGTTATCAAAGTCGATCGGTGTAAGTCCCCAGGCCGACGTTACCG
>CAZZXL010000008.1:0-59675 GCA_964658035.1 uncultured Acetobacteraceae bacterium
TACGTTGGTGTTGTTCAGTTTGAACTGCACCGTTCCGGTCGGCAGCACCGTGCCTGCCGACGGCGCCACCGTCGCCGTGATCGTCACCGAAGCGCCGTACACCGAGGAGCCGGGAGAGCTGAGCGTGGTCGTCGTGGTCACTGCCGAGGCCGTCGCCGCCAGGTGGATCGTCTGCAGCGTCCCCGTCACGCCCCCCGAGTCGTCCGAGAGCACCACCGACCCGGTCACCGCGCCGGCCTGGGCCGGAGCAAAATCCACCGCGTAGATGCAGTCCGCGCCGGGCAGGAGCGTGCCCGCGGACTGGGCCGAGGTCACCTCCGGGCAGGTGGTCGCGGGGTCGA
This sequence comes from uncultured Acetobacteraceae bacterium, assembly GCA_964658035.1. Taxonomy (GTDB): domain Bacteria; phylum Acidobacteriota; class Terriglobia; order Terriglobales; family Acidobacteriaceae. The sequence continues at coordinate 342 of CAZZXL010000008.1, forward strand.
GCGGAAAGTAGGTGGCCACGGAGGGGTTCGAGCCCGAGCCCGGCGGCGGGATGCTCAGCGCCGCGTTGCCAGTGTTTGAGACCGTCGCCTTCTGCGGGTTGTCGGTGGAGTCCGAAGAGCCCACCGCCGTCGCCGTCGGAAAGGTTAGCAGCGATTGGGACAGGTCCACCCGGCGAACACGGTAACCGTCCCTTTCCGCGATGTACAGGTTGCCGGCGCTGTCGAAGCTGAGGCCAACCGGGATATCAAGCGCGGCGTTGGTCGCAGCCCCGCCATCCCCGCCATATCCCTGCGTGCCATTGCCGACAACGGTGGAGATCAGCCCGGAGACTGCGGAAACCTTGCGGATGCGGCTGTCGCCAGAGTCTGCGATGTAAACGTTCCCTGCTAAGTCGACCGCCACGGCGTAGGGATATAGAAGTAACGCCGCAGTTGCCGCCCCGCCGTCCCCGCAAACCGCTACCGGTCCGCCGCACGCGCCGCCCGTACCCGCGACCGTAGTGATGATGCCCTGGTTCGAAAACGTGCTGGGGACGGTGGTCACCTTACGGATGCGGAAGCTGTTGGTGTCCGCGATGTAGAGGTTGTTCATGGAGTCCACGAAGATGCCGATGGGAGCCATGAGGTTCGCCAGCAGGGGCGAGGCGCCATCTCCGCAAGCCGCCGCCCCATAGCAAGGGTTCCCGGACCCCGCCACCGTCGTGATAGTGCCACCGCCCTGCGCGACGTTCGCCACCATCCGGATTCGATTTTCGCTGGAATCGGCGATGTAGAGGTTGCCCTGGCCGTCCATCGCCAGCCCGTTGGGACCGCCGAACTGCGCTGCGGTAGCCAAGCCGCCGTCCCCGCAAACCGCCGTTCCGCCCCCGCACGTCGCCCCCGTTCCGGCCACTGTAGTGATCAATTGCGTTCCAGCCGCTACCATCCGGATGCGCTGGTCCCCGGAGTCCGAAATGTAGAGGTTGCCGGCGCCATCCACGAACACGGCGCTCGGGCTATTGAGGTTGGCTGCCGTGGCCGGGCCGCCGTCACCGCAGATGTTGGTCGGGGCGGCGCAGGCCGTGCCGCTGCCCGCCACGGTGGTGATCGTTCCGCCCACCGTAAACTCCCGCACCCGGTTATCTCCAGAATCTGCCACCCAGACATTCCCCAGGCTGTCGACAAATACGTTGGAGGCCGATGAGATGGGCGCAGAGGTTGCCGGGCCGCCATCGCCGCAGGCTGGACTTCCGGTGGGATTCGGGCACGCCACGCCAGTGCCGGCCACGGTCGAGATCACCCCCGGCGTCAGCGCGGCCTGCGGGCCTGTGCCTGTGCCGGTCAGCGGGAAGCTGATGGAGCCGGTGCTCGTCACCACCTGCAGCGGGGCAGGGCGAGCGCCCGGATATGCCGGGGTGAAGGTGATGGGGATCGTGCAGGTGACGCCGCTCGCGTTGCTCCCCCCAACCACGCACCCGGTGACCGTGCCGACCGTGTACTCCTGCTTGCCGCCCGCCGAGAGCGGAACGCTGATGCTGGTGATGGTCTCGGCGGCCGTGGTGGTCAGCAGAACATTCTGCACCGCACTCGTCCCAAGCACCGCCGTAGGAGGAAAATTCCCAAACCCCACCTTGCGTACGCGGTTGTCCACGAGGTCACCGATATAAAGATTCCCGGCGCTGTCTACTGCAGCTCCCAATGGGTAGAAGAAGTTGGCACTGATCGCCGCACCGCCGTCCCCGCAGGCTGGCGTCGCCGTCGGGTCGGCGCAAGACGTCCCATTGCCGGCGATGGTCGAGATCAAACCACTCGCCATAGTCACCTTGCGGATGCGCTGGTCGGAAAAGTCCAGGATATAGAGGTTCGCAGCGCTGTCCATCGCAATTCCAAATGCGCTATCTAGTTCGGCGCTGGTCGCGGCACCGCCGTCCCCGCAGAGACCCGCTCCCGTAGCAGATCCTCCTGGGCATGCCGTGCCATTGCCGGCGACAGTAGAGATGAAGCCGGTCGCCGCGTTCACCTTGCGGATCCGGTTGGCGCCTTGGTCCGCGATATAGAGGTTCCCGGCACCGTCGACTGTAAGTTTGGCCACACCGTTGAAACTGGCGCTGGTGGCGGCCGCGCCGTCCCCGCAAGTGCCACCCGTCGGCGTGCAAACGGCCCCGCTGCCGGCAATGGTCGTGATGATCTGTGTCCCCGCCGCTACCTTGCGGACGCGCAGGTCGTTGTCGTCCGCGATATAGAGGTTCCCTGCACTATCGACCGCCACCGCAATCGGAGCGTTGAGATTGGCGCTGGTCGCGGCGCCACCATCCCCGCAGAGACCTGCCCCTGTAGCCAGCCCTCCCGGGCATTGCATCCCATTGCCAGCGACGGTGGAGATGAATCCGGTCGCTGCTGTCACCTTGCGGATGCGGTGGTTGGCGTACTCTGCGAAATAGATGTTCCCGACACTGTCGACCGCGATTTCCCACGGTTGGTTAAGATTGGCGCTGGTCGCGGGCCCCCCGTCCCCGCATGCGGCTGTACTTGGCGAACATGGCGTTCCATCGCCAGCCACCGTAGAGATAATGCCGGTCGCCGCCGTTACTTTGCGGATGCGGTTCGAGTTGTGGTCTGCTATATAAAAATTTCCGTCACTATCGACCGCAACTCCACGCACACTGTTGCCGCTGAAGGTAGCGTTGATCGCCAGTCCACCATCGCCGCAGGCTCCCGTTGCCGCAGTGGGGTTTGAGCACGTCGTCCCATTGCCCGCCACGGTGGTGATCACGGGCACTGCTGTCATCTGGGCGCTAGCGAAGGAGGGCAGGACGAAGGAAGCAACAAAGACCAACACCAGCAGCCCGCAGACCCCGGCACCGAAGCGCAGCAGTCCGCCCCTGGGCAGACCCGGCAGGCAGGAGAGCAAAGCGCGAGGTTCTTCCTGGCTGCGCGCGGGGCTTCGTCGCGGATGCCGCGCGCGCGTCCCACCGAGTCGCGGCGAGGGCTCGCCACGGGGCACGGCCTGCCCGGCGGGCGCCCTGCCTCTTGCGCTCCAAGAGCGCAGACAGCGCATGCTAGTTGACAACATGTAAAAAATGTTCGAACACTCCCGGGTCGGCTCCTTGCGCACCGGCCTGTGGAGCGAAGATCCCCCCAGGGCAATGCTCCCGAGGGCCTGTGCTGCCTCAACACCGCCAACCTAAGGCTTAGAATCTACGCCCCCGCCCTGGCTCGGGCTTGCGAGGCCGCACGCTCCACAGGAGCCCGAACGACGATTTCAGTCGATTCGGTCACAGACCGAGTATACCCGTGGTTATGTCCTTTAGCGTGCGTAATAGTAACCATATGTAGTCACCGCAAAGTGGTACGGTCGGAACGGTTCTTACCGCCTTGCGGGGAGTATTTCGTGCGAACCATTCAGAAGATTTCTATCGCTCTGCCGCCTGAGATGGTTGCTCAGCTGCGCCAGGCCGTCGAGACCGGCGAGTATTCCTCATCAAGCGAGGTCGTGCGTGATGCCTTGCGCGACTGGACGCATAAGCGCCAGTTGCAACAAAACGGCATCGCCGAGTTGCGGCAGCTTTGGCAAGAAGCTCGCGCAGATAATAGGCCTGGTCTTGAACCCGACGAAGTTTTCGATGAGCTGGAGCGCAAGTATCAGGCCATTGCCGCCGAAACCGAATAATGCGTTTACCAGGTCTCACCTGTCGCCAAAAGAGACCTTGGCGAAATTGCAGAATGGATTGTCCAGGACACACCCGCGCCGCGCCATCCGGGTTGTCCGTAAGCTTACGCCGAGTTCCGCAAGATCGCTCAGCACCCGATGCTCAATCAATCGCGGCCTGACATCGGCGATGACGTGCGGCTCGTCAGCCTTGGTCATCATGTGATCTTGTTTCGAATTGACGGTGATGTGGTGAGGTTGAGCGGGTCGTGTATGGCGGCCGGGATCTTCCATCGTTGTATCAGTAGAGAGGCGACCATCATGGGACACAGATACAGCTTCACAATTCTCAGACCACTCTTTACCGCACGGTCCGAAGCGCGTAAGCGACTGCGCGACTTCTTCCGCTCGCACATTCGCAGTCCCAATATTCGACGCGCCTACCTTGAAGCTGTGCGGAGCAGCGTAATCTTTGCGTGAACTTACTCCAGTAAGAGCGATGAGCATACCAGCTTAATCTTCTGCGTTTACTTTGAGAATCTGATCAGTGGTTATCTTGTGGCGAATTGTGTGAGCGCCCCATTGACGGCTCCAGTACTCGGAAGCGATATACGGTTTTGCCGTTTCGTCCTTCTCGAGTTTTAAAAGAAATCCGCCCATTAATCCGGTACTCGCGAAGTATCGCGCGGACTCTGGAGTTTTCGAAGTAAGCCTGCGCACGTCCGATAAGGGGAACGGCATCTGAGTGCCAAGATTAGTGACAGTGCTTCTCATGAAGCCCAGCAGGATTGCTTGTAGCGCCCGCATCCCAGCGTCGATAAAAAGGCGCTCATCGCTCTCTTTCTGAATCGCTCTTACGCGCAACGACTCAGGAAGCAGAGAAGAAGCCTTCTCATAGGTGACAGCCAACAATTCAAGCGCGGAGAAGACTTCTTCAAGGTTCAGTGGTTACGCTGGCCCGATCGCGAGTCCTCTTCTTCACACCGGACGTTGGGGGCAACCTAGGTTCGCTTCGGCAAAAAATCAATGAGCTGCTTGGCCGCATCAACCTGTGCATTGCTCAGCATAGGGGCACAAAGGAACGCACGATGCCTGGGAATACGTGGAATGCGGCGCGACAGCTTGAAGGGGTGCAGGTCGAGCGGACATACACCGACAAAGCCTCCGGCAAGGATCCCTAGCTCGAGGCCATGCTGGCTTTCGTGCGTGAAGGCGACACCATCGTCTGTCACACAGCATGGATCGCATGGCGCCGAATACCGACGATCTACGCCGCATCTTAGTCGGCCTGAGGCAGCGTGGCATTCACGTGCAATTCATCAAGGAAAGCCTTACCTTTACCGGCGAAGACTCGCCCATGGCGAACCTATTGTTTGAGCATCATGGGGCGTTCGCTCAATTTGAGCGCGAACTCATCAAGGAGCGGCAGCGAGAAGGAATCGCTATGCCAAAAAGGTGGCGCCTACAAAGGGCGCAAGCGTTCCCTGACCCTGGCCAAAGCGGATGAGTTACGGCGTCATGTGGCGACGGGAGAAAAGCGAACAGCCATCGCTTGGGAACCCGGCATCAGTCGCTTCACGACCTACGAGTATGCGCCAACCATTCCTGAAGAGAAAGTGCCGACGGCGAAGCGAAAGAAGATCATTCTTTGCGTTGATGCTGACGACCAGGTCCTTTCCGGTCGCAAGTTCATGCTGCAGATGCGCGGATATGCTGTGAAGACAGCCAAAAACGATGAGCAAGGGATGGAGTTGCTTAAGCGCGGTGGTATCGATCTGATACTCAGTCGCTTGGGCACCTCTGAATCGATGTTCGTCTCTCAGAGCAATTTTTCTAAAACCTTGGCTGAGATTCGAATCAGTGCCCGGCAGGTGAGAAGCGAGCGGGTAGCGAAGCAGGGTGCTGAGCTTATCCCTATCATCAGCCAGAGCCGAGCCTCTGGCTGTAATTCGCTTCGGGCGATCGCCGCTCAACTCAATACCAGGGAGATTGAAGCCCCAAGGGGAGGGCAGTGGGCAGCTGTTCAGGTTCAGCGTGTGCTCAACTGAGCCATCCTCACGCGCAGCTTTCGCGGTCAAAAGGTCGCTAGCGTAACACGCAGTAGACGAGGGTTGGTGGTGAAGTTCAAACCATAGTCAGTCTCATCCCCGTTTAAAATGCGCATCCGCGTCCATTTACCCCCAACATACGTTCCCTCCTCCACAGCAAGGAACTGGCGCTGCTGACCTGCCGGACTTCCTGCCCTTTGAAAGTCGATCCGCGCCGCGTATCCCGCGACAAGGAAGTCGCCCGGCCCGAGTTGTGCGACCAGCGCCTCTCCCCGCGGCGTCTGATTCCCCTGCGGAGCCTTCCCCATGCCGAAGCCGGGTAGCCCGTAGGAAACCATAGCCGTCCACTCGCCGAAGTTGAGACTCTCAGCATGAACGCTCTCGTCCTCAGCGCTACCCTTTACGCTCCCTTCAAAGTTCAGGCGTGCGATCAGTCGGTCAATCGGTCGCAGCACCTCGAAGTTATAGGTGAATTGCTGCCTTGCACTCTCCCTGGCGGAGAGTTCGGCCGCTCCGGTAACCGAGCCGTTAGGCTGGTCCACTCCAAAGGGAGCCCAACCAAGCGCTCCGTGACCGATAGCCGAGAAACAGAAGCGGGCGTAGTCCGCCTGGCTGCCCGTCTCTGGCACCAGCAGGGCGTTGTCTTTCGTCGCATACAAATCAAGCACCTTGTCATACCGTGCGTGATCCGAGTGGTAGATGTCCGGAGCCAGGATATCGATGGCCGGCGCGGCCGCCTTCCAGATGGAAAGCACATCGTCCGTAGGGCCGCCGCTCTCCCATGTGCCTTGCCTGCCAAAGTGAAGAGGATCTCGCAAAGCAGCGTTCACGTACATGGGAAGGGCATACTCAACCTTCCCCGCCTGGGCTACTGCATTGACGTAGGTTGCCACCGCCCACGACTGGAAGAATCCATCGGCTTCCTGCCCGAAGACCTTTGCCCAGGATCCCCCCTGCTCCTTGCCCATGCTCTTCAGCACAGCCTGCGGAACATCCTTCTGAAAAAGCGCCTCTGCCGCCGGAGAGTGATCGCGAACCGCGCCATAGACCCCCGTCTCATTCTCGACCTGCACCATGATCACTGTTCGTTGTGGGTCCTTGGCTTTCAGGTGTTGCATCAAGTGCGAAAACGCCTGCTTATCTGCCTCGAGCGTCGCCGGCGCATGTGGCGACAACGAGTCCACCGCCCGGCCGTTTTCCCCAAGCAGATGCGGGTACTTGGCTTCATCCTGCTTCATCCACTGCGGTATATAGTGTCCGCTTCCGTTCTTCCAGGTCCCGAACCAGAGCAGCACGAGACGGACACCATGCTCCCGCGACTGGTCAATTAGCATATCCACCTGAGCAAAATCAAAGCGTCCTTGCTCCGGCTCCATCGTCTCCCAGTAGACCGGCGCTTCCATTGTGTTCGCCTTGATGCCTTCGATTGCAGACCAGACGCCCGGCATCGCTGCTGGCCAGGAACTTGAGTTGTGGATCTGCGCCCCAAGCATCAGGTAGGGTGCGCCATCCACCATCAGCGCATACCGACCGTCCGTGTGGACCAAGGTAGGAAGCGGGGCAGGAGAGTGCTGCGCAGCCTGGGCAAAGGAAGGTAAGCCGCCAATCGTCAGGAGCAGCGCAAGGATTGAACCACTCTTAAATTCTTTGAACATGTGCCGAACCTGCAGCATACTGCGTCCCCAATCCGCGTTCGTTCTCCGCCGCTCTATTTCATGCATTTCATGCAGCGCAATTGCAGCAGACCCAGTCGCACACGTTCCGGTACCCGACGAAGACGTAGCTCCAACTCCTCTATTTTTGAATGGCATTCGCCTACCTACTTCTACTATCTCGTGTTTGGCAACGGATAGACCCAGGATTACTGCACGATGCAAGACTTCCAGAAAGTCGGGTTTTCGGCAAGAACGAGACTTCCGACTATCCGGGGCACTCATGGGGTCACCACACCAAAAGTAAAAAATCGTACGTTTAGGTTTTGTTGCGAAAAGCTGGCAGCCATAATCTCGCAAGCAGCCTTGGTTATACTTCTCCGAACCCAAACACGGTAGCGCGGACTATTCTTCGATCGCTTCGGAGACTGACACGACAGTCTATGACGGCCTGGGCAGAGTCAGCCAGACGCAGCATGGCGACCCAGCGGGAACAACCTTGTTTGATACCACTTATGACGTCTTGGGCCGTCGGTCGACAGTGTCGACACCCTACCGAAGCAAGCTCAGCGGTTCGACACAGGCGAAAAGCATTTATTCGTATGACAATGCGGGCAGTGTTGAAAGCTGTTATCAGTGTGTATTGAGCACGTGCACCAGCGCATATCAGGATCTCGAATACGATTTTGACGGCACGGAAAACATCATTTCAAAGACGACTGCCCAAAATGGCTTTGCCTACGCATACGATCCTGCTGACCACCTTACTTCCGTCACGCCGGCCTGGACAACCGACGCAAATCACCCTTCGACATTATTGACTTCTGCAACCTACGCTTCCAACGGGGAATGGAGTGTTGCTCACTTCGGCAATTTAAGCAACGAGTCCTACACCTACACACCACGATGGCCCCAAAGCCTGCAAGTCAATGGCTACAATCCAAGCCTGCTTCCTCATGGATTAGCGGCCATTCGCATCGACGGAACTGAGCAATCGGCCGTCGTCGTGACAGGAAACGCCACGGCCGGTAAGGGAACCATTACGATCACTGGCAACAAGCTGTTCAAGGTCTTCACGATCGCCGCTTAATCTAACGGGGCTGAGCCAAACTGCGCCAACAGAGTTCATGCAACAGAGCCGACTGTTGTCCTTCCGCAAGCGGCCCAGTGCCTCAAGGGATTGAAGATGCCGGGCCATAGGCATACCGCTCGTGCATGGCGCGTTTCCTCCGTCAGCATCAGTTCGTTGTGCCAGGTGTGAAGGTAAGCAGTAGCAGCTAGGTGTCGCCCTCATCGCTGAAGACGAGGATGTCGCCGGGCTGGCATTCGAGCGTTCTGCAAAGGGCTTCCAACGTAGAAAAGCGAACTGCCCTGGCTTTACCGGTTTTGAGGATCGAGAGGTTGGCGAGCGTGATACCGATCGCTTCTGACAGATGGGTGAGTGAGATGTGCCGACGCGCCATCATTTCGTCCAGCGTGATCAGAATTGGCATGATCTAAACCGTTCCCTCAAGGTCATCACGCATGGCTGACCCAGCGGCGAATACACGACTGAGCACAAACACCATGAGCACCGCCAACCAGCCCCCGACGGAGAAGGCAGAGTCGGGTGTGCCCATGCCCATGCCGGGAAAAAACTTTTCGATCAAGGCAGCCGGAACAGCAAGGAGTTGCAAGGTCAGAAGAGCCCAGCCGATGGTTTGCAGCCTGAGGGCGTTGGCAGCGATGAAAGGATCACCGGCGCGTGCTGTTTCGATGATTTGCTTCAAGGCCGCGAACAGCCTGTCAATGGCCAGCGCCATGACAATGCCGAGCACCATCATCAAGCGCAGTCCGGTCATCTCTGAACGCGGGTCTATCCCAGGACGCTGGATTAGGAGGAATGTCGCGAGCGCAGAGGAGAAAAAAGAAGACATAAGCAGTGCCAGGATCACAGTTGCCAGAAATCCCCGGTTGGTGAAAAGGCCGGTGTAGACCACGATCCGCGAAGTTTTGATCAGCTTGTCTGTTCCCAGCATGTCGCCCACCCTTATCGATAAACAATAAGCGTCACAGGATCTGTGTGTCAACGGATTTTATCGAATATCGATAATACGCTTATGAAGCCCGGTTACGTAAGAAGAACGGGGGTTGATGGAGTGACATAAAAGCCAGGCGATGAATACCAGTTTGATCAAGTAGCGGCTAACCGACGTAATGACACTGATGGGCGATTCACTCGACCTGGGTCTTCAGGAGATAACAGTTGAGTCGCAAGTCGTTTCGAGGTGCTGCTGATGTCGGGCGAAATCGAACTCTTTGATCGTGGCAATGTTTTAGTGACCGATAAGTCGTTTTACGTGCGGCATCGCACGTTTCCGCTTTTAAGCATCTCGGACGTTGAGGTGATCTATCACTCGCGCAACTGGATGCCGGTTGCGGCGCCCCTGTTTGCGGCACTGAGCTTTGAGGTTTGCGCTCTTTCCATGCACCGAAATGCTCTCTATTCCGGAGTAGTGCTTTGCCTGCTGGTAGCGGCTGCTGCGGTCTGGAAGGGCGGTCTGCGCTACACGGTCGCTCTGGAAACGGCTGCCGGCTATGTGAGGCCGTTGACATCCTCGGACCGGAGGATGGTGGAGAGCCTGTCGCACATACTGGGGGCTGCGATGCGCCGTGCTCATCAACAGGCTGCCGCTGCTCCTATTGAAAATCCTGTATTCCGAGTGCTGGCGGGCAAGGCGCAGCGAGCAGCCGGCCTGGCTTCCATCGAAGGACTGGAGAAGACCCTTGGGGTAAGCGCAGCTGGACCGTTGCTGGTAGCCAGGAAGCCTGTGCAACCGGCTCGTCCTTCGGCGGGGGACGGGATAAATGGCCGTGGCATGCGCAGACTGGCTCTCGCCGCTTCGTCGCTATAAAACCTGGACACAAGACCAGGAAATCTGCTCTGGCTGCGATATGCTGCGTAGATGAGGCTACACGCCTGGCGGCCCCGGTTTCTAATTAGCCTGTTTGCCCTGACCATGCTGCTGCCGGCGGCGAAGGCGATTCGTCCCGGCCACAACCACCCGCAGGACACCGGTTTCCTGAACAGGGTGATCACGCTCAATGGCGTCAGCTACAAATACCAGGTGTATCTGCCGGAAACGTGGAACCGGCATGAGAAGTGGCCTATCATTTTGTTTCTGCATGGCTCAGGGGAACGCGGGTCCGACGGCATGGATGAAACACAGGTCGGCCTTCCGAATGCAATCCGTTCCCATCCGGAACGGTGGCCGTTTGTGGTGGTCATGCCGCAAGACCCCTACTATCACCATTATTGGACCGACCCTGACATCATGGCGATGGCGGTAAGTGCTTTTGATGCTGAGGTGAAAGAGTTCAACGGCGATCCGCAGCGCGAATACCTGACCGGCCTATCCCTGGGTGGCTATGGTACGTGGGAGATCGCGAAGAACTATCCCAACAAATTTGCTGCCATAGCGCCGGTTTCGGGCGGAATATTCTGGTCCTATCGTCCAGCGCGTTGGAAAGAGCAGGACGAGCTGCCGCGAGAGTATGTGCACGCAGTTGGCAGGACGCCCGTGTGGATGTTTCATGGTCTGCTCGATCCAGTCGTTGTACCTAAGCAATCCGAGATCATGTACCAGGCGCTGGCGGCGAATGGCGGAGATGTACGCTTGTGGGAGTTTGAAGGGTGGCACCACAACGCCTGGGATAAGGCCTACACTGACCCCGCACTGCCGCAATGGTTTCTGGCGCACCGACTGGACGAGATCAAGACCGCGCGGCCCTCTGCGAGCCGGCTGATCATTCCTTTGCACCCTGCGCCGGCGAAGGTCGATCCTGAAATCTATGACGCGTATGAAGGCGATTACTACGATAGCGGCGTGCGCCAGGTAACGATCATCCGCAGTGCCGACCGGCTGATGGTCAAAAACCGCACCGGCGACTTATCAGAGATTTTTCCAGAGACGCCCACGGTATTTTTCTACGCGAACGGGAGTACGACACGGTTGGTGTTTCAGAAGAATGCTGAGGGCAAGGTGTCCGGTATTCTCTACCGGGACGACCGCCATGAGGAACTGTGGGAACGCCAGAAGTAGGATTGGCCGCCGGGGTCGACACGTCTTTGTTCCAAGATATTGCGGGAGCTGAAGTTGTCGCTGTAAGTCGGAAGCGTGGCCATCATTTCAGCAAGGAGCCGCAGGTAAGTATTCACCTGCTGGCCGGGCTGGGTGTAGAAGGCGATGGGCACCTGGGCCAGACCGTTCAGCATGTCTATGACAAGCGCAAGAACCCGGGGCGGCTGAATTTGCGGCAGGTCCATCTTTTGCCGGCAGAGCTATTCCATGAACTCAAGCAGAAAGGATTCAAGCTGCAACCGGGAGACCTTGGCGAGAACATTACGACGCGCAACCTGGACCTGCTGCATCTGCCAGGGGGGACGCGCCTGCAGCTTGGGGGATCAGCGATCGTCGAGGTGACGGGCTTGCGAGACCCGTGTGTGCAAATGGACCGTTTTCTGCCAGGATTGATGGCTGCGGCGGTTCATCGGGATGAGCAGGGCAAGCTGGTGAGCAAGGCCGGCATCATGGGCATTGTGCTGGAGAGCGGCATGGTGCAGGCAGGGGATGCGATTCGCGTAGAGCTGCCGTCCCTGCCCTACAGGGTGCTGGAAGCTGTTTGAAGCGCGGCCCTGTGCAGAAGAGACGGCGACAAAGGTTTGTTGGCTGTTTCGAAGATGGTGGTGTGCGAGTGCCTTATCGACCATGGCCTGACCGACTGCTGTCATATCGGCCAACAATCGTCTCAGTCCGTGACTGACCTAAATGTGGTGAACAATGATAGTTGCGAGCTTTAGCAGGCCAAACCACAGGACAAGGCCTGCCGGCACTGCGACGAAAATACCACGAAAGAAGTTACCTTCCTTGGCTACTTCTTCGGTGCACGCACATTCGTAAGAAGAGTCGCTGTTGCGAAGGCCGTTCTGGATGCCGGAGTAGTTGGGATAAGTAGTCGCGACGGACATGGGTGTTTCCTCAAGAACGAGATTGCCAGATCAAATACCCCTTTATAAGTCCACAAACTGTGTATTACCTTTCGGGCAATATTGCCTCGGTAACGGTACTACCACTTGCTGTGGACGGGTTAGGACAGCGGCGCTTCCTGGGGCCATTAGAATGAGGTGTGGTCAACTGATCGATGCGAGTTCTCTATCTCCTGCGTTCTCTCAATCCTGCATTTGGCGGTCCCATCGAGGCGGTGCGCCTGATGTCGATCGAACACGCGGCGGCCGGACATGAAGTGGAGATCGCGGCGCTGGACGAAGATGGCGATCCGGTAGGCGAGATGAATTTTCCACTGCACCTGCTGGGACCAGCCCGCGGGACTTTCGGCCATTCTGACAAACTGGTGCCGTGGCTGCGGGCGAATCACGCTCGTTTTGACGGCGTGATTGTGAATGGACTGTGGCAGTACCAGGGGTATGGCTGTCGGGCTGCGCTGCAGGGTACCCGGACACCCTACTTTGTGTTTCCCCACGGCATGCTTGACCCGTGGTTTAAGAGGCAGTATCCATGGAAGCACCTGAAGAAGTGGCTGTATTGGCCGTGGGGCGATTATCGGGTGATCCGGGACGCTGCGGCGACGCTGTTTACCTGCGAAGAAGAAAAGATACTGGCGGCTCAATCCTTCTGGCTGTACCAGGTCAAGGCTGTCGTTACGGGGTTAGGGACACGCGCTCCCCAGGTCAACCTGGAGAAGGAAGCTGCCGGGTTTTTTGAGGAGCATCCGGAGCTCCACGGAAAGCGGATTGTGCTTTTCATGGGCCGCTTGCATCCGAAGAAAGGGTGTGACCTGTTACTGCAGGCGTTCGCGCGGGTATTTTCCGGCCAAGGTGAATGGCGACTCGTATTTGTTGGTCCGGACCAGGTCGGCTGGCAGGCGGAACTTGAAGACATGGCTATCCAGCTTGGTGTAGCCGGCCAGGTGGTATGGGCAGGAGCGCGCATGGGCCGCCACAAGTGGGGCGCGTTAGCCAGTGCGGAGGTGTTCGCGCTCCCTTCGCACCAGGAAAATTTTGGCATTGCCGTGGTTGAAGCACTTGCCTGCTGGGTGCCGGTATTGATCTCAAACAAGGTAAATATCTGGCGGGAGATTGACGCGGAACAAGCCGGGCTGGTTGCTACCGATTCAGTTGAAGGTACGGCACAGATGTTGATGACCTGGGCCGCACTTGGCGCCGCTAACCGCGAACTGTACAGAGAGCGTGCAAAGCTTTGCTTCGAGAAGCACTTTGATATTCGTGTCTGCGCAGATGCCGTGATGCAAGCGGTAGGTGCTGCCTCTGACAGGGCGAGGGCTACTCGACCATCAGGAGAACTTCAGTCGCTTTGATGAGCGCGGTGACCGGGTCGCCTTTCTTCAGGTTTAACTCCTCCACGCTGCGTCGCGTGATGACGCTTTCGATCAGGTGTTCGCCTACGCGGATGCTGACGCTGGCAGTGACCACGCCAAGGGTGATTTCTTCTACAGTGCCTTTAAGCTGGTTTCTGGCTGAGACCTTCATACTGTGGATTGTAGGCTCTTGGAAGCACGTTGGGCATATGCTGTCTTTGTGAAACGCCCACTCGTGACCCTCTCACTTTTTGCTCTATGCACCCTGCTGCAAGGCCGCCTTGCGGATTCATTTGCCCAGGAAATGCATGATGCCACCACTGCCCCCGATCACTTCAGGCTGTCGGAGTCGCTCGAAATCCGCGGTCTGGACGGGAGTGTACAGAAGCTGACCCGGGCTGATCTGAAAGCGCTGCCGCACAAGTCCATTACGGTGTTCAACGCACACAGCAAAAAGAGCGAGAACTACTCGGGGGTCGTCCTGGCAGATCTGCTGGTCAGGGTAAATGCGCCGCTCGGCGAAAGGCTGCGGGGCAAACTGTTCATGACAGGAGTGGTAGCGGAAGGGATGGATGGTTACCAGGTTTTGTATGCGGTGGCCGAAGTGGATCCGGCCATGCATAATGGCGATGTGATCGTGGCCGATGGCGTCGATGGACAGCCATTAGGCCGCAACGGAACGTTTCAGCTGGTGAACTCAGAGGACAAGCGTCCGGCGCGCTGGGTGCGCAACCTGGATCGCCTCCTGGTGGTTCCGATCGAAGCCAAATAGAGCCCTTCCACCTGTGATTCAAAAGGTGTATGGCTGGGAACACGGCATGGCGAATTAATCTGTCATGTGTGAGCATCCGGGCGCGCTTCAAGGAATTAAGGTAGGGTGGTTTTGTCTTCTGATCAAAATGCGTCCGCTGGCAACCGACATGCGTCGGGTCGAGATCAAAATGCGGCACCTAGAGCCCAGGAAAGAGCACTGAGAGGTCGACGTATCTGGAGGCGCATTGGCATCACGCTGCTTATCATCGTTGCTGTGCTGACGGTAATTGCCGAGGTGGTACTGCGGCGTGCTGAGCCCATCCTGAAGGGACGCGTGATCGAGACGTTAAGTACGCGTTTCGACAGTAAGGTAGAACTGGATACGCTCGAGGTCTCACTCTTCCGCGGGCTTCAGGTCTCGGGCGCGGGGCTACGGATCTATGCGCCGCCGGATGTGGTGGCTGCCGGTGCGACGGCGCCGCTGATCGCGATCAGCCATTTTTCGTTCCATGCGCGCCTGCTTGGATTGTTTGTCAAACCGACACACATCGGAGCGGTCCAGGTCTCGGGTCTGCAGATCCACATTCCGCCCAGGGGCCAGAGGAATGCGAACGGTGCAGGAGCGGCGAAGGGCGGTCCGAAGAAGGGCAAGATCAAGATTGTCGCCGACGAGATCATCTGCAACGACTCTGCATTGATTATCGGCACAGACAAGCCTGGTAAGGACCCGAAACGCTTCGTTTTGAAGCACATTGTGCTGCAGAATGTCAGCAGTGAGAGTGCTTCGACCTTCGACGCGACGCTGACCAATGCGATCCCGCGGGGCAATATTCATGCTGTGGGCAGTTTTGGCCCCTGGAATACTGAGAGTCCGGGCGATTCGGGGGTAAGCGGCCGTTACACGTTCGATCATGCGGATTTGAACACGATCAAGGGCATTGGCGGAGTGCTGTCGTCTGAAGGGATTTTTGAAGGGCAGCTGGATCGCATTGACGTGAGCGGAACGACGAAGACGCCGGACTTTTCTCTGGATACGGCGCATCATCCAGTGCCGCTGGAGACGCGGTTCGAGGCGATTGTCGATGGGCTGAGTGGCGATACTTACCTGCAGTCAGTGAACGCAAAGCTGGGTCACTCGACCTTCACCTGCAATGGCAAGGTGGTCAATATCAAAGGTCAGGGGCACGTGATTGACCTGGACGTGAATATTCCAGCGGGCCGGATTGAGGATTTCCTGATGCTGGCAGTGAAGACGACGCCGGTGGTGATGCGAGGGGTGATCGGGACGCATGCGAAGCTGCACATCCCACCGGGCAAGGAAAGTGTTTCGCAGAAGATGCAGATGCAGGGAGCCTTTTCGCTGGATCAGATTCAATTTACCAATCAGCAGTGGCAGGACAAGGTAGACATGTTGAGTTTGCGCGCGCAGGGCGAGCCGGAACTGGCGAAACCCGGGGCGGCGAAGGTAAAGGCGGGAATGACCGGGCATTTTGCGCTGGCAGGCGGCAAACTGACCTTCAGCACACTCGACTATGAGATGCCCGGGGCAACGGTTGACCTGGCCGGGGTCTACACACTGGACGGGCAGAAGTTTGAGTTTACCGGGCTGGTTCGGACCAGGGCGAAACTTTCGCAGATGGTAAGTACCTGGTGGAAGTCGCTGCTGTTAACAGCGGCTGATCCTTTTTTTGCGAAGCACGGAGCGGGGGCGGAGATTCCCATAAAAATCAGTGGGACGAAGGCAGCACCGAAGTTCGGACTTGATTTTGACAAGATGCACTGATGGCAGGGTGATCGACTGACGTTTGTACAGCTGAACTCTTTTCTTCGGGTCGATAGCTGCGCACGAATGAGAGCAATGAACGCGCCTCCATTGAATTACCAGGGAGTGGTCCAAATAGTATCCTTGCTTGTTTGGTGTTTGGCACCGTGACAGAATAAAGCTTCCTTGAGGCAGTTTTCTGGCAATGTACCGCCGGGATTTGGTGATCTCTGTCTTGGTCTCCTAGACAGGGTCGATTTGTAAAATGATGGAGAAGTCATAGCAACACGAGTAGCGCTGAAAACTGCGCTCTTCTCTCCAGCAGATTGTATGGACACTTATGAATTTACAGCCCATTGTCGCAATTCCATTCTTCGTATCGGTCGTTGTACTGCTGCGGAGTTCGATAGAGAAGGCAGTCCTTAATGTCTTGATTCCCGTGCTGCTTATTCTGCCGCTGTACGACATCTGGAAAGTGCCGTCCATGCCTCCGCTCACGTTTGCGGACACTGCCATCTTGCCCGTTGGAGTGTGGTTATTTGCGACGCGCTGGCGTGATTGGAAATTTAGCCGGATGGATTTCTGGGCTGCTTTATTCGGACTAAGCGCAGTGTATTCCATGTTCCAGAGCGAGCCGACGACCACTCCAGGTATCTGCTATACCTTTGTCACGCTCACAATCGCTATCTTTCCTTACGCTATTGGTAAGCTGCTGATTGAGCAAAGGGGAATGCGAGAGGCAGTGGTGAAAAGGATCGCATTTCTTCTCGCGGTCATTGCAGTGATCTCGGTCTATGAGTTCAGAATGGGCGTTGATCCATTCCATATCTTCTGGTCAAGGCTGATTCCGGACAAGCTTGGCTACTTTGAGCAGTTCCGCTGGGGTTTCTGCCGGGTGTCGGGACCATATGCCCAGTCGGAAACGACGGGCATGGTTTTCATCATCGGCACGCTCTTTGCCTACTGGTTATATAAGAACAAACTATGGGAACCGAAATTGCGCTATCTGCGCCATCCTTTGACGAAGGGTGCGCTGATTCTTGCCGCTGTATGCGTAGGCATGTACGAGAACCAGGCAAGAGGACCCTATATCGGCATTATCTTCGGCTTTATTCTTGCCAGAACAATTCGCGGCAACAGGAAAAAGATAGGTCCTTATGTGAGGAGGACGGCGCTGATCCTGGTAGTGCTGGGCACAGTTGGCTTTGTGGGGATGAAGAGCTATACATCTGCGAATATGGGCCAGGTAAGTACTGACCAGGGAGATGCGGTGTATCGGGCATTGCTGATCCAGAATTACCTGCCGCTTATTGAAAAGGGTGGCTGGTGGGGATGGGGACTGCACCCGCCGATGGTTTCCGGGCAGGCTTCCATTGACAATGCCTATCTGTTCTTCGGATTAATCCAGGGCTATGTCGGCGCTTTTGCCTTTGCCATGTTGATGATCGAAGGGTTAATCGCTGTATTTCGTTCTTTGCGCCGTATGAGAGATCAGCAGGATAGGGACTTTGCTTTTTGCCTGGGTGGGTGCATCGCGGGCCTGGCGATTTGCCTGGGCACCGTTTACCTGAATGTGCCGGTATACCAGTTTCTTTTCATGATTCTGGGTTGGTCGCAATCCCTGCGTCCCACGGAGACACTAAGTAAGGTTGAAGAGCCCGAACTTGCTTACGCAGGGCATGGATTCCGGCGGGTATTTACCTAATGCGCCCGCGCCAAGGATAGCGTCAATACAGCCCACTGATGAGCATCGCTGGCGAGCGTTGCCGGCTTCCCTTCGCCGGAGTGCTTAGAAGATGCCTAGGTACTGGCCGCGGACAGCTTCTTACGGACGCGGCCCAGAGGCCGTTCAATCCAGTAGTGGACAGCGCTCGCAAATACGACTGACAGACTTAGAGAGATAAGAGCCTGCAGGTACAGGTTCACGTGGATCGACTCGCTGACGCGGACGAGGATCATGAAGTGGCAGAGGTAGAGCACATAGGAGATGACGCCAAGGAATCGCACCGTCGGAAGATTGAGGAGGCGAACCACCGGCGACTTCTGAAAGTGGATGGTTGCGATAAAAATAGGCACGAGCGCTAGTCCTTGCAGAGTGTAGCGCAGTGTTTCGCGGAAATTGCCATTGCGCACGACCAGGGTGGAGATAAGCAGTGCGAAAGCAAGGGGTAAAATCCATCGGATGCGTTGAATGATCCAGCCGCTGAGAGGGTCCCGGAGTGTCGGGTTCGCCACGACGGCGAAAATGGAACCTACCAGAATCGAGTCGAAGCGAGTATCCGTCCCCATGAAGGTGCGAAGATCGCTCGCATGAAACGCGTAGCGAAGGACCCCTCTCCAGGCGAAGGCAGCGGCGCAAAGACTCACAAGTAGCCACACCTGCTTCCGGACGGTGAGACGGCGGCACATCCATAGATAAAAGATCGGAAATACCAGGTAAAAATGTTCTTCGACAGCAAGGGACCAGAGGACCCCGGTACCGGGCATGATATCGGGAAGCCTGCTATTGATCTGCTCGTAGTTTGAGACCTGAAGGCACTGCATCAGTGTTCCCCAGAACGGCACACCCGGTCGCAGGGTATCAAAATGGGCGAGGCAGGCACCTAGGAGCAGGGCGATGTAGAGGGGCGGCAGAATGCGAAAGACACGGCGAAGATAGAAACTGCCAAGGCGTATGTCCCCGTGTTTAGCGAACTCCATGCGCAGGAGTGTCGTGATGAGGAAGCCGCTCAAGACAAAGAAAACAGTGACGCCGAAGCCACCGGGAATGACTTCACCAAAGCCGGCATGAGCTACAAAAACGATGAAGAAAGAGATTGCCCTGATGCCATCCAGGGAAGGAATGTAGAAGCTGCCGCTTGGAACGATGGTATCTGGCGGTTGACGGGTGCCGGCAGGGTGCAGTGCTCCCGGATCAACTTCTTTGATTATGGTGCTCACTGACGTTCCTCGCCGCTGTATGCCCCAAGATTAGCATTTGGCGCGTCTTTGCATGCAAAACAGTCTCTGGGTTTATCGGGTACGGTGGTTGTATCTCGCAGTGCCCAAGGAAGTGCCCGGTTTCAGGAGAGGCGCGGCAGGTTGAAGCGGTCCATGTGGCTCTGGATGGACGCGGTGATGTCGAGGGCCAGGGCGAGTGCCGCTCTGCCGTCTTCGCCGGAAACTACGGGCCTGTTCCCGCCTTCGATGGCATTGAGAAAAGCCTCAATTTCCAGGCGGAGCGGTTCTCCGGGGGTGACGGATGGCTTGGTCAGCTTGAGTCCCGGAGCTTGTGGAAGGTTAGCGGCGCTGTTGAGCAGGGCTGCAGCTTCGGCGCCGACGGTGGTAGGGGGCAGGGTCGTCTCAATCAGCAGAATCTCCTGGCGGGCATAGTCGATCGAGACGTACTGGTGCGGCTGGAAGAAGCGGAGCTTGCGGACGCGTTCAGTACTGACACGGCTGGCGGTGAAATTGGCGATGCAGCCGGATTCGAACTCAACGCGGACGTTGGCGATGTCGGTTTTTGGCGAAAGGATCGGGAGCCCGACAGCACGGATTTCGCGCACGGGCGATTGCGCGAAGGAGAGGACAACGTCGAGATCATGGACCATAAGGTCGAGGACGACGTCCACGTCGAGGGAGCGCGGAGTGAAAATGCTAAGCCGGTGGGCCTCAAAGAACATGGGTTTGTTGAGGTAGGGGACGAAGGCGGTGACGGCGGGATTGAAGCGCTCGAGATGGCCGACCTGGAGAACAAGGTTACGGCTCCTGGCGCGGGCAACCAGGCCGTCCGCCTCGGCCAGCGTGCGCGTGATTGGCTTTTCGACCAGGGCATGAATGCCGGCATCAAGCACGGCAGCTGCAACGGAGGCGTGAGCGCTGGTTGGGGTGCAGATGGACGCGGCATCCAGTTTGAGCCTGCCGGCATGGTGGGCGGCCAGGCATTCGTCTGCTGACGAGAAGAACTGCGGGTTGCCAGCCGGGTTGCCAGGCAGGTTGATGGAACCCAGATCGGAAATTGCGGGGTCCACGATGGCAGCGAGGTGGAGGGGGTGACCGTCCTGCTCAAGCTGCCTATAGACGCGGATGTGGTTTTGGCCGAAGGCGCCGGCACCGAAGACGGCCAGCTGCCTATTCGAGGTTGACGGCGCTGATGGCCAGGGGGCTGAAGGCAAGGGCTGCGCTTAGCGCGCCGCTCCCTTGCCTTGTACCGCAGTGAGGCAGCGACCGTAGAGTTCAAGGAGATGGGCTACCTGGTCATCCGGCTTGGTCGAAGCGGGGGCGGTAAACCCGGTGGTGGCGCCGCTTTCCTTACGGCCGACGCCGGCGGTGGTGGCTACAAATTTGAGCAGGTCAAGAGCGATGTCTTCATTGCGGCGGGCACTGTTCGGCGTGCTGGGGGTGACTTCCATGGACTTCCTCCACTGAGATGCTAGCAGGTACTGCGGTACTACGCGTACGGCGAAGAGCGCTTCGCGCAACCGCGGAGTTGGCAGGGAGCTGCTGGCTTCGACGGCCCTCGCTGCTGGAAATGAGAGAGGCACCATCCTGGCCGCGCCCGTCTTCAAAACCCGCTGGTGGCGAGTGATAGTGGTGGCGTCGCGTTACAGATAGCGTCGTGTAGCATTTCGACGTCGGACGCTTCAAGGTCGGCTTCGGGCGACCATATCGCAGACCCGACCAACGATGTACTCGACCTCTATTCGCTGAGTACCCAGGTCAGGTTGATGTATCTCAAGTGCCGCGCCGGTTCGCTGAAGAAAGCCGAACCGCAATATACTTTGTCCTGAAATCGCGTAGATGGCACGCCTTCCTTCATAGTGGGTCTGAGCGTCCTGACAGTGGCGATCAATGACAAGCCTTGCAGCTTTCTTCAGATATGGAAACATCGGACCAGTTTGATCTTTCGTGGTGTCGATCGCGACGAAGCGCGTCCAGAGTGTGCGCTCACGTGAAGGATGCGCTACCGGATTATCAAGGGACTCAATAAAGATATCCGTCCATTGCAGGACATTGCGGGATTTGATAATCGGCGTGACGATCGCTGTAATCTGAGCCACCAGTGGAACCGGGTGGCCCTTTGGAAGAGCAAGTACAGCGGCCGGAGAATCGACCAAGTCTTCATCACTGAGGCCAAGTGCTGCTGCGATGGCATCAGCGCTTTTCCAGCTGATACCGGCGCCATGAACAAAATTGGAAATCACTGGCTGGCTTACCCGTGATTTTTTTGCCAGCTCGCATTGAGTAATCAGTCTCGCTGCGATCCGCCGCTTCAATTCGGATCGGATTTTCTCAAGCTGCGACCTGAATGTCATGTGTGAATCTATGTCTTTTCACTAAACACGTGCACACCGCCTTATATCGAAAGGTGATAGGAGTGTTCACAAAGTGCCGCAAATCACTAACTGCTTCAAGTCTCGGACGAAACGGACGCAAACCCGCCTCGAAATCGTTGACGTTTGAGGTTCGCGGTCGTAGTGTCGATTTACTTTCAAGCTAAAAAATGACTGCACGGTTTTGTGAATGCATGCCAGTAAAGCTGGTCTGTGCCATGCGACGTGTGTGCTGACGTGTTCGGATGCCGGTGCCTGCACTGTCGGCGTTGTCGTATGCCATTTTGGGAAGGGGGTGAGACAAGGGCGGAAAGGCTGAGAGTCAGCGGCAGCAAGTTATCAGTAAACGAACCGGGAAAACGGAAAGACGGGTCAGTAGACCTGCAAACACGTGAACAAGAGCCACAGTGGAGAACCTGATGCATTTTGAAGCGATGGAATTGAAGATTTGCGAAGGCTGCGGAAGTTTGTGGGTCCGCTGCGCTGCCCTAATGAATGTTTACTGCGGTCCTTGTGCGAGAAAGCTCGCGCAGTTCCCTCGGGCGAACGCTGAGCGCCGTTCGGGCCGAAAGAGGAAGGTCCACTGCGCGATCCAGGGAGGTGTCCAGTGAGTGCGGCGCTGGTGCTGCCGGAAATCGCTGCCAAGGGAATGCGTGAAGGGACGGCTTTTCACGCGTATGAGAGAGAGCACCATGCGGATGCTGACGAAGGCCTGGCCTTTTACCGGAAGTATACAGAGCAATTTCTTCGACGTTACATGTGCACGTCGATGCAGATGGGAAGGAGTCCTTCTGTGCTGGGCAACCTTGTGTTTCGCGGGAAGGCGAGCCACACGGGTCTTCGCAATTTTGAAGATGCCATCATTTTTGTTCATGATGTTGAGTCATGTTTGAAGAAGCTGGATCGTGTAGGCCGCGAGTTGATTGCGCGCATCGCTTTGCAGGAATATACGCAGGGTGAAGTGGCAGGCATGCTGGGCATGAGTGTTCGGTCAGTGATGCGACGGTATGCCGAGACGCTGGATCGACTGACGAAGATCCTGCTCGACGTGGAACTGCTGGAGACGCCGCGCTACTAATATGCTTAGTTGGAGTGCTTAACCTTAGATCGTAAGCTTTTCACCAAGGAAGGAAAACGCATGCTCCTCGATAAGATCCCTTCGTCATGACAATTTTGAACAATCATTGAACCAGCAGAGCAGTTGCACTTCGCAATTAGAGCAAATCCCATTGCCATGGTGTTTCCTTGGATCCTCTTGCTGGTATCAATCCTTCGCCCTGCACCTACAGGAAATTGGCTCTAATGGCGCGGTCTTTCTCTTTAGACTGCGCCATTGTGCTGGTATGGGGTGTGAAGTGTTTAGTTTTTATTCGCGTTGCAGCCTGGTTTATGAAGCGGAGCCGCAGTTAGAAGGGATGAGCGTACCGCGAGAATTCGAGACGACGCTGGTAACTTGATGAAGTTAGGCTAGTTACAAAGCAATTAAATTGCGCCGAGTAATTACCGCTAAGTTGGTATTCTAAACCTAAGAGTAGAGAAACCAGCAAAGGGGGCGCCGATGGCGTCCCCTTTCCATTTGGCGGTCAGGAATGAAAAGTTTTTTTTGGGAGTATTCGTTGAGCGGCCTGTTGGAAGAGGTGTGTGCCATGGCCGAGAAAAAGAACGGCGCCAAGAGGGTCACGATTTCGAAGAAAAAGCAGGCGGCGTTTATCAAGGTGGCCGTCCTGTCGGATCAAGACCACTCAACAGATAAGAATGAATTAGCGGTGCCGCCGGGGGCGCCCGTTAAAGATGGTCAGTACTACATCAAGACTGAATTGTTGAAAGAACTGAGCGCGATCACGGGCAAGATGATCACGTCGGCGAAAGCCGGCGGCACGGCGCCACTGCGATTGCTGTGGGAGCTGGGCAAGCTGCATGAGGATGCGACGATGACGCGGAAGCGCCGCCCCCCCTCACTGGGAAAGCTGCTGATGGCGGAAATCCGGAAAAACGAACTACGCAAATTGCAGCCGCCCAAGCAGACAGGAAAGCAGAAATGAATGTGACGAGGAGAGCTGGCTTGGCAGAGTCGTTGAAAGCAGAAGCATCAGATCAAAAACAAAGGAACAGGCTTTTCCTGGTGAGTAGAGTTTCTTCCTACCGACGGGATGGGATCCATTCCTTATCCCTTTTTTCGCGCATGATTATTTGTCGTGCAGGAGCAGCGATCCGTTGGGCTGCTTTGCTTATGGGAACCTTCCTTCTTGTGAGTGGCTGGCTGGTAGAGGCACAGATTGCGACGACAACCATCCAGGACACGGTGTACAACGCTGATGGTTCGGTGGCGAGTGGCACGGTGCTGGTGAGTTGGAGGTCATTCTCGACCGCTGCCAACGGGACGGTCGCGGCGGGCAGCCTGACTGCGACGATTGGTGTAGATGGGCTGTTGTCGCTGAACCTGACGGCGAACGTGGGAGCGACGCCAGCTGGCACGTATTACACCGCGGTGTATCACTTATCGAGTGGTGCCGTGAGCAAAGAATACTGGCTGGTGCCGGCAGTAGCGGAAACGACGATCGCCGGCATTCGAACGCAGCTGATACCGGCAGCGGTTGCAGTATCGACTGCGTCGAAACAGTATGTCGACAGCTCGATTGCTTCGCTCAGCCAGACGTTCATACCGTTGATTGGCGGCTCTATGACGGGACCGCTGGTATTGAATGCTGATCCAACGGCTGCGTCCCAGGCGTCGACCAAGCACTACGTGGACACACAGATCAGCGGGATCTCGGTTGGCGGCGGCAATGACCTGAATGCCATCCACGCGAATACGACGAGTGCGCAGGCAGTGGAGGGGACGCTCGGCGCCGCCTCGCTCAACGCTCCAATTATCAATCACGTGTTGTATGCAGACCAGTATGCGACGGTGCAGGCAGCCGTGACGGCGGCATGCGCGGCGAACCCTGTGGAGCTGGTGGTCATCCCCAACACTGTCGCGGCGCCGGTTGTAAGTCCGGAGTTTACGAATACCTGTGCAGCAGCCGTACTGGATCAACGGGTGGCACACACTGATGTGTTTGACGTGCGGGCTTACGGGGCTGCCTGTAATGGCGTGGTGAACGACACGGCGGCCATCCAGGCGGCGATCAATGCCGCGAGCGCCGCGGCCCAGCAGGGTAGCCGGACGAGCGCGCAGGTGCAGCTGCCGGATGCGAATTGCCGTGGCAATGTGACACTCTATTCTAATGTGTCCTTGAACGGACACTACGAGGCGCGCGCCGGGAGTGCCGGGCTGGGGACCTGGAATGTGGGTCAGCCGGTGATCACGGTAGCCCCTGGCGCGTCGAACGTCGGCATACACGACATCAACATGTACGGCCAGGGGCAGAGCATTGTAGTGAGTGCGACCGCTGTGACGAGGGCCGCCGGGGTGGTGACGGTGAACGCGAACCAGCCTATTTTGACGGTGCTGGCGGCGGGTTCGCCCATCAATGTCAATGGGGTTGCGCCGGACACGACCTTCAACGGGCTCTACACGGTTGCCGGCGTGTCCAGTGTGACACAAGGCGGGGTAACAACTAATGGCACAAGCTTTACATACAGCGAAGCTGCGGCATTAGGCCAGTGTTCCCGCAGCAGCAATGTCGTGACCTGTGCAAGTGGAACGCCGCTGCCGAATAACGGCTACACGGCATTTTCCGCCGGGACGCGCGTAACGGTAAGCGGCGCGGCGGATGCAACCTATAACGGAACGTTCGTGGTGACAGCACTGACAGGGTTTGCCGGGGGAGGTGCCAACTATCCTACTGCGTTCACTTACGCGAGCACCGGGGCAAACGGGTCAACGACTGGTGGCACGGCCTATCCAGCGAATGCATCGATTGCGGGAGGAATGGCGACCGATGCTAACGGCTACGCCCGGGCCATTCTGAGTGGAGTGCGCACCAGTAACACTCTTGCACTGCAGTTGGCCGGCCCGATCTATGGATGGGCGGGAGGGCCAGGAACGTCGATCACTATCAGCGGGTCGAGTGATTCCACAATGAATGGAACGTGGGCGGTGAATGGATACCAGCCGGGAGCGAACTTCATTTCGGTGGTGAGCACTGGAGCGAATGCTGCGATCAATGGCGGGCTGGTGGGGAACCTGCTGGATAAGGGCATATGGATACCCTATGGCTTCCAGGTAGACGTTGAACGGGTGACGGGAGTGAACTTCGGCGATGGCTTTCTTGACTGGGAGGGCGGCGAGGTCTTGTACGTGAACCATGTGCAGGGTTCAAGCTGCCTGCAGGAGGTAACGACGAAGACGCTGCGGCAGCTGCCTTCATATCCACCGCTTGGCGGATCTTCGATCACCCCGGTAAGCCCGATGGGCTGCGTGGTAATGAATGGTACGGACGGGTATATGGAGTATTCCGAGATATCAACAGGTTCAGTCGCGACGACCGGGACCAAGTCGGTGGTAGATGCGACGCTACCTTCGAAAGCTATCGTGAACGGCTGGAATGGAATCAACAACTGGTACGAATCGAACATTGGCGAGCTTTCGGACGAGGGTATCTGGAGTGGCGGCCAGTTTAACCGGTGGTATATGAACAGGGCCGATTTAAATGCCGGTGATGGCATCGAGGATGCCTCTAACAACAGCATCTGGGTGGGCAACATGGCATTGCATGATGGTAATGACCAGGTGGTGGCGCCGGGGAGCTGGGTAGGTATCAATGAAACAGGAGGCGGTCAGAACGTGCTGGGCGGCAATATCTGGACTGGCAACTCGGTGGTGGACGCCTCACCGCTGGCCGCAGATATCAGCGACGGCAGAACAAGCGGAAGCGGCACGCCGAATGTGTGGAACGGCAATTTCGCACAAAGCTATTCAACGCCAAGCGGATACTCAAGCTCATTCGCCTTCGGTGACAATGACTTTAAGCAATCGTTGAATGCCTTTACGGGAGTGCTGGGACAAAATGTTGCGGGTCTGCACAATGTCTTTCTCCAAGGGAGTGCACCGGGCCAGCAGCTTGCCAATTTTACCGGCGGTGTACCCGGCCAGCGCATTCGTGTCATGTCAAACGATGGATACACGACGCTACTGCCCGGTAGCGGCTATGCGTTGCGGACATGCAGTGGCTATGCGTTTACGCCAATGGCGGGGAACGGGATCACCGGATTTACGCTGCAGGGCGACTACGAGATGGCGTGGCAGATGGATTGTCCGCAGGTATCGCCCTGGCAGATTGAAGGGCATGGCTCGCTGAGCTTGCTGCAGACGGCGAATCCTACGCAGGCGGCGAGTGTAGGACAGGCTGGAGTGCCGGGCACGTCGACTTACTCCTATGTTTGCACCCAGGTAAATTTTCAAGGGATTGAGACACTGCCGACGCCTGCTGCGACGACGAAGACAGGCAATGCTACGCTGAGCGCAACCAACAGTAACGTTGTCTATTGCCCTGCAGCGGGAGGGACAGGACTGACAGGGCAGAAGGTGTATCGAACGGGGGTTCCGACCGGTTCAACACTGGGGCTCGGCTATATCGGCAACAGCAATACGGTGGGCTATACAGGCTCGACGGACAGCGGCCAGGCGGTGCTGAACGCGACGTTGCCGCCAGGGGTGAATCACACAGCTGATATTTCTACAGGCGGCGAAGTGCTGGCGGGAAGTATGAGCGTAAATGGCGGGGCGGTGGTGACGAACTCGTCCAATCTAGCCCAGGTGAACCAAGCGAATACCTTTGTGAACGCGCAAACATTTAGTACGGGCTTGAGTCTCGGTACGTCGGGACAGACAACGATGGATGGGCTGGGCAATGTTTCGGCTGCCGGCATCAGCAAGCTGGCGAGTGTCGTCGAGGGTGGACCTCGGATTGACATTCGGTACTACGGGGCAGTGGGCGATGGGGTGACGGATAATTGCGCGGCTCTTACAACGGCTGCGGCGGCTGGTGCCGGCGGTGTTCTCTATGTGCCGGCGCTGGTGTTTGAGACATCATGTGCGGTGAACCTGTCGGCAACCGGCTCGCTCTATTTAGAGATGGGCGGGACACTGCAGGCAAAGGCTGGTTCGAGTATGACTGCGGTCGTGATTGCGGGTGCAACAGCGGCGTGGAGTGACCAGATGATCGGCGGCGGCGGCACCATCGACGCGAACAATGCGGCACAGCGGGCTTTATGGTTGAAGCGCCAACAGCGGGGACGCATTCTTAATCTGCGGATGCTGAACGCGACAAATTACTGTTTGCAAAATGGGGATACTGCCGATGGCTATACAGGGTCGAATTCTCTGGATGCCGTGGAGTTCTGGTGCTATCGAACAAATGGGAGCGCCATTCCGGCAGGGAGTTATG
This sequence comes from uncultured Acetobacteraceae bacterium, assembly GCA_964658035.1. Taxonomy (GTDB): domain Bacteria; phylum Acidobacteriota; class Terriglobia; order Terriglobales; family Acidobacteriaceae. Next base: position 28,204 of record CAZZXL010000008.1, read on the forward strand.
GAATCTGGACGGACAACGCTACCGATTCGAAGTATGTGCAGGGCTACGTGAAGGGATATGCGGAAGGGATTCGGGATGACGTCGGCGGGTCACGCTATGGCTACCTGCATGTATGGGACACGAATGCCAACGGCGCGATGACGGCCTGTTTTGACGACAATGCGCAGGGGAACTGGTGGAGCGATAACGTGTGCGATACGCCGACCCAGTATGGCGCAATCCTGCGGAGTTATAACTCGCACTGGTCAAACAACCGGTTTGAACTGAACGGAAGCTACGGAGTGACTAATACAGCGATAGCTTTTCACAGCGTGAATGCAGATCCAACAAGCTTCTTTGTGGGGAACGAATTTACGTCGACGGTAACAACGGGGATGAACTGGGCAAAGGACTTCGACATCATTCCCGTCTCAAACATGCAATCGGAGTTTGTGTCGAATCGACCGACCACGGTGACAACCAAAGTTGTCGGGACGAATGACTATCTGCGATCTACTAATTCCTTCGGCAGCTACAAAGATTTTGGAGCGCATACGATGAACTCTGCGAATGTGGTCACCTGGTCTGCCACCCCTACCTTCACGCTGGGTTATGAAAACGTGCAGAAGCTGATTCTTGCCGGGAGTGTGACGGCTGCCTCCTGGGTCCATAGTGGAGCTCTCCAGCAGTTTCTAGTAATTCTCTGTCAGAACGCAACGGGCGGTTACACCTTTAGCTGGGGCAGCGTGGTTGGTGGAGGAACGGTGGTGGGTGGCGGTACGCCCAGTACCGCAGCAAACAGTTGTAGCACACAGACCTTCTATGACGATGGGACGGCGATCAGGGCAACAGCGCCAATGCAGATCAATGAATGAGAATCGTGCTTAGGTAAGGTACATGCCGAATCAGTGGAAGGCTGCGACAGCTATGTCGGAGCCTTCTGTCCTTAATGGATACCTACAGTTCCGCTAAAACAACAGGAGGATGACATGGTGCAGTCAGGTTCTTCGAGCAAGTCAGTCTTTGGATTTTCGTCCATTGGACATTTCTTTGCGAGCGCGCTGGGGGATCTGCAAAAGGCAGCGTTGTTCATGGACAGGGTTGGGGCAACGGCTGTATCAGAAGCCGGTACGGTAGAGGCGGTTACAAGCCTGCTTCCCGGAGTAGGCAACCAGGCGGTCCTGTTGGAGCGCGCAGCTTTTTCGGCTTTGGGACTGTTAGTTGCGGCGGTACACACAACGAACACAGCGGCAACGGCAAATGGATTGAGCATTCCGCTTGATGAGGCGACGGTGCAGGCATTCCAGCAGTTGATTGCGGGCTGCAGGAATGACCTTGAAACGCTGGGCTACAGGCTCTAAGCGAGTGATTATTCTTTGAGTGCTCGAGACGTAGAGATGGCCCGGATGGCTGGAACAGGAGGCGTCTTTTGGCGAGTTGCAGCGAGCTTGAGGAACTGAAAACGTTCGGAACGATCCTTGATCTGCCTTTCGAGTTATTGGATGGGCGGACACCAGCTGTCTTTCTGGCGGAGGCACTCTTGCACATTCGCACGCGTGAGGGGCTGAGCATGCCCCTTCGTCCGAACGCCGTACAGAAAGAATTCGAACGGCGACGGGGGGCCCGCAATATTGTTCTCAAAGCCCGGCAGATGGGCTTGAGCACCTGGATCGCGGGAAGGTTCTTTTTGAAGACCATTACGCAGCCGGGCACGTTGACGCTGGAGGTGGCGCATACGCAGGAGGCGGCAGAAGACCTGTTCCGGATGGTGCATCGCTTCTATGCCGGATTACCGGAGAGGCTGCGTGAGGGAGCATTGAAGACGTCGCGTGCCAATGTGCGTTCGCTGGTATTTCCAAAGATCGATTGCGAGTACCGGGTGGAGACAGCTGGGGACCCCAATGCGGGTCGCGGCCTGACAGTGCAGAACCTGCACTGCTCAGAGGTGGCGCGATGGTCGCGCGCGGGAGCGGATGTGCTGGCGGGTCTGCGGGCATCCCTGCCGGCTGGCGGAGAAGTGGTGCTGGAGTCTACGGCCAACGGAGCCTATGGTTGCTTTTACGATGAGTGGATGCATGCGGGGGAGACGGGATACGTGCGCCACTTTTTTCCATGGTGGGTTGAGGCCGAGTATGTTTCGGGCAGCGGGGGCTCGGGGACACTGGATGAAGCAGAGCAGAAGCTGGTACATACATTTGGATTGTCAGTGGGACAAATTGCTTTTCGCCGCGGTATTCAGAAGCAGTTTGGCAGGCTGAGGGCCCAGGAATATCCGGAGAACCCGGATGAATGCTTTCTCTCAAGTGGCGCATGTGTCTTTGACATGGAAGCGATCGATCGCCGGATTGGGGAGGTGCCTGAGCCGATTACCCGAAGATGGAATGGCGCATTGGAAGTATGGTATCCACCGCTGCCGGGGAAAGAGTATTTGCTTGCCGTGGATCCGGCCGGCGGAGGTATGGACGGGGATTATTGCGCGATGCAGGTGATCGAAAAGGGTACAGGCCTGCAGTGCGCCGAGTTCCAGGGGAAAATCGGACTGCTGGAGATTGCGCAGAGGGCGACAGAACTGGCAGCTGAATATAACCAGGCACTGTTGATCGTCGAACGGAACAACCATGGTCACGCGGTACTGATTTATCTACGCAGTGTTTATGCAGAAGCCCGGATCTATGCGCACAACGGGTTGGATGGATGGTTGACCACATCGCTGACACGCCCGGCCTTGCTGGACGGGTTTGGACGCGTGTTGCTGGAGAACGCGGAGGTAATTAACAGCCGGAGGTTGTTACGCGAATGCCGGACGTTCGTACGGGATGCGGGGGGAAGGATAGAGGCGGCTCCCGGAGAGCATGACGATTGCCTGATGGCCATGGGTCTGGCGTTCGCAGTGCGTTCTGCGCTTGCAGGAAGATGAAAGTGGCGGGTGGTTCCGAAACATAACGGGAGAGCCGGTGACGTAACCTTGCAGGTTGCGGATAGTATCTGTAGCAGGGGTGGTTGGTGGCGGTCCTGGCGACACAGCATATACGGGCAATGCGGGGTGGCGCACAGGGTCACCTGATGCTGGGCGCGGATGAAGAGTTATACGTCGTGAAGTTTCAGAACAATCCGCAGGCAACAAGGGTCCTGGCGAACGAGTTTCTCGCGACACGCTTAGCCAAGAAGGCCGGATTGAGTGTGCCGGAATGCGACGTGGTCGAGGTAACTCCCTGGATGATCGAGACGACACCGGAGCTTTGTATCAAGCTGCAGCACTCCTCCGAGCGCTGCCGGTCGGGCTTGCAGTTTGGCTCGCGATTTGTAGGCGGGTTAATGCCCGGGCTGGTAGTGGATTATCTGCCGGAGCCTTTGTTGATGGATGTAAAAAACCTGGCCGAGTTTGCCGGGATGCTGATCATTGATAAGTGGACCTGTAATACAAATGGACGCCAGGCTGTGTTTGTTCGCAAGGGGCGGGAAAAAAGATACTCGGCCATGTTCATTGATCAAGGCTATTGTTTCAGTGCAGCCGAGTGGACGCTTGAGGATGTCACCCTAAGAGGAGTGTTCCCGCGTAATGCCGTGTATGCGCAGGTGAGTGGATGGGAGAGTTTTGAGCCATGGCTGACCCGTGTCGAAACCATGGATGAAGCGTGGATCTGGAAGCTTGCCGAGATGGTGCCAGTGGAATGGTATGGCGGTGATACGGCAGAGATCGAGCATTTAATCGAGAAACTGTTGATCCGCAGGATAGCTGTTCGTGACTTGATCGCTAACTTTCGTAAGTCGGACCGCGAGCCTTTTCCAAATTGGGGCAAGAGCGCCGATGAGATGACATCTCTGGCGTTCTCTGCATCGTTGGTAATGAAGAAGGTAAAAGTGCAGTGAGGAATTGATTGGCGTAGACGATAAGGGTCAGTAGAGTCAGGGATTGAGAAGAAAAAGGTTGAGTGAGGAGCGAAGGTGGAAGAGCGAAGACATTGCGAGTTCTCGCTGATCCGCTACGTACCGGATCCGGTGAAGAACGAGTTCGTCAATATAGGGGTGCTGCTGCGAGAGGCAGGAACGCCGGGCGTGGCAAATGCCGGTAAGACGGAGTTGCGATTTACACGAGACTGGCGACGCGTACGGTGCGTTGATCCGTATGCTGATGTCAGCATGCTGGAAGCGCTCGAGGACGAATTGCACGAACGTCTTACAAGGTCACCGGAGCTGCTTGGTCATCTAAATGATTCGCTTTCAAACGTGGTGCAGATCACGGAACCGAAAGCATGCCTGGCGGAAACGTTTCAGACACAGATTGAGCAGTTGATGCGTTTGTATGTCGAGGCGCACAAGGAGTCGAGGGACCAGCGGCAAAGCGGAAGAACAGCGATTCACAATGAAATGCGGAAGAAGTTTGAGCAGGAAGGTGTCTGGGGACACATGATGAAGCGCATTGCAGCCGACCAGTACACGAGGCCCGGCGACCCGCTGCACATCGATTGTGGTTATCGTCCGAATGGTGTGATCAAGATGTTTCATGCCATATCGCTGGGCAATGATGTTGAGGGAGCGAAGAGCCTGGCATTCAGTGCTCCTCGGCTGATGGAGGGGGTGCGACGCATCGCGGATGCAGGGCTTCAACTGACAGCCATTATCGAAACGATTCGTGACATGGGCGAAGATCAGGACCGGGTAGATCAATACAGGTTTGGCGTGGAGACGATGGAACAGCAGGAGATTCGCGTGATGACGGTGTTAGACCTGCCGCGCCTGGCGGCCGCAGCGCGTATTGATTTACGCATGTAGTCAAAACCAGGTGGGTGCTGTTTTGTGAGGAGCATGGCTTACGCCATGCTCCTTTTTCTTTGGGTAGACGCGTTGCAACTTAACGGTACAGAGGATGGCGAGAATGGGATTGTTGAGCGGAGCGCGTACAGTGTTGCGGGAATGGATAGCAGGCGTGGATGCAGCAAAAGCGAATGACGAGACGCAAAGATTGACAGTGCCGCTTCCCTCCATTTTGTCGCCCTACGGCCCGGCACAGAGCTTGATGCCGAAGCCAACTCCGGCGAACCTGCGACGCTTCGCGGAAACCCCGGTGGTGAGACGGGCCATCAATATCATCAAGGACCGTATCGCTTCGATGGACTGGCAGGTTCGGGTCAAGCGCGAATATCTACCCGGCGATGTCGCTTGTTTGAATCGAAGATGCAGGGCGCTTCGAGCGATGCTGCAGGAGCCCAATGATGCGGATTCATTTCGGACCCTGATCGAACAGGTGCTGGAAGATGCACTCGTAGGAGGCTTTGGTGCGATCGAGATGGAAGCCACCGGGAACCCTCTCTATCCCGCGCGCCTCTGGCCGGTAGACGGAGCGACCATCCAGTTGAACCCAAGGTGGAATGGTGATGCGGACAGCCCGCGGTATGCGCAGCGGACAGGTGGGATCGGGCCTGAGGCCACTGTATCTTTACGCGACGACCAGTTGATCTATCTGCGGATGAATCCCCGAACTCATACACCGTTCGGCCTGGGTCCTTTGGAAGTTGCGTTTGAGACAGTGAATTCGTTTTTGAGTGCCCATCGATTTGCCGGCAAACTGGCTAGTAATGCAGTTGTGCAATACGCGCTCTGGATCAACGAGGCTTCGCCGGCGAACCATGAACGACTCATCCGCTGGTGGCAGGACGAGATCGAGGGTACCGGGCGCGTACCCATTCTAAGCACGCCGCAAAAGCCCGAGGTGCTGCGATTTGCCACTGGCACGGACGCAGATCTTCGGCTGAGTTGGCAGCAATTTCTGATCCGTATGATTGCGAACGCCTTCAACCTGCCGCCAATGCTACTGGGGCTGGAGCAGGACGTAAACAAGTCTACGTCGGGCGAGATGGGGAACGAGGCTTTTCGTTCAGCCATTCTGCCGCTGGCGCGTCTGGTCGAACAGCACATCACGAGAGACTTGTTCTCGAAGCTGCTCGGCTGGAGCGAATTCGAGTTTGCCTTCAACGAGTTGGAGACGCGGGACGAACTGACAGAGTTGCAGATACAAACGCAGCTGCTGCAGGCAGGGGTGCTGACCGTGGACGAGGTACGCGCCCTGCGCGGACTGGCACCCCTTCAACCACCGACGTCCACGAGTGTGAGCGAAGAAGAGGAGGTCGAGACCGAAGGTTAAGAGTCACGTGAAGCAGGAACGCAGGTGAACGTTAGAAGGCCGGTAGCACTGGAACTGTGGGGACTGAATGAGATTGAGAGCAATGGCAGTCGAGATGCCAGTCGTAGCGGGGCATCCGAACCGTGTTGCATTTGAAGGTATTTTAACGTTTGTGGATGTGGCGAGTGAGCGTGCGCCCTCGGGCGCGAAGGGGCACCGGGTGCTGTTGACACGCCAGGCCGCCGTGGATGCACTGCCGTCCCTTATGGGGATGGCAGTTAACTATGGAACCCGCTGGGATGGTCATGATGCTCAACGAAAATGCGGAATCATTACCGAGGCAGACGTAGAAGGATTGCGTTTGAAAGTAGCCGGCTACCTGTTCGGCAAAGACTTCCCTGAAGTCGGAAAGCGAATGGAAGGAATGCATGCGGCGGGTGTGTCGGATGAAATGGGCATGTCCTACGAACTGGCAGATGCGCATGTCGAAGATATGCGCGCGGAGATCTGGCGGTTGAGCAAGGTAACTTTCACCGGTGCCGCGATTCTGTTACGCAGCAAAGCGGCTTATGCGGGAACGAGTTTTCTACTCACGACGAATTCAAAGCGTATTGCTTCGAAGCTGCCGGCGAGTGTTCCGGCCACCTATTTCTCAGCATGACGAGTGAGCAATGAAAGGAAGAACCAATTGCAAATTGAACAAGTGGAACAAAGCATTCTGTTGATGGCAGAACGACTGGGAGCAGCCGCCACCCAGCTCCAGGTCGCGATGGCCGGTATTGAGGAGCGACATGCAAATGTTTGCGGCGAGGTGCAACGTATCGTCGCTACCACTGATGGAGCATCCACCAGTCGCCACGACGCCTCGCGAAAGGACCTCGAACGAAACCTGGCCCTGGCAGAACAGCGGATTGCCTCGTTGGAGGCACAGGTAGAAGCAAACGGTACTGCCATCGCTCGACGAACTGCCATTGCGAATCCTGTGCAGATGTACGCGAAAAGCTCAGGAGAAGCAGCTGGTGGACTCGAGGCCGGCGTTCTGGATGCGGCCCTAACAGGCCTGAGCCTGGAACAGCGGATAGCCGTGAAATCGCAGTTAGCGCGCGCGGGCGTGCTGAGCTAGCCAGGCGTTGCTGGTGGAGTGGCGTGCTCCAAAGCATCGGCAATTACTTCATGAATGCAAACGAACAAGCCAGGCGAAAGCCAGGCAGAAAGACTACACATGCAATCGAAATTTCTCGACATACATTCTGCTGCTGACTACATCGGGCCTGGTGCTATTGAAGTTCCGTTCTACCATACGGAGATCTTCGACATCGTGCGTCGCCGGGGAATGTTCGGGCAGCGCATTAAACAGGTTCCTGCTACCGGTCATCCTTCAAGGTTCTTTGAAGAAACGGCGATCCCGGCTGCACTGGCAAGCGCAGCCTTTATGGACCCTCGTAACATCACGCCGGCAACCGTTGTGCCGACGCGGTTAGAACGCAGTGTTCCATTGAAGGCCCTTGTTTCACAGCTCAACTATAACCTGTTCGATGTGGAAGTCGGGGCGCAGCAGAAGCAGTTTGCTTACCTCCAGGCAAAGGATCTTGTCGATACCGTGGAAGGGCTGATGCGCACTCATGACGTGGCCCTGTGGAACGGCAGCGACACCTCGCTGACGACACCGACCACGTTCCAATATTGCGGGGCGGTGACCCAGATCGGGGCGACGGGCGGTATCTCAACAACCATTGGGACCACCTCATCGATCGTGGATGGCTTAAAGTCAACGATTGCGCAGATGGTCGCGAGCAGCAACTACGCCGTTCGTCCAACTGCCATCTATGCCAACCCGGTACTGCTGGATCTGATTGACCGAGAGATGAAGACTGAATTTAACGTGGTCTTGAATTCGCGCGAGATCGCAGCAGGGTTCACCGTGAAGACCCTGTCAACGCAGGCAGGCGAACTACCACTCATCCCGGAATGGGCCCTGAGTTATACGGGGACGCCGGGTTCAGGCAGCGCCATTCTGCCCGCATATATCGTGACTGAAGACCTGATTGAATACCACTGGCTGAGTGACCCGACTCCACGGGTATTCCAGTTAGGTCTGCTTGGTGCACTGACTCACCAGTATGCTGTTGTAAAATTCGGCGGCGTCGTCGTAAAGGGTGCGACGTATGCGCACGCGCAGGTCCTGGTCGATAGGTAACTCACCTGCTTGGACAGTAGTCTCAGCAAGACTTAATTCCTGAGTGCAAATGTTGCTGCATGGGGCGGTCGGATCGAACCTGGTCCGGCCGCTTGTATGTGTAGACAGAGTGGAGGCAGGAGCATCAATGGGATATTTACAGCCTACGGACTATGTGAATTACGGTTTGGCCCCGGATACTACAGATGATTGGATCACGATGGCATCTTCGGTAATCGAAGCTTTTTGCCGCCGGACCAGTCTTAATCCTACGCAATATACAGAACGACTTCGCGTGATAGCTGGAAGCCAGACTGTGCGCTTGAGTTATCTTCCCCTGGCGACGACAGCACCGGCGACTACGCCATTCCTTTCGCTTGAAGGAAGACTTACAAGGCCCAGACGCGGAGAGATCCCATACCCTGAATTAGGTGAAGTCGCCTACGCCTTCGCTCTACCTGGGCAATGGACCACCTTTGATCCAACTAGCGTTGACTTCGACCCAAACACCGGTGAGATTCTCCTGCCCTATAACCTCCTAGGACTGGCTTATGGAGAAGTGATGGTTACCTATACGGCAGGCCTGGTAGTCATCCCTCCGGCAATATTGGTGGCGTGTGCACAGATTGTCAAGAATGCCCAGTCAACACCGGGGCTCAATGTCAAGCAAAGCAAAATGGACACCATGCAAATGCAGTATTTCTCCGGATCCTTAGTTGATCCGCAGGTTCAAATGCTACTTGCACCCTATGTTGCATCGAGATTGGGATAGGAGTGAACTAACAATGAGTGATTTAACCATTCGTTCCTATAACGAAGGGCTTACCCGCGCGGCGGATTCCATGCTCCGCTCGCAGGGAGGGTTCGCGGTAGGTCTGCGTCTGCCCGTGCCGGCAGCGATCGGCGTAGACGCTGAGCAACTTGGACTGAGTGCACCACACTTCCAGGATCTGCCGTTGGCGCCAGTAGTTTTTCGGAAAGCCAGGGTGTCGATGCAGGAAGGGCAGGCCAACAGGCGGGAGCTTCTTATCTCTCCTTCCGCTGTGGCGGCAGCGGTCAGCGTTCAACAGGTAGCGTCGGCCGATATCTTATTTGCGATGGCCACCGGGATCGTTATCAACGGTCTGCTGTTCCTGATTGAAGCGACCTCTTTCACTGAGTGGCTGGGCAATGTTTGCCTCTATCATGTGCAACTGCGCCAAACCATTCCCGACGCCGCAGAAGAGACGGTGAGTTAGCAATGGAAAATACCAGGAATAGTTTCTACCTGACCCTGCGGAATCAGTTAAGTATTGTGAATCCGTCTCGCGTCTTTGTCCTGCGCGGAGTGCAGCGTCCCGGTATTTTTGTCGAGGAGAATGAAAGCGCCGTCGCAGTATCTGCGCCCGATGTCTTTGTTTTGCGCTGGACCGACCTGGCTATCGATAGTCAGCATTCTCTGCCGCTCGCGCAGCAGGCGTGTGACATCCTTTATTGGACAGAGGGGACTTCGACCCTCGGCGGAATGGATCGTGGCAGATTCCTCTCGGCCATGGACCAAGAAATTCTTGCGCTACTTGGAACTCATAACGCCTTGAAGCAGAATTTCTCTGTCACGCCTCCAGCCTTCCTCCCGACACGGCTATTCTGGGGCGCACCATCCTTTGCGCCTATCGTCACCAGCAAGAATCGACTGAGCCGGATCGCAAAAGTTGTGGTTTATGGCTATGAAGAGGCGGACGAAGCATGAGCTCATCTACGACTCTAACGGCCATTATGCCAACCGGACCCATCAGCAGGCGAGTACGCGTTTACTTTGCACCGGTAAACCGAATGACGGAGACGCCAACAATCTTCGATGCTTCCCTGGCAGCCGGCTTTCAGCCGAATAACCCTTCTTCTCCCTGGATTGATCTTGGTTGGATCACCAATTTTGCCCGTAAGTCAGATGGGAAGGTTGCCGCCGTGTCCTCGGGAGCACCAAGCCTGGTTCAGTATCAGGTGCGGCAGACGGCCGGTGCGACAGTGTCGTTCGCCTTTGAGCAATGGTCCAAGTTGACGATGGCATTATCCGGCGGCGCGGAGCACATGAACGTCCTCGTCCCCGCAGCCGGTTTCGCTGCTAACGGGTCCGGAGGCGCATCCGGACCTGCCCAAACTATTATGTTTACCGGGCAAGTAACGAACACCGGGATACAAATAGCTTTGGCGCCTGCTGATCTCGCACTCTACACCGCTGGTTCTCTCGTGGCCGTTGACGTGGATTACACAGGGCAGACCGGCTTTGTTGGTTCCGGCATAAGTGCAGCTTACGTAAAGAGCGCGGTCAGCGTAAGCAGCGATCCGGATTATGTCCGGCGAGTTACCTTTAATATGGCCCGCGTTCAGCAGGTGACCTCGCAGGCACTTATCTTGGGGCAACCCCTGCTGGCGGGAGCTCCCGTCACGGGGATGAAAGTGCAACCATTGCTTGGTTTCGTCGACCGTGAAGGTGGATCGTTCCTACAGGAATGGTCGGCCTTGTTTGTGATGACCGGAGAACAAGGAGACGCAGTGTTCTTTCACTACCCGCGTCTACAGGCCATGGATGGACCCGCAGAAACCATGACTACGCTGCAAAAGCCGATGGAACGAGTATTACTTTCAGCAGCTTTTCGCGCCATGCCCGTGGTCGATGCTGTCGATGGCCAGTCCATCTTCTGCTTCCGCACCTACGTTCCTTCGCCATTTGCAACGATTTAGAACTGGTTTCATTGGTATACCCAACCTGTTCCTGCGGAGCAGGCTATGTGTATCGGTCCTGGATGAACGCGCCAGATTGCCTACAGCGAAAATAGGAGGCGAAGATTGAAGATCACCATTGATAATCACGACGGGCTCGGACTACTTGACTACACGCCGTGCCTTTCAGGGCGTGACCCGTTTGTCCTTCATCGTAAGCTGAATGAAGTTACATCCTGCACCATGCTTCTGGATTGCAACGTCCATAGCCGTGTCGTTCCATCAAAATTCAGCAGGGTGATCGTTACCTCTGATAACGGTGTAGTGATGTTCACCGGCTATGTGGTTTTAACACCCGCTGCAAAATTAGCAGGAGCAGGTGTAAGTGGAATGCTTTATCGATGGGAAGCTACCATGCTGAGCGACGAAATGCTGCTTGATCAGCAGGTGACGCCGGTCACTTCGGGAAGCTCGGGCTTGTCTGTGCTGCAGGTGCTGCAGTCCATGACGCAGCGGATTGATCCCGTACGATTTTCAACTGCGCCGAGCAGCGTGATCACGACAGTAGGTACATTTGTCGCAAATTCGGCCAGGAAGTGGTCAGAGAATGCCGGCGCGCTGATGGCCATAGCACGCTCCAGTTACCGGATGATGAATCAGCAGCTGGCATTTATTCCTATCGGCTCCACAACGCATTTTCTAACTGATACCAACGGTACATTCGATATCAGCAAATTTGCGATTGCACAGGACAAGACCATCGCGAATGACATTACCCTGTGTGGTAAAACCGAGCCTCAAGCCTATGTTACAGAGGTCTTTCAAGGTGATGGTACGACGACCACTTTTCCACTTACCCGCAGACCTGTATCAGTTTCTTCTGTAGAGGGAACTCTGGCGAAGGACAATTTCCAGGGGCCTTCCCTGGACAAGGTGCTTTGGCAGTTAAACGATCCAGGCTCCCGCATCGCTTTGACCTCTGCCGGCCTCACCATTAATGGTGGTAACGGACTGGATGGGCAGACTACTCTTACGACCATCGATAACATGGAGATGGGTGGCTCCCTCGTACTGACGGTGGCAGGAGTGCAGGTGGCAGCGGGAAGTGCCGGCTATGTCGGATGCTTTTATAACGGAAGCGTCCTGGTAGAAAACCTCTTCGCCGGGTTCAACGTAACACAGGGGAGTGGCCGGACTATTGTTACTCCTATCTTGAATCAGGTTCAGACAGGAAGCTCAACTACACTCATCGTTGGCCACGCCTATACATTTCGTCTTCGATATTACTGCGTAGAAATGCAGCGCGTGCTCGCCAGTTATTACGTAGATGGAGGCGATGGTCAGCAGTTGTTCGGCGGTGGTATTCAGTCCATGCCTGCCCAGTTGGTGTTTGAGGTGCAGGACACAACAGGCGGCGTGAATCAACCGACACTTGTTCTCTACGACGGCTCTGCCAGTGTGTCACCAGCCACCTGCCTTCTTTGTGCGGTGAATAGTGTCGCCTTTACCGGCAGCATTCAGAGTGTGTTGTTGGAACAAACTGGTACCGCCTGGGTGCGCAGCCAACAGGCGACAGGAGCTGCATTCACCAGGCGCATAGGATTGGCGACCGCGGCCGCTGATTGCAAAGTGGATACGACCCAGAAGCTCGTGTTCTATGCGACAAGCGTGCCGCAGGTAGGCGAGCTGATCAGCATCACTTACAGGACGACCGGAAAAGCTGTGGCAAGGCTGCAAAATGCAGCTTCCATCACCACACAGGGGACCACCATCGTGCCCGGAATATCAAGATGGATTGGAAGTGTAACGAGCCCGGCCGCACGGAGTTCCATCGATTGTGAAAATGCAGCCCTGGCGATGCTCGCCGTCTCCACCAGTCCCGCGTCGGCTTGGTCAGGTAAGTATGTTGCAACCAACCTGCAGCAGAGCGGCGACGTCTGGCCAGGCGATACACTCGCCTTGCAATCTGCCACTTTAAATCTGAACGTCCATTTGATTGTACGTACAGTTGTAGTGACAGTAGTACCGGAAGAGCCCGAGACCCTCATCTACACCATAGGATTTGCGAATGACTGGGCTGACTCAATCGGCGTGCAGACGTCCTCAATTGTTCCAAGCGACGCGTGGCTGCCGCAGACCGCAGCGACAGCTCCTTCCAGTCTGCAAAATCTGACCGCCCTGACGACCAGCATCACATCCTCGCAAATAGTTGTGACCGCCGGTATTGCTCCGCCTGCGGGTGGTGGGTTTGAGGTGCGCAGGGTCGATTGGCAGTTCGGACCCGGCAGCGACGGCACACTGGTATTGCGTAGCACCGTGCCTGATTTCAGCATCATCCGCGAAGCCGCTCTTGAGCAATATTATGTAAGGATGTACGACGCTTCTGTCCCTCCTGACTACTCCAGATTTTCGAGTGTCATCTGCGCCAATGTTCCTCTCTAGCGGTAAAAATTATTTGTGCAGTGAGCAAAAGCTTACAGGCCCCTGGACCGACGTCCTCGCTTGCATGGCCGCTATAATCACGGGATGCAGCGATCAGTATTAGTTGGCGTGGTGATGGGCAGCAAGAGCGACTTTGCCGTGCTCGAAGAATGCGTCGCCCTGCTCAAGGAGTTTGAAATCCCTTACGAAGCACGGGTAGTCTCGGCCCATCGAACCCCCGACCTGTTATTCAAATATGCGGAAGAGGCCGAGGGTCGTGGACTCCGCGTGATTATCGCTGCGGCAGGCGGAGCGGCTCATCTACCAGGCATGCTCGCGGCCAAAACGCTCGTGCCGGTGCTTGGTGTTCCCGTGCCTGCCACCATGCTGCAAGGCGTAGATTCACTGCTTTCGATCGTGCAGATGCCTAAGGGCATTCCCGTCGCAACCTTGGCCATCGGTAAGCCCGGCGGCGCGAATGCGGCACTATTTGCGGCAGCGATTCTTGCCGGCACAGATGAAGGCCTGCGAGCAAGACTACGTGCGTGGCGCGAAGCTCGCAAAGCGGAAGTAATGGCGCAGGAGTTGCCGCAGTGAGCGCCAATCCTATCCTGCCCGGTTCGACCATCGGCATACTGGGGGGTGGTCAACTCGGACGAATGACCGCCATGGCTGCACGCTCGATGGGTTATCGCGTGCAGGTCATGGATCCTGACCCATCCTGCCCTGCACGCTTTGTGGTGGATGCCTGCTTTGAAGGAAGCTGGGATGACGCAAGAGCGGCCGCCCAACTGGCGCGTGGCTGCGACGTCGTAACTCTTGAGATCGAGCAGGTCGCGCTTGCCTGCCTGGACGCAGCTGCGAAGTATGCGCCGGTGCGCCCGGGAAAAGCATTGCTGCAAATCATCCAGGACCGGATCGCCCAGAAAAAGTGGTTGAAGGATCATGGCTTTCCAGTTGGCGAGTACCGCGAAATCTATTCAGCCGAGGATGTGGAGAAAGCGCTCTCGGCATTTGAGAACGACTGTTTCGTGAAGAGCGCCCGCGGCGGCTATGACGGTCGCAGCCAGGTGCGCGTAACTGCCGGGACCTCTGCCGGAGAAAAACAGGCGGCCTGGGGGGTCCTAGGCAGTGCGCCGTGTGTCGCAGAAAAAGGGATCGCTCTTGAGCGGGAAATTTCCGTGATGGTGGCCCGCTCCCCAAGTGGAGAAATGGCATGTTTCCCCAGCGCTACCAATCATCATGAAAATCAAATACTGGTGTGGAGCGTCCTGCCGTCAAACATTCCGGCGGAGCTTGAAGCAAGGGCGCGCAAAATTGCTGGAGAGATCGGTCGGGCCATTGAAGTGGAAGGCTTGCTGGCGATCGAAATGTTTGTAACGAAGACCGGTGAGCTACTGGTGAATGAAATGGCGCCGCGTCCGCATAATAGCTATCATGCCAGCGAACAGGCATGCATCACCAGCCAGTTTGAACAGCATGTGCGCGCTGTCTGTGATCTGCCCCTGGGCAGCGTAGAACTGATCCGGCCAGCTGCCATCGCCAACCTGCTGGGCGACGAATGGCTCAAGGGTGATCCGCAATTCGATCGTGCGTTGGCAGTGCCGGGAGTAAGCCTGCATCTTTATGAAAAGCACACGCCACGCAAGGGTCGCAAGATGGGACACCTGTCTGCCTTGGGCGATACGCCGGAAGAGGCTGTCAAACGCGTGCTTGAAGCCAAATCACGCTTATAACTGCCAGCAAGAAGAGGGTGCAGCGGTCACTTCGCTGCACCCTTTTCTTGTTTAAACCGCCTAGCCGATATCTTCGGACCAGTTCTCCAGGTACTTTTTGACCTCTGACATGAACTTGCCGGCATCAGCACCATCGATCGTGCGGTGATCGAAGCCGAGCGTCAGGTGGATTACGTTCCGAATTGCAATCGAGTCGGTTCCGTATTCATCCGTCAGCACCAGCGGCTCTTTCAGCAATCCGCCAATGCCAAGGATGGCAGACTCGGGTTGACTGATGATCGGCGTACCGAACTGCTCGCCAAAGATGCCTGAATTAGTCAGTGTGAACGTACCGCCTCCCACTTCATCCGGCTTCAACTTCTTGCCGCGGGCACGTTCCGCCAGGTCAACGATCGATCTCGCTACACCCAGGAAGCTTTTCTCTTCCGCCTGCTTGATTACCGGGACAATCAATCCCCAGTCCAGCGCGACAGCAATGCCGAGGTTGACGTTCTTGTGGTAACGGATCGCCTCACCTTCCATCGATGCATTCACGATTGGCATCTTGCGGAGCGCCTGGATAACCGCACGAGCGATGAACGGCATGAACGTTAGCTTGACGCCATTCCGCTGCTCGTACTTTGACTTCTCCTTATCGCGCAAACGCACGATGCGGGTCATGTCGATCCTGAACACGGTGTGGACATGCGGACTGTTGCGCTTTGACTCCACCATGCGCTGCGCGATGATCGAACGCATGCGGGACAGGGGGACTAGTTCACCAGGCTGCGGCCCGGCAACCGTTGGTCCCACTGCCTTGGCTGCCGCCGCAGCGGCAGGCGGGGCAGGTTGTACTGGTGCAGATTGGGCCTCAGCCTGAGCGGCCGCTGGTTTTGCCTCACCTTGATTTGACAAGAAGCCCAGGACATCTTCCTTCGTAATGCGCCCCGAGCTTCCGGTGCCAGGCACCTTGGTCAGGTCGAGCTCGTTCTCTTTGGCAATCCGGCGCACCAGCGGCGACGAACGCAAGCGCTCCGACGTCGCGGCTGCCTCGTTCTCAAAGGGCGTAGTCGTTTCCGGCGCTTTTTCCGGATGTGCCGGACTCGTAGAAAGCTGCGCCGCGGGAACTCCTGGAGTTGCGGTGCCCGATGGCGCAGGAGCAGCCGGTGTTGCGCCGTCCTTCTTCGTCCCGCCCGCAGCTCCACCAATCAATGCTACGACTGTGTTGATCTGCACAGTTTCGCCGGCCTGTGACTTGATCTCCGTAAGAACACCGGCAGCAGGCGAAGGGATTTCTGCGTCGACCTTGTCTGTCGAAATTTCAAAAAGGGGCTCATCCCGCTGGACCGTATCGCCAACCTGCTTGAGCCACTTGGTGATGGTGCCTTCAAATATTGACTCGCCCATCTGCGGCATCACGACTTCGGTAGCCGGGCCGCTCGAAGAAGCTGCAGCCGCACCATTTGAGGATGCAGCAGGAGTCGCCGCTTCAGGCGCAGTCGTTCCCGGGGCAGTAGTTCCCGGCACCGATGCTTCTTTCGCCGCTGCCGGCGCGGATGCTGCCGGGGCAGAGGCCCCGTTGCTTTCATTGATTACCGCAACAACAGTATTGATCTGTACCGTCGTACCTTCGGCCGCCCTGATCTCCTGCAGCACCCCGGCGCTTGGAGAAGGAATTTCCGCATCGACCTTATCTGTCGAGATTTCGAAAAGCGGTTCATCCCGCTGGACCGAGTCGCCCGGCTTCTTCAGCCATTTGGTAATGGTTCCTTCAAAAATCGACTCGCCCATCTGGGGCATGATTACATCCGTTGGCATAGCTTCCCCTTCAAAATGTCCGTCAACACGCAACTACTCGACGCTCGATTATAAATCCGCGGAACCATAACGCGGCATGCGCAGCGCCAGACCGTTTTTGTACGTGTCGATCAAAGCTCCGCACTGCTCACCTGTCAACCAGGAGCACTTTACAACTCAGGCGCCATGCAACAAGTCTTCCAGCTTCTCCAGTTGAAGCATCTGCGTCTCAAAAACGCGCCCGAACTGGCGAGCCACCTGGTGCGCCAGCCCCTCAATTTGCAGTTCTCCCGCAGCAAGCCCCGTCTCTACTTCGAGGCTGGTCACCTTTCGATCGTCAATGCCACAGGGAATGATCCAGTCAAAATCAGCCAGGTCTACCGTGAGATTGAAAGCGAAACCGTGTGAAGTAATGCCGCGCGAGATATGGATGCCGATCGCAGCGATCTTCTTCTCCGGGATACTGCCGCCGGGCCTCGTCCAGACGCCCGTCCGGCCCGGCACCCGGTCGGTCAGGAGTTGAAACTCGGCACAGGTACGGATCAGCACTTCTTCCAGCTTTCGTACGTAATCCATCGCGCCCATCCGTGGCCTGGCTGCCCGCAGATCAAGGATCGGATAACCAACCAGCTGTCCCGGGCCATGGTAAGTCACATCGCCCCCCCGATTCGTCTCGACAACCTGAACACCCCGCTGCGCCAATAACTCATTGCCGGCCAGGATATTTGATCGATGCGCATTCCGGCCCAGCGTCAGAACCGGCGGATGCTCCAGCAGCAGTAGCACATCGCCAATCCGCTGCTGGTGGCGTAGTTCAACCAGGCGCTGCTGCAAAGCGAGTGCCGTCTGATAATCGATGCGGCCGAAATAGAGGAGAGAGGTGACCATGTGGCCAAAGGGAAGCAGGCCGGGTACCGGGACCCAGCCGCTGACTTATACGTTGATGGCCAGGTTCTCCACACTGCCAAAACCATCCAGCATGGCTTCTGCCAGCGTCGGATGGGCATGAACAATGAACATCATCTCTTCAACCGTCGCCTCGAGTTCAATGGCGGTAACAGCTTCCGCAATCAACTCAGTCGCCTGCGGCCCGATAATGTGGACACCCAGGATTTCCCCATACTGCGCATCACTGACAATCTTCACGAAGCCATCATGAGAATCGACGATGGACGCCTTCGAATTGGCTGAGAATGGGAATTTGCCAACCTTCACGGTGTAGCCCTTTTCCCTGGCCATCGCCTCTGTCAACCCCACACTCCCGATCTGCGGTTCGCAGTAAGTACAGGCAGGGATGCGGTCGCGCCGAACCGGGCGAGCTGGTTTTCCGGCAATCTTTGACATGGCAACAATGCCGCACATCGCGCCCACGTGCGCCAGTTGCGGCAGCCCCGCAACAATATCGCCGATGGCGTAAATGCCAGGCTCTTCCGTCTGCATCCATTCGTTCACGTGGACAAAGCCCCGCTCCACCTTGACCTTCGTCTTCTCCAGGCCGACGTTCTCAGTCCTGGGCGCGCGGCCAACAGCGATCAGCACCTTTTCGGCTTCCTTCACCACCTGCTTGCCTTCCGCATTCGTGTAGGTCACCTTCGCGCCGGTCTTCGTCTTCTCCACCTTATCGACCTTGGCGCCAACATTCGTTTCAATACCGCGCTTGCGGTAGAGTCGCGCCAGTTCCTTGCCGATTTCATCATCCTCATTCGGAACCATCTTCGGCAGGTACTCGAGGATGGTAATGTCCGAACCAAATGTCTTGAAAATAGAGCCAAACTCCACCCCGACAGCCCCTGCGCCGATCACAATCATCGACTTCGGAATCTCGCTGATCCCCAGCACTTCAATGTTCGTCAGGATGGTCTCATCGGGCGTCAACCCCGGCAGCATGCGTGCAGAAGAACCTGTCGCCAGGGCAACATTCTTCGTCTTCAGCTGCTGTGTCGCCTTCTTATCGCCACTCGTTACGACCTCGACGGTATGAATGCCATCTACGGCCGCACCCGTCAGGCTGCCGCGACCCTTCACGACCGTAACTTTATTCTTCCGCATCAGGAAGTCGAGACCCTTGGTATGCTTGGTCACGATCTGGTTCTTGCGCGCCAGAACGGCCGGCCAGTTCACCTTTAACTCACCCACACCCTCGATGCCATACTCCTTGGCATGCTGCATGTGATCAAAAATCTCCGCATTAAACAGCAGCGACTTGGTCGGAATGCAGCCCCAATGCAGGCACGTGCCCCCAAGCTTTTCCGTCTCTTCAATCAGGGCCACCTTTAAACCATATTGGCCCGCACGGATTGCCGCGGTATAGCCTGCTGGACCACCACCAATAATCACTACGTCGTAAATTGTGTCGGGTGCTGTCTGCGCCAAGGGATGCTCCGTATTCAGTAGGTCGTCAACAGCGCACCCGTCTCAGGACAAGGTGGAACAGTCAGCGCCTTTTCTTTACAACTCGTCATTTTACGCGATCGCAGCCTTATGGATGCGCCACCGCTTCTGAATGACTCACGCGGTTTGTCGCCGTCAGGCGAGCAGCCGGGCTGCCTCTTTCGCAAAATACGTCACGATAAACTCCGCGCCCGCTCGCCGGATCGATAGCAGAGACTCCATCATTGCCCGTTCCTTTTCCAGCCAGCCCTTCGCAAAGGCGGCCTGCAGCATCGAATACTCACCCGAAACCTGGTAGGCCCCAATAGGCACATCAAAACGCTCGCGGGCCGCATGGATCACATCCAGATACGGCATCGCCGGTTTCATCAGGATCATGTCCGCACCCTCGGCCAGGTCCAGTTCAATCTCCCGCATAGCCTCTCGTTTATTGGCGCCATCCATCTGGTAGCTGCGGCGGTCTCCGAATTGCGGAGCAGAATCTGCTGCTTCACGAAACGGCCCATAAAAAGCCGAAGCAAACTTGGCCGCATACGAGAGGATTGGTACCTGCTCGAAGCCGGCATCGTCCATCTCCTCGCGGATGGCCGCTACCCGACCGTCCATCATGTCAGAGGGCGCCACGATATCCGCACCCGCCTCCGCCAGTGACGTTGCAGCGCGCGCGATCAAAGAGAGGCTTGAGTCATTGTCGATCTCGTACTCTTCACCCGACTTCTTCACCATCCCGCAATGTCCGTGGGAGGTATATTCGCACAGGCAGACATCTGCGATCAGCACCAGCTTCTGCAAACCACTGCTCTGTTTAAGTGCCCGTAGACCTTCCTGCACAATCCCATGCTCGTCATAAGCACCTGATCCCGCTTCGTCTTTGCTTTCCGGCAGCCCGAAGAGGAGCAACCCTCCCAGACCCAGCGAAGCCGCAGTCTCTGCTTCCTTTACCGCTTCATCGATAGAGAGATTGAACACCCCGGGCATCGAAACAATTTCTCTCCGAATCCCCTCGCCTGGGCACAGGAAGAGCGGGTAAATCAGGGCTCCGGCATGCAGGCGCGTCTCGCGTACCAATGACCGCAGGCCTTCTGACCGGCGCATACGGCGCATACGGGTAGCAGGAAAATCCATGTCACCATTGTAGAGTGAACGCCAAAGTCTGCCTCTGCTAGCGGCTATCCGCCAGGAATCCGGTACCGCCTCACGCGTTACCATCAACAGGTGAGCCTTTTCCCTGACATTCCTCTTCCTGTAGCGGAGTTGAGCGCGACCACCCTGGAGTGGGAGCGCCTTCTGCAGTTGGTGCAGGAGTATGCAACTGCTAGTGTGACCAAACGCTGGGTTGCAGCCCTCAGGCCCAGCTCTGATCTCGATTGGATCAGGGAGCAACACGCGTTTGCAGACGAGGCCCGGGTGTTACTGGCCTCCGCATACTCGCCGGCGCTGGGTGCGCTCGTTGATCCTGATACCCTGCTCGACAAGTCACGCATCCAGGGTGCGGCACTGGAGCCGGAAGAACTGCACGCGTTGCTCGCCCTGATTGACGACGTTGCGTCATGGCAAACGACCATCAAAAATGCGACGGAAGAAACGCTCGAACGCATTCCTCAACTCCTCGCCAGTGCGGCCGTCCTTGAAGGCAGCACGCTCCCTCGGCTGCTGCAGTCGTTGCGCCTTCGCCTCAATCCTGATGGCACACTCACAGATGATGCCTCACCCGAACTTCGTCGCATTCGTCGCGAGATGGTCCGCCAGCAGAAGCTGATTGAAGACAGTCTGCGTCACGCCCTGCGCCGCCTCAGCGAAAGCGGTAGCACCCAGGATGAACTGATTACCATTCGCGGGGAGCGCTTCGTCATTCCCGTCAAAGCAGAGCTGAAGCGTCGCGTCGCGGGCGTCGTGCATGGCGCCAGCTCAAGCGGGCAGACCGTTTACCTCGAGCCAATGGAAACGATCGAGCATAACAACGAACTGGTCCGCCTGCTCGACGAAGAACAATCAGAAATTCATCGCATTTATCTCGCCATGACCCAGGAACTCGCCGAACAGGCCCCCGCCATTCGCGATGGCGCGCGCGTTCTGGCCGAACTCGACCGGGCCTTCACTGCCGCCCAGTTCAGCCGCGCTTATGGCTGCGTTCGTCCGGAATTCACTCCAACCGGGAATCCCGAACTGCACCTCGAGAAGGCGCGTCACCCCCTCCTTGAAAGACGTCTGCGTGGCACCGGCCGCAGCGTCATCCCACTCACCCTTGCTCTGCAAAGCGAAGCCCGTCAGTTGATCATCAGTGGCCCGAATACCGGCGGCAAAACTGTCGCCCTCAAAACGACCGGCCTGCTGGCGATGATGGCGCAGGCCGGTATTCCAGTGCCTGCTGAACGCGCTATCCTGCCCGTCTTCGATGCGTTTCTTGCAGACATCGGCGACGCGCAGTCGATCGAGCAAAATCTTTCGACCTTCTCCGCGCACATCGTCAACCTCGATAGCATCTCGCGTATCGCTGATGACAAATCACTGGTACTGCTGGACGAACTCGGTTCGGCAACTGACCCCGAAGAAGGAGCGGCCCTTGCTGTTGCCATCGCAGAGCACTTCCTCGCGCGTCGCGCATGGTCGATTATCTCGACCCACCACACTTCGCTGAAAATTTACGCAGCCCAGGCTACTGGCGTCTTGAATGCCGCCGTCGGCTTTGACGAAGCCACTCTCGCGCCAACCTATGAACTGCGTCTTGGTGTCCCCGGCGCATCAGCCGGCATCAACATTGCATCGCGTCTCGGTCTGAATCCTGACATCATCAGCGAAGCCCGCACGCGGCTCAATACACAAACCCAGGACATCGCCCACTTCCTCGATCAGCTACATGCCGAATTGGACCAGGTCATGCGCGAACGCGCTTCGATCAAATCGCGGGAACAGGAAGTCGTCCGGGAAAAGAACCGTCTTGACATAGAAGGACTGAAGGAATGGCGCGCCAAGGTACGCGACCTTGAAGGCCAACTCGCTTCGCTCCTCAAAGATTTTGAATTTCGCATGAAGGAAGCCGTCAAGGCCATCGACGACAAGGCTGTCCAGCAGAAGCTGTCGAAAGACGCCGAGCGCCGTATCGCGAAACTGCGTCGGGACTTCAGCGAAGAAATGAAAGCGACGGTAGTCGCGCAACATACCGGAGCCCACAAGGGCGACGTCCACGCCACGCCGCATGTCGTCAGAGGCGTCGGACAAGGCGACACCGTGCGGCTGAAATCATTGGGCGGCAAAACCGCGATTGTTCAACGCGAACTCGATGGCGGTGGCTTCGAAGTGGCCATGGGCCTGATGAAGATGCGTGTCTCCCGCGAAGACATCGCCGAAGTTGTGCACTCTGTCCAGTTGCCCTCGGGCGTGCATAATCCGCTCGAAGCGGCACGCAAGCGTGGCGTCTCCGTCACTGTTACCACGCCGTCAGACGGCATGCGCGGCGAACTGAATGTCATCGGCCGCACCGTCGATGAAGCTTCCGGCGAAGTAGAGCAGTTTCTTGACCGCGCCTTCCTTGCCGGCTTTCCCCGCGTGCGCATCGTCCACGGCACCGGCATGGGTATTCTGCGGAGGGCCCTCCGCACACAGCTGCAAAAGCATCCCCATGTCGCCGGCATCCTCGAGGCCACGCAGGCAGAAGGGGGCGCCGGCGCAACCGTAGTGGAACTCCGCCAGTAGCCGTCAAACCTTCCGTCATCGGCGATAGCCCGCCGATAACCGATAGTGCTAGCATGGCCCACGCGCCAGTCAGGCGCACGTTTTCCTCTCAGGAGGACCACCCATGATCCGAATCATTACTGTCGAACGGGAATACGGTAGCAGGGGCGCCGAATTCGCTCACCAGCTTGCGGACCGCCTAGGCTGGCGGCTGATCGATCAGTGCCTGGTAGAGGAGATCGCCCACGCCGCCAATCTGCCCACCGCTACCGTCGCCAGCTGCGATGAACGGCTCGATCCCTGGTACTACCGCGTCGGCAAGGCATTCTGGCATGGCAGCGTTGACCGCAGTCCGGCTGCCACCGGCACCTTGGAAGTCTTCGACAGCGAACGCATGGTTGTACTCATCCGCACTTACCTGAAGGAGCGCGTCCAGGAAGGCAACTGTGTCGTGGTTGGCCGCGGAGCAGCCCCGGCCCTGCTCGGTACGCCCGGGGTCTTCAACATCTTTGTGTACGCCGCCCTGTCCCGCAAGATCAAGTGGTTCCAGCAGAACTTTCCCGACAACGCCGCCCACGCTGAAGAAGAACTCGCCGCTACCGACCGGCGCCGGGCTGCCTATGTCCGCACGTTCTATGACCAGGATTGGACCAACCGTCACCTGTACCAGTTGATGCTGAATTCCTGCATGGGCATGGAAGCGATGGTAAGCGCCAGCCTTGAGGCTTCCGCGCTCACCCGGTCTGTCGCAGTCACTTCAGTTGCTGGGTCGGCACGGTAGCCGGAATCGCCAGTTCAAACTGGCTATCGCCCAGCGTCTGGTTCAAAATCAGCTTCTGGATGGTGATCGTAATCTGGTACTCCTCGAGCGGTCGATCAATGGTAATCACGGCAGGAAACAGCGCATTGCCAAAGTGCTGATACGGCCCGTAGCGGACGTGCGTCTCGACTTCACCGTTCGCGTTGTACAGGTCCTGCCCATTCGGCAGCAGCGTTGTCCGGTCGAAGTGGATCACACGCTGCTCCTGGATGATGTGAGCAGGCTCCTGCTGGCTCTCATCCGGCTTTTGCGTCATAACGTTCAAGTCATATTGCGGCGTTTCCAGCTTCTCGTTGCCCCGCCTTTCGAGCGCGCTGCCGGTCGTAAGATAAACCAGGAGGTCCGGCTGGATATTCCGCACCAGGATCGAATCGATGAAGACGTCAGGCCGAAGGTTTTCGATCCCGTTCGAGGATTTTTCCTGCACCTTATTCGGACCGACAATCGCCTTGTTCTTCATTGGAATGTACAGCTTGAAGTTTGTTCCATCGCTCGCCAGGTCGAACGCCCGGCTGCCCAGAACCGGCACTTCCCCCAGCACGCGCAACGAGTCAGGCTTGCGTAGCAGGATGTGGCCCCCAAAGCTGTTGATGCTGGTCTCTTTACCACTTTTTACTACCTGGGCAGCGAAACTGACACTCGCCGTGATCGTCTGGATGGCCGCATACCGTTCGTTCACGCCCGCAATCAACTCGCCCACGCTCTGGTTCAGCGCCGGGCCGGCACTCTTCGGCTGTTGCAGCTGCCGCGTGTGATACAGGCATCCCGTCAAAAAGGGAAGTCCAAGCAAACACACTGTCAGGCTGAGGATTCGTTTCATGCTAATTCGGAGTCAAGGAGAGTCGTAGTGCAGCATCGTGCACACGCTTTGCGAATCCTCAGTATACCGGCTCTCCCTTGTTTCCCTGGACGATGCACATCATCTGCGCCAATACGGCCTGCACTACACAGATGCTCACCGCGTCGCCCCGGACGCATGTTGTGCGTGCCGATAGGCCTGCACGTTGCGGTTATGCTCTTCCAGCGTCGCCGCAAATCGGGAATGGCCCTGGGCCGCGGGGTCGGCAACAAAGTAAAGGTACTTGCTGGTTGCCGGATGCATGGCAGCCGTCAAGGCAGCCACGCCGGGATTGCAGATGGGGCCAGGAGGCAAGCCTGTGTGCTGGTAGGTGTTGTACTCCGATTTCGCCTGCAGATCGGACTGATAAATCGCCCCGCGATACCGGTTCTGCAACATGGCCGCGTAGATCACCGTTGGATCTGTCATCAACGGCATGCCCTGCATCAGCCGGTTATTCAACACGCTCGCTACCATCGGCCGCTCGGCTGGCACCGGCGTCTCTTTCTCCACCAGCGAAGCCATCGTGACGACCGAATGGGAGTTCGCGCTCAGCCCCAGTTGCTGCGCCTCGCGCCGAAAGCGCTTCACCATCGTCGCAGCCATCTGGTTCGCCGTCTCCAGACGTTGGAAGTGATACGTGTCAGGAAACAAATAGCCTTCCAGCGTCTGCGCGTGCGGATCAAGATCGGCCACCAGCTTCACGTCTTTGCGGGCCGCTGCCAGAAAATCATCTTTTGTCGCCAGCCCGGAAGCTTCAACCGCTCCTGCCACGTCGAAGATGTTGAAGCCTTCAGGCACCGTAACCACCCGGAAATAAATATCCCCGCGCCGCAGCCGATCGTAGACCCCGCTCATGTTCGCCGCATCGGCGAATCGATATTCGCCCGCCTGCAGAGTCCCACGCTTCCACAAGCGCAAGGCCATGAACGCATACCGGTTGCGGATTACCCCTGCCTGCTCCAACTGCCGGGCGATACGCGCCGAACCCGTGCCAGGCGCAATATCGACAAAAACCTCACCCAGAGGTGCCGTAGGCGAAACCAGCACATACCCTGCAGCACACAGGACGAGCAGCATCAACAGAAGGAACACACGTTTGACGGGCGCGGACCTGCTTTTCTTTTTAAGGCGTGCCAAAAGCTCCCTCAAGTCTAAAATTGCCTGCTGCGGCAAAGCTGACTCCAACTTCACCAGACTATATCTATGACGTACCTACGATCCGATCAGACGAGGTGAAATTGCCTGCGCTCTCCCAAGGAACAAGCAGCTACCATGCTGACATGGCAGAACAGCATGCTACCGCCCCCACCAGCCAGTCCCTGGCGCGCATCGCTGCCCTCGACATCGGCGATCGTCGCATCGGCATCGCGCTGTCGGATGCACTCGGCTACACCGCGCAGCCACTGCTCACCTACAACCGGTCGCCGCGAAAAGGCGATCTCCGTCACGATGCCAGGTCAATCCTCAGACTCCTCCGCAAGAACCGATGCAGGCAGATCATCGTCGGGAATCCCCTCTATTTGTCAGGAGAAGTCAGCCCCTCTGCCGCGAAAGCGCACCGTTTTGCAGAAGCCTTGCGCGCCGCGACAGACTTGCCCATCCTTCTGTGGGACGAACGTCTCTCGACGTCGGAAGCGCATGAACTGCTCGACGCCGGAGGGCACGCAGCGCTTGGCCGAAAGGCAATCATCGACCAGGTGGCCGCCGTCCTGATCCTGCAAAGCTACATGCAGGCCCATCGCCCAACAGAACTACTGCCTGATCCCTTCGCCGGACCTCTTGTCGAATGATCGTCCGCAACGGGTCATTCCAGGCCAGGGCAAATTACCTGAAGGTGTAGAGCGAAGACACGAACAACACGGTCCTTCTCGCCAAGAAAGGCCAACCTGGATCCAGTCAGTATCCAGCCAGAAACACCGTGGCATCAGGTAATTTGCCCTAGTGAGCATAGCGCGAGTCAGCAAAACAGGTGGTCACGACCAGATTGCCAAAAAAAGATGGTCATCCCCGCCGAAGCGTAGCGGATGCACCCGCGTCCCCTCCAACAACCTAAGCCGTCTTCAAATACGTCGTGTAAGGCCGATCGCCAATTTCTGTGAACGGCAGCATCGTGACCGCGCCCTTGGCCGTTTCGATCTGCCATACCTGCGCTCCGCTTTGTTTTGCCTGCAGCAGTTGCTGTCGAGTCACAATCGGCGCATCTTCCGTCGCAGCAAACAGGACGAGTGGTCCACGCACCAGCGCCACAATCTCAGTATGGCGTTCGTCCAGGGCTTCGACCCGCATCGTCAACGGCAGCTCCAACTCCACGCGGTCACCATCTTTCCATTCGCGCGCTAACGATGCGAATGTGCCCGGACGAACGTTTGCCACCTGCTTCCCATTCACCCGCAGCGAAGCGCCATGCGCCCACCCGGGAATACGGAAGTGCAGCGTCAATTCAACCGGACGCGATGCTTTCAAAACAAAACCAATTTGCGGATCCAATGGATAATTGCCGCTCTGCGTCAGCTCCAGCTGCGATCCGCCTTCCTTCCACTTCAACGTTGAAGGAATGTACAGGTTCACATACACAGCCTGCGGCCCTTGAAAGTAGCTGTTGATCCGGTAATCTGCCGCCACCTGGGGCAGGGAACCGGCGCAGCAGGGCCAGCGGTCGTCATGGTAAAAACGCTTGCCCTTGAAGTTATAGTCCGCATAGTAGAAGGCGTGTCCGTCCGCTTCCAGCCGCCTGGCGCCCAGCACCGTGTTGTACATCACCCGTTCCATGCTGTCCCCATACCGGGCGTCGCCGGTAGAACGTAGTAAATACCGCGTCACCTTGAAGTGCGCATATGAACCGCATGGAGTCTCAAAAGAATGATGCGTATGGTCGAGACTTGCGGCTACATCGTTGCTGCCGCGTGCCCGCAGCTGTTCGTCTGGGCCCCAGCCGCCGGTCACGAAACTCTGCTCCTGCAGCATGCCAAAAGCATTCTGCACAGCGTGCAGATGCATAGCACTTCCGCCCACCATGTACGCCTGCATGCCGGAACTTAACGCATTCACATAGCTATACGCATGCTTGCCCGCCAATACGTCTTCGCCGCGGGAAAGCGGCTCAAAATACGTCTTGTCGTCAAGATAATCTACCGCCATCTTCTTATAGCGATCGCCCGCCCCCCGCTGGTATGCCAGGAACATGTTTTCCGGCATCGTGTACGACTCATCCCATGTCCAGGATTCGTCCGGTGACGGACGCCAGGTTGCCTGCCTGTCCCGATCAAGCGCTCTCCCCGGTAACAGCGGCGCAGCCACATCCGTCGTGTGGTCGAGGATCGCAAATGCATCCGGATCATTCGCAAAAGTGTGCGAGTCAATCAGGCCGCAAACGATCTTGTCGTAGCAGTACGCGGGAAAGCGGTTCTTCGTATAGAAGGCCGGCTTGATCGTTTCAACATACAGCCGGTTGATCCGCAACACTTTTGCCCGCATCGCAGGGTCGCCCGTGATGGCATAATTGCGCGCCAGCGCCGATACCCATTGGCCATAAGCATGTCCGGGTGCAAACCCGGGTTCATCTTTGCGAAAATCCCAGTCGGGATTGTAGTGATACCAGCCTCCAAGGTCTTCCCCCGGCGCCGGCAGGCCAACCATCTGCCGCAAAGGCTTCAGCAGGCTGTCTTCGCTCATGTTCATCAGGATCAGTGAAGTATTCTCACGTTGTTTCTCGTGTGCCTCACTATGCAGCACGACATTGCCATAGCCGAATTCACCCAGTGGCGACCGTAAAGCCGCAGCAGGTTCCGCACCCCACGCCGGCGCGAGTACACTGCCCGCCAGTACCAGCGTTCCACTTTGTAGCAGCTGACGTCGCGTGAGAGATAAATGTGTATCTTCCATGCTGCAATCATCTGCTCAAAGCTCTTGAGTCCGCAAGCCAGCACTCGCCCTGTCGCGTTCTTTGGCATGGCCCCGCCAACGCCGGCACGGTATAATCTCGGTTTGGCGGTGCCTCGGACATTAGCTGCTCCTTGCGGCTCATACCACCAGGCCGCCACGGATAATGCCATGCCCGAAAAAATTAAAAAAGAGCTTGAAGAACAGATTCGCCTGCTCGAGTACGAACTCACGACCGAGCTGCCCCGAGAGATCAAGAAGGCCGCATCCCTTGGCGACCTCAGCGAAAATGCCGAATATCACATGGCGAAACAACGCCAGGTCTTTGTCAATGCGCGACTCGGTCAGCTGAAAAAACGCATGGGCGAGCTGGCCATGGTTGACCTGACAAATATTCCGCGCGATCGGGCCGCCTTTGGCGCCACTGTAACGGTTTTTGACTCGACGAAGGACGAGAAAATCGTCTACCGCCTGGTGACCTCGGAAGAATCTGATGTCAGCAAGGGCCTCATCTCCACCACTTCGCCCATCGGGCGCGGCCTGGTTGGCAAAAAGGTAGGCGACGTCGCCACCATCGTCACGCCGAATGGCACGCGCGAGCTCGAAGTTCTGAAACTGGTCACCATTCACGACGAGGCTCAATGAGCTGGACAGGTTCTTTCGGGCGAGGTTGTGGCGTCATTCTCGAGAAGATCGTGACCGGCCTTGCTCTCACCAGGATCTCGCCCAATCACCTCACATTTATCGGCCTGCTCATCAACACCGCCGCCGCCGTCTTTTTCGGCTTCGGCAACGAACGCAATTTTGTCCGCATGTTTCTGTATGCCGGCCTGGTCATTATCGGAGCCGGTATCTTTGACATGGTCGACGGCCGCGTCGCCCGTCTGACTGACCAGGTTACCGTTTTCGGCGCCTTCTTCGATTCAGTCATCGATCGCTACTCTGACGTCGTTCTCTTCTTCGGCCTGGTCGTCTTCTACGCCCGCGGCAACCGGCTGCTCTACGTCTTTCTCGCAGCATTCGTCATGGCCACATCGCTCATGGTCAGCTATACCCGCGCCCGTGCCGAAGCGCTCATCGGTTCCTGCAAAGTCGGCTTCATGGAGCGTCCTGAACGCATCGTCCTCATCATCCTGGGCGCGCTCTTCGAACGCTGGGGAGCCATGGCCCCGGTCCTCTGGATCCTCGCTGTCATCTCCACTCTCACCGTCGTTCATCGCATTTCCTACACCTACGGCAAAACCAAGGGTGTACGCATGCTTGTCGCCAAGTAAACCGCTCCCTATGTCGATATCACCAGTCTTACTGGTTCACGGTGGTGCCTGGGCGATGCCTGACGACGCTCGCGAAGCCCACGCTGTCGGCGTCCGCAATGCCCTTGCCGAAGGCTATGTCCTTCTCGAAAATGGGTCATCCGCCATCGATGCTGTTGAGGCTGCGGTCGCCGTTCTTGAAGATGATGAAACCTTTGACGCCGGTCGAGGCAGCTTCCTTACGCGCGAAGGTACCGTACAGCTCGACGCACTCCTCATGGACGGTGGTAGTACCGGCACCCTTCGTGCAGGTGGTGTCGCGTGTGTCGAGCGATTGCTCAATCCTATCCATGCGGCTCGGGTTGTCCTCGACCAGAGCCCCCACGTCTACTTCGTAGGGCGCGATGCCGAAACCTTTGCCGCGTCCCATGGCATGACTCTGGACGATAACAGCGCCCTGGTCATTGACCGCGAACGCCGGCGCCTGGCTGAAGCGCAACGTAAAGAACGCGCCGGCCTGCCGGACGATACTTTTTCTGGAAATATCTCCCATAAGCCGCTCGACAGTCACGACACCGTCGGCGCCGTCGCTCTTGACGCCAACGGCAATCTGGCAGCTGCAACATCCACCGGCGGCACTCTGAACAAGGCTCCAGGTCGCGTTGGCGACTCCTCGCTGATCGGCTGCGGCTGTTATGCCGACAATCAGAGTGCGGCCGTCTCACTCACCGGCTGGGGTGAACCCATCATGAAGCTGGTCCTCGGCAAATGGGCTGTCGATCGCGTTGAAGCAGGCTCTTCTGCCCAGCAGGCAGCCGAGGACTCCATGGCCTATCTCTTCCGCAGACTGGGCGGACATGGTGGCATCATTCTGCTCGCGCCAGACGGCCGCTACGGTATCGCCCACAGCACACCTCGCATGGCGTGGGGTGTCCAAACTATTGCCGGCGTAAGTTTCGGCACGGAGATCGTCAAAGAGTAATGGACATGTCCGCAATCCGCTCGCAGGAAGAAACACAGATTATTCTCGCCTCCGCATCGCCGCGCAGGAAGGAACTCCTTCAGCAAGCCGGCTTCACGTTCAAGGTCATGGCTTCCGGCATTGCAGAAATGCGCAATCCCGGAGAAGACCCCATTGCCTTCGCGACCCGCCTGGCTCGCCAAAAAGCGCAGGATGTTGCCTCCAGGGCAGCTCCTGCCGCGATCATCATTGGTGCTGACACCATCGTTGTCTGCGATACCGAGATCTTTGGCAAGCCCACCAACCCAGCAGACGCCACATGCATGCTCCACCTGCTCGCAGGCCGCACCCACCAGGTCATCACTGGCATATGCGTGCTTGCCGGCGATGCCGTGGAACTTGCCGCTGAAGTCACCATGGTGCAGATGCTGACCCTCTCCTCGCAGGAAATTGCAGCGTACGTCGCGTCCGGCGAACCCATGGACAAAGCCGGTGCGTACGCTATCCAGGGACAGGCCGCCCGCTGGATTCCCCGCATTCAAGGGTGCTATTTCAATGTAGTGGGTCTGCCGTTAGCACTGGTCACTGCAATGATCGAAGCTGTCGCGCAACGCTCTTCGCAGCTGACGTCGTGAGCTCACAACTCACATTCGTTAAGTACATTCATTAAGTAAAGAGCCACGTCTTCTCTGTATCCGGACCGCCACTATTTCTTGTCATCCAGGCCGAAGCGCAGCGAAGTGGAG
>CAZZXL010000009.1:0-59188 GCA_964658035.1 uncultured Acetobacteraceae bacterium
AAAGGCCAACCTGTATCCAGCCAGAAACACCAGAGCATCAGGTAATTTGCTCTAATCCCTGGTGAACGGTGTCGCGCCGGGGACGCGATCTGCTCCTAATTGCCTGGCCACTCGGGCGCGCAGACCTTGCGCGTCGATAGGAGCGCGGACCTTGGCATCGTTGTCGAAGTAAACATAGACGTTGCGCGATTTCCTCTTCGCAGCAGCAGAGTCGGATGCAAATCGAGCGTGGTTCCTGGCTGTGTCCTCGTCCAAAGCCGGTTCGCTTCCGCTTGCCCACGCGCACACCCGTCTGGTCCATAGATCAAGCGACCGGTCATCATATCCGCTGCTGTAGAGCTGCTCCGAGCCGTGCAGGCGGCAGTAAACGAAATTGCTGGTGACGTCGAGCAGAAGGGGCCAGTCGACCGTATCGGCTACCACCAGCCCAATATCCTGCTTGCGAAGCAGGTCGATGAAGTCGGGATCGACGAAACTTTCGTGGCGCACCTCGACGCAATGGCGCAGCGGACGATTCTTTTCCGTCGTGGTGTGGGCGCGGCCTTGTAGCCTTGGGCTGTGCCCTTCTGCCATGGTCGCTGCGGCTTTGGTGTCGCGGGGCAGCAGTTGGAAGAAGGCTTCGAAGCGTTGCCGGTCATAGCCGAGGTTTGGTGGGAACTGCCATAGAATGGGGCCGAGCTTCTGTCCCAAGCGCAACACTCCCTGTGCGAAGTAGTTGGCCAGCGCTTCTTCGACATTGCGAAGCTTCTTCATATGCGTAATGAAGCGGGAACCTTTCAGCGCGAAGATAAAGTTGTCAGGTGTTTCATCTGCCCACTGCGCAAAGCTGGCAGGGCGCTGCAGCGAATAAAACGTGCCATTAATCTCGATGGTGGAAAAGGAACTGCTGGCGAAGGCAAGCTCCTGACGCTGCGGCAGCTTCGGTGGATAAAACCTTCCTCGCCAGCCGGCATAGCGCCAGCCCGAGATGCCGATCCTGACTTGCTCTATGTTCTTCGCAGTTGCCATCGATGAGCGATCGGATGCGTCGATCTCAAGCCCGGGTGCTTACTACGCCGAACGCGGAAAAGCTGATCACTCTGTCGCATGCGCATGTCGCAGGATGGGCGAGGCAAGTGAAAGGGCCAGGCAGAGGCAGGTGACGACCATAAAGATGCTGCCGACGCCGGTTGCTCTTCCCAGCACGCCAAGTAGCGGGGGCCCAATGAGCAATCCGGCGTAACCGATGCCGACGGCTGTGGCGATTGCGGCGCCAGGCGCAACTCCCGGCACCTGGCCCGCGGAGCGGTAGAGGATAGGCGACACATTCGACAGGCCCAGCCCCATGAGGGCAAACCCGGGCAGAGATGCGATGAGCCCATGCGTCGATAACACGACGATCGTGCCGAAGGCAGCAAGCAAGCCGCCGTAACGAAGGGCGCGCAGTTCAGACACCCACGCGACAAAGCGGTCGCCCGTGACTCGTCCGATGACCATCGCCGCGGCAAAGGCGGAGTAGCCGTAGCCGACGACCCCTGCGCCCAGGTGCCGGACAACGCGAAGATACAGTCCGCTCCAGTCAGCCACTGCGCCTTCAGAAAGCATGGCCGCGAAGGCCAACAGTCCGAGAAAGAGTAGGCGTCCGTGCGGCCGTGTCATGTGCTGGCGGCCATGCGATTGTTCAGCCGCGTGGGCGATCAGCCAGGGCTGCAGGGAAAGAAGCAGGGCGATGAGCGTGGCGACAAGTACACCAACGACGGCGGCTGGTTTGTAACCGCGGGAGAGCGCCGCCGACGTCGCGGCCGAAGCGAGCATGCCACCCATACTCCACAGGCCGTGGAAGAGCGAAATGGTGCGCCGGCCCAGCTGTTTCTCGACAACGACACCTTGTGAGTTCATGGCGACGTCCATGGATGCGCCGGACAGTCCAAGCAGCAGAAGGCCCACGGCCATGATCCAGGGCTCCGGTGCGATCACCGCGAGCGCCATGGCCAGCGGCATCAGGCAGCCGCCGATGACGGCTACGCGCTTGCTGCCGATTTTGGCGGTGAACCATCCAGCAAGCGGCATCGCCAGGGTGGCGCCGCATCCTCCAGCTAGCAGGATAGCCCCTAGTTGCGCCGGGTTCAGGCCGAGCTCGCGTGCCTTGTCCGGTACATGCGGCACCCAGCCGCCAATGACACTGCCATTGACGAAAAAGCAGGCTGCCACGGCCATGCGCGCCCGGGTCGCCGTTGTTTCCGGAACAGCCTGCACACTCGTCAATGACACGCGGGACCCTATCGGTTCGATTGGATGTTGTAGAGGAAGAACAACACGATGGCGAAACCGCCAAGCACTGACAGCAGGATGAAGCCGCCGAGCGCGAGCGAGACCTGTCTTTGCTTTGCCGGCGTGGGCCGGGTGATGCCGAAAGTGCCGATAAAGACTTCGGTCAGGTAGTCGAGCAAACGCATCATGTCTTCTTCAGGTTAAAGCAAATTTCCTTTTGCTATTGGGTTTCCTGATATCCACTGCCGGCCTGCTCCTGCTGAAAGCCAGCTAGGCGTGGAGTCTCAACAGGTTGTTCCTATCGATAGCAGATCCGCTGATAGGTGGAGAGACAGGCCAAGACTACTATGAGCGCGACCCCAGTTGTGATCCCAGTTGTACTGATGTAGCCAGGATTTCTGTTCATGGCTGGGCTGGCCTGAGTCCTGGTCCCGCCAAGTCTTTGCAAACTCAGCTTTACAGCTCTCGATCACATGCACAAACGATTGAAATCTCTCAACTAGTGAGAAGCGCTGTCTGTCGGATCGACAAGCTTTGTCACGGTAGAGACGAGCTTCGCGGGGCCCTGCATGGCGTCCAGAACTTCACTCAACAATTGGTCGCGACATCCGGAGCGGGCGGCTACAAGACTGAGACTCTTAGCTTGCGGCTGGCGATCTTGTAAGACGGAGAGGATGCCATGACACTCATCGGTCGAGAGAGAATGGCAAAGAATCAGAAGGTCGATCTTTGAGGATGCCATCACCTCGATCCCGCGAGATGGCGGGTCGGCTGTCAAAACGCTATATCCTTCGTGTTCAAGAATCCGCTGCCGGGTCTCCAGCAGCATCGGATCTCGTCCATAAATTAGAATTTTCTTCGGTGTGGACATGAGGTGGTTCTCTCCACGACAAGTTATTTCCAGAATATTTTACCCATTTGTCAGCTATCAGAACCGTAGCGCATACCCAACCTATCTCTTGACGGCAACCATGACTCCCGTTGCCACCACACGGAGGCAGTCATGACTAAGGTGAAAAGTCGGCTTCTTGCAGGAGGTTTGATCGCATCAGGAGTGCTTCTGGCCGGGTTGGGCTTCCTCGCCATACCCTCAATAGACGATGCGCTCGTCACCCGCGCTATTGAGCAGCATCTTCGCACCGGTAACAGCGCGCTGCTGAAAGACGACGCCTTACGCGTATTGCTCTGTGGAACATCGGCACCCTTTGCCGACCCGCATCGCGCCCAGAGTTGCACGGCCGTCATCGCGGGTGGCCACTATTTTCTTGTGGACACAGGGCCAGGCAGCGGCCGCAACCTGGAACTCTGGCAGCTTCGAGGACGCGAGTTGTCCGGTGTTTTCCTCACTCACTTTCATTCTGACCACATCGGTGATCTTGGCGAGGTAAACACAAATGCTTGGCTGGCCGGGCATCCCGGGAGCCTGCAGGTTTTCGGCGGCCCCGGAGTGGAACGGGTAGTGAACGGCTTTAATGAGGCGTATGGCCTTGACCAGAGCTACCGGACTGCCAACTCGGGAGCGAAGTTACTTCCACCATCGGTGGGTCGAATGGAGGCCCATGTGATCCAGATGCAAGGCGCTCCTACGCCTGCGAAGGACCGGATAAGCCTGCCCATGCACTTTGGCGATGTCACAGTGACGGCCATCGAGGTTAACCACGACCCCGCTGAACCGGCTTACGGCTATCGATTCGACTATCGCGGCAGGTCTATTGTGATCAGCGGCGACACTAACTTTCATCTCCCTCTTGCCTTGGCTGCCAGAGGGGCAGATGTGCTTGTGCACGAAGCGCAGTCTCAACACCTGGTGCAGCTCATCCAGAAGGCGGCCAGTGACGTGGACGATGCTCGTATCGCGCGGACAATGAATGACATTCAGCACTACCACACGGACCCGCTGGAGGCTTCACGCATCGCCAACCAGGATGGGGTGAAGCTGCTGGTTTTTACGCATCTCAACCCGCCCCCTTCAAACCCGCTCTTATTATGGATGTTTTATCGAGGGGTAAACAAGAGTCGCAACGGTGGTGCCTGGATCAGCGGGCGTGACGGAACACTCTTAGCATTACCCGCAGGTTCGAAGAAAATCGTCGTGACGACGCTTCAACCGTAACCAGGAAGCGTAGCAGCACGAATGCTCTTCTCGTTGGTGCTGCTACGCTACGCCAGCCTTACATCCGAGAATCTCTACTTCGAGAGTTCGTTGGCTCGCTTGTCATTAGATATCTTAAAGGGCTGGCAGAAACACCTTAGCTTCGGTGCCCTGCGAGTTTCCATTCATGTCACTGATGAGCTCAAGCGTTCCGCCATGCTTGGTTGCTATGCCGCGACTTACCCAAAGTCCGAGGCCCGTACCGTTTGCGCCTTTCGTCGTGAAGAAAGGCTGGAAAAGTTTGGCCATCACTGCGTTCGGGATTCCCGGTCCATTATCCGAGACAGTGACTACCGCCCAGTTCTTCCGCTTTCCGCCCGCGTCTGCTTTTACTTCCGCGTGCAGGCAGACAGCCACCTTTCCTGCTTTGCCAGCAGCCTCAACAGCGTTCGTAATCAGGTTTGTGAAGATTTGCCGAAGTTCCCCTGGGAAGCCTCGAACGCGGATGCCCGGCGTTAGTTCGCTACTGATTGAGATCGACATATCCGCAAACGTCATCTCCATCAGGAGAAGCAATTCACGCAGCACATTATGCAAATCGACTTCGACGGGAGCAGCCGACTCCCGGTACAGACCGAGCATGGCACGACTGATCTCAATGACACGGGCGACTTCGTTTTGAGCCATCTCAATGAATTTTGCTGATTCGGTATGGTTCGCACTGGTCTGCAAGAGATAGAGCAGATTCGCCACAAGGTCGAGTGGATTGTGTACCTCATGAGCAATCGTTGCTGCAAGTCGTCCTGCAACCGCCAGCTTTTCGTTCGCCAGCAAAGCCTCCTGCATTCTCCTCTCAGGAGTTACATCGCGAAACACCATTACAATCCCGTAGAGACGACCGTCCTTCGCTCTCACCGGCGCCGCACTGTCAGCAATATGTAACTCTGATCTATCCTTGCGGACCAGGACGGTGTGGTTCGCAAGCCCGACAATTCGATCGAGACGACGAACCTTGCTTACCGGATCTTCAACCAGCATTCCCGTTTCTTCATTCACGATGTGGAAGACTTCGGTAAGGTCTTTGCCAACAGCCTCGGCTGCTTTCCAGCCAGTGAGTTCCTCGGCGACCTTGTTAAGGATCTGCACTTTTCCCTGGGGGTCGCAAGTGATGACACCATCTCCTATGGAAGTTAACGTAGTGCGAAGATGTTCTTCGGATCGGAAAAGTTCCTCCATCTTCTGCGTGGTCGATCTTAATGACGAGCCATACGCTTCCGAAAGAGCACGTACCTTGTTACGCGTGAAGAGCCCTATGGCGGTTCCTCCGCATAGAGCTAAAGCAAACAAGGCTATGACAATCCAGGCCATCTGCTTGTGCCAGAGCGCGATGCGCGCGGCTCGCCGGGTCTGGGCACGATCAAGAATGCCTGCTATCTGGGCTCTCATCGCATCCACCTGGGTTTTGCCGCTAAGATCGATCGCCCGATCTACCTCGTGGCCTCCGTTTGATACAGACTGAATCAACGGTTCGGCGATCGATGCGCGCCAGTTCTTTTCCTGTACCCGCAACGCAATAAGAGCTTTCCTCTGCCGCGGATCTACAATCGGAGCTTTCATCCGCGAATCAAAGATGGCCTGAAGGTCTGTACCGGCTTTTCGATAGGGCTCGAGAAAGATCGGATCGGCACTCACCTCATAGCCGCGAACGCCAGTCTCTTCGTCTATGATCAATCGCTCAACCAGGTTCATCTCGGCAATCCGCTGATCGGAAGTTTGGATCAGGGCGACAGTGCTGCTCGCGGCCGTGATCAGGAAGTACAGCAATCCTGAAAGAAGTGCCAAGGCAAGGATGGGGAGCACAAAAATTTGCCGCAGAAGTCGGTCAAATTCCAATCGAGCATGGTCTCCTCGAGAGGAAGGACCGCTCGGGAGAACAGAGGATGCGATCGATGGGGTAATTGGTGGTTTCAAGCGGAAAGTGTACTTGCATTCTTAAGTTCTGACATGCAGGCTCCCATACTGCTCTTCCAAATGCCTAAGTTGGAGCAGAATACAGGATTGCTTCATGCCGTGACAACGCTCGGCTGAGGTCATCCGCTTAGTTATCCCTTTTCAGCAAACGCCCTGCGTGATGCCAGCGTGATGAAGGAGGCACCGGGGGCGGGCCATGAGGCTGTCGCATTGTGTTTAATCACAGGTCTCAGGCGGATGGTCAGCCAACAAAAACCGCCTCTTCGACGTCATAGACAAGTACGCGGCATCACCGCTCAGAGGTGCTTTATGGGATTGATTACTCCAAACGACTACGATGATCTTCGTTCTCTCTACGCCGGCCAACTTCAATATCTGCTTTCGGCGGAACATCAGATTGTAAAAGGTCTGACCAGCATGATCGAGCATGCTGAGGACGAGCACTTAAAGCAAGCGTTCCAGTCTCATCTGCAAGAGACGGAAGTACAAGCACAGCGTCTCGAGAAGATGATCATCGATGTTACGGATGACATTGATGACAAGAAAGACCCTGTCACCGCAGCACTTATCGGCGCAGGGGTCAACATCGTCCGGGAATCCAGTGAGGGACCCGTTCGAGATGCTGGTCTTCTGGCGAGCGCTCAGAAGATAGAGCATTACGAAATCGCCTCCTATGGAGCAGCCCGGGAATGGGCGAATATCTTAGGTCTCACGGAACATGCCGCACTCCTGCAAACGACTCTGAATGAAGAGAAGCACGCCAATGAACTTTTAACCAGCATCTCCGCCAAAACCAACAAGTCAGCTTCTATCGCTGCATAAAGCAAGGCTGAGTTGCATAAAGGCTGGAGTCAGGCTGCGATGGCTAGCCTTGCCGAGACAATCCGATCCGGCCAGCCCGGATCGGATTGCGAATAGAGGGCAGCATGGTTCCCACGCTCCGTGTCAATCTAACGATATTCGCCATATTAGCTATGGCAATCGAATGGATTTTGTTCGTAGGCGGTGTGCACCTTCACGAAATGATAGTAGGAGCGCTGTCCATCGCCGTAGTTGCGTATTTTCTGTCTACAGTGGAGCGGAACGCCAAGCTTCATCTTAGATTTACAGTGCACGATCTGGTTAGCTGCTGGCGGATCCCCTGGTATCTACTCAGCGGAACCTACGAGATATTACTTCTCCTGTTCAAGGACATTCTTGGCATCAACAGAGCCCATTCCTACTATCGCGTCACAGAATTCAAGACAGATCAGAAGGACCCGCTCATGGTTGGGAGGCGGGTTCTTGCCACGGTCTATACGACTGTAGCCCCGAACTTCATCGTCGTTGGTATTGATTACCAACAGCATCGCATGCTCTTTCATCAACTCGAACGGAGCAGTATTCCAAAGATGACCAAGAGTCTCGGGGCTGAGAGATGAACCTCTGGCTGCTGGCAGGTACAGCTGTCTCGTCAGCCCTTCTCCCGTGTGCCGACATGTGTCTGCGCGGCTCTCCTGAGCGCAGGCTCGTCGGGCTGGAAATGACAAGCATCATTGTGACGATTGCTATGGTGCTGTTCACGATCGGTTTCGGACGCGGCATCCTTATCGACTTGCCCCTTGCATTGGCCATCATGTCTTTTGGCGGTGGACTCATCTTTGTACGTTTCCTTGGCAAGCATCTGTGAACACTCACCTGATCGTCGAAGCAGGATTGCTTGCGGTTGTGGTCGTTGCATGTTGGCTCGGAGTGCTCGGGATGTGGCGTATGCGTGAGCCGACACAGGCGCTTCACTATCTTTCGCTACCGGCAGCGGCGGGTGGCCTCGCCCTCGTGATTGCCGTATTCGTGGAGGAAGGCAACAATCCCACTTCGTACAAAAGCGCGTTGATTGTAGTGGTGATCCTTGCCATCAACTCGGTCGTCACACATGCGACCGCTCGCGCCTTTCGTGCGAGGGAGATCGGTCACTGGGAGCCTCGAGACGGGGATCCCTTTGAGTGGGCACGTAGCGACAGTGGCAAGGAGCAGAAATGATCTGGTTTGGCGCGGGTTTACTAATCCTTGTGGCGGTGTCGGCCTTTGCTGTCGTAAGCACGCGGGATGTCACATCCCAGGTGCTCGCTCTTGGATTCTATGGACTTCTGATGGCTCTGGTCTTCTTCTTCTACCAGGCTCCCGATGTGGCCCTGTCGCAGGTCACTGTGGGTGCGGTGGCGCTGCCGTTCATGGTGATGCTGGCCATTTCCCGGATGAAATTTCGGGAGGCTGCTGTTCAGAATGATGATCGGAGCAATGATCAGCATGAGTGAACGAGTGCGACTGCGGATCTTCCTCATAGCCGGATCTTTGTTCTTCGGGCTCTATTGCTACGCGGCGCTCAACCTGCCGCCGTGGGGTGGCTATCGCGGCCCTTATGGCGACGCCATCTCCCGCCTGGCGGTGTATGAGCGACACGCAACAGACGTTGTCAATGCCATCAACTATGACTACCGCGGCTTTGACACTCTTGGGGAAGAATTCATCTTGTTCACGGCTGTCCTAGGCGTGATGATGCTTCTTCGTCGGGAGGACGGCGTACAAACGCGGACAGCTGGAAAAGTAAGCGATCGCGCGAAACTGAGCGAAGCTGTCCAGGCCGTAAATGCTCCTGCCATTGTCACGACTGTCATGTTTGGCTTCTATATCGGTCTACATGGGCAGTTGACGCCGGGAGGTGGATTCCAGGCGGGCGTCATTCTCGCGACGGTCCCACTACTTGTCTACTGCTCGGAAAATACAGCTGCATTCCGCCGCATCACTTCACACGTGGCAGTAGAAGTCGTTGAGGCGCTTGGGGCCGCATCCTATGCATTCATCGGGCTTGTTCCACTCATGCTGAGCTTGCCCTTGCTCACCAACATTCTTCCACTCGGCGTGACCGGCGACGTATTTTCTTCCGGAAATATCGCTTTAATCAGTGCGTGTGTCGGAGTGGAGGTCACGGCCGCGTTCCTGGTGGTTGCCTATACGTACCTCGAAGAAATAGTCACTGGGGAGATCCCGGAGGAATAATCATGCCCCATGTTCTCCATTCGTTGCCGTTTTTCGTCGCCGCATGGCTCTTCCTCTGTGGGCTTTATGGCATGGTTACGAGTCAACATCTGGTACATACTGTGATCTGCCTGGCGATTCTGCAAAGCTCTACTTACGTATTGCTCCTTGGCATTGGGTACAGAGTGGGCGGCGCCGCCCCCATCTTCGCAGACATCTCTCCAGGCAAGCTTACCGTCGATCCTGTGGTACAGGCTTTGATGTTGACCGATGTTGTTGTTGAAGCAGTAGTGGTGGCACTGCTGTTGGCAATGGTCGTGAAGGCGCATGAAAAGTCGGGCAGCGTGTCTCCTGCAGACTTACGAATGATGCGACGATGACCAATTCTTCTGTGACACATGTCAGCGTCCTCCCAGCTCTTCCTGTCGTGCTGCCATTGCTTGCGGCAGCAATACTCGCCGGCTTCCGTCAGTGGTTGAGACGCTCGGCCGTCGATTTGATCGGAATAGCTTTGTCGGCCGCAGTGTTGACAATTGCGGCCATTCTTCTCGCCCATAGCACTCACGGCACGCAGGTCTACTGGTTTGGAAACTGGTACCCGCGCGGACCCATTGTTCTTGGCATCACCTTTGTCGTGGATCCTATCGGTGCGGGCCTAGCTACTCTGGCTTCGTTCCTGACGTTCCTGGCACTACTTTTCTCCTGGCGATTCGTCGATGCGGGAGGGAATCATTTCCAACCGCTGATGTTGGTGTTTCTTGCCGCTATGTGTGGCTTCTCACTCACAGGAGATCTCTTCAATCTGTTTGTCTTCTTCGAACTCATGAGTACGGCAGCTTTTGCACTTTGTGGATTGAAGACGGCTGAACCCGCACCCTTGCAGGGCGCATTCAACTTTGCTGTGACCAACACCATTGCTGCATTTCTCGTGCTTACGGGAATCGCCATGCTGTATGCAGTGACAGGCGCATTAAATATGGCGCAGATCGGGCTGGCACTCGGCACCCGTCATGACCCGCTTGTACTGTTTGCCTTCACGGTGATCACATGCGGCTTTATGATCAAGGCCGCCATTGTGCCATTTCACTTTTGGCTTCCAGATGCACATGCAGTAGCGCCCACCCCCGTCTGCGTACTGTTTTCTGGTCTTATGGTGGAGCTGGGTTTGTATGCAATTGTCCGACTACACTCGGTTCTTTTCTCACAGTCACTGGCTTTCCACAGCGGACGCTTGCGCGCCATTTTGCTGTGCTTCGGCGGCCTCACAGTTTTGCTTGGCGGACTGATGTGTTATGCCGAGCATCATCTCAAACGAGTGCTCGCCTTCTCTACTATCTGTCACGCTGGTCTCATGCTCGTGGCATTTGCCCTCCAGGGGCCGCTTGCCATCGCTGCGATGCTGACCTACTTGGTGGGGCATGCGCTGATTAAGTCCGGATTGTTCTTCGTTAGTGGCATCATCCTGCACCGGCTGCGTTCGGTCAGTGAAAAGGTTTTGTTTGCACGCGGACGGCAGCTTCGCTGGACGGCTGCGCTCTGGTTCCTGGGGGGTGCGGGGTTAGCCGCAGCTCCGCCGTTCGCATTGCTGCTGGGCGAGGCTGGCGCAGATGGTGCGGCCGAAGCTGCTGGCGTTCACGGCATTTCGACGATTTTTCTCTTTGGCGGCGCTATCACTGCTGCAGCTGTTTTCCGCATCGGCATGCATACGTTTCTCGGTTGGGGCACGCAACCCGTGACGGACCAGGCAGCCGATGTCGGAGAATTGCCGGAGACAAAAGCCGAAGAACAGAGGG
The DNA here is from genome assembly GCA_964658035.1 of uncultured Acetobacteraceae bacterium. Classification (GTDB taxonomy): domain Bacteria; phylum Acidobacteriota; class Terriglobia; order Terriglobales; family Acidobacteriaceae. The sequence continues at coordinate 11,122 of CAZZXL010000009.1, forward strand.
TCTTCTGGTATCACATTTTGCCGCCGGCCATTTGCATTTTCGGGGCCGCCGCGCTTCCGTTCCTTCCTGGTTGGTTGAGTGAGCTGCGCAATGCAGCAGCGACCATGGTGAACCAGAGCGCATATCTGCACACCGTCTACACCGGACGAACGGTTCTGATCACACAGCCTTCATGGCAGCACGAGATTCCAATGGCAGCAGTGCGCGGGCTCATTGGTGGGCTGATCGCGATAGCGCTTGCCTGCACCTCGGTATTTCGTGAGAAACTTCCACGCTTTCTCCGTGCCGGAGCGTTTGTCGAAGGAGATGGATTGATCTTTCTTCGCAAACTGCAGACTGGTCATCCTGGCGATTATGTTCTTTGGCTGACGGTGGGGCTGGCCGTATTCGGTTCGAGCGTGTTGCTGCTCCTCCGCACCTGAGTTCTGAAACATCTGTCCTTTTTGTAGACCTTCTAAAAACGAAAAGAAGCGATTCATCTAACTGATGTAGCCAGCATTTCAGTTCATGGCTGGCCCTGCCTGTCCGTGGTGCGACATGTGAACGGCGCATCGAAGGGCTACGCTCCCATGGTCCGGAGCAGGTGGGAGCGTGTGGTATGTAACAAGACAGGACGCTTACGTCGCCAGTCTGATCCGTTTTCTGTAGTGACCCTTCATCAGCTTACCGAGTCCAAAAAAAAAGGCCCGGATCTTGTAACAGATCCGGGCGAATCGCATTAGTGATTAAAAGGTAACTTTGAGGGCTGCCTGGATGACACGCGGTGCGATCGGGCCTATACCCGAAATCTGGCCAAAGTTACTGTCGTCCGGATTGTTATCCGGCGAACCGTAGCTGGGAGTGTTTAAAGCGTTGAACATCTCCCAGCGGAACTGTGTCATGACACGCTCCTTGTAGGAAAAGTTCTTGATGAAGCCTGAGTCCATGGTGTGAACGGGTGGTGATTGCATAAGGAACTTTCCCGAATTGCCTGGGGTTCCGTATTCGTTCAAAGTGAAGGCAGACTGGTTGAAGTAGTTATTCAGCCAGTGGGACTTACCGCCCTGACGTACTTGGAGTGAGGTTCCCGGAACCAGGTCGGCCCTGTCCTGACCGACGTCGAACCCGGAACGGTTACGTCCCTGGCCTCCATTGACACCAAATGGCTCACCGGATTCCATTGTGTAGATGGCACTTAACTCCCAGCCGCCCAGTACGTTCTTCACCAGAAAGTTATGGCCCGTGAAGCTTGGACCTCGGTAGCGTCCATAAGTGACAGAGACCAGCGGAACATTGAGGCTGGAGTTTCCAAAGTCATGCTTGATATTGAGGGGATCACTTACACTCGATTCAAAGTCAGGATCGCCTGAGCCGCCTACATCCAGTGTCTTGGACCAGGTGAAGTTGGACTGAATCTGAAAGCCACGCGAGAACTTATGTTCTACGCCTGCCTGCAGCGATTCGTAGCGTGACGTGCCTCCGTCCTGAACTTGCAGGATTTGCGCAAAGGCTTGATTACCGCGAGCCGTTCCCTGTGCGGGGACGGGCACGCCAGCACTCGGCGGAACGCCTGGATTGACATCAACCGTAGTCGCCTGGTGATAGGATTCGCTGCCGACATAGGCAAGATGCATTGCGTTGAATTTGCCAAGCTGCTGTTCGAGCGACAGGTTCCAGCTCTGCGTAATGCCCAGTTTTAAGTTGGGACTGAAAGTCGCCTGGATAGTCTGAGCGCCAGCGAAAAGAGAAGCACTTGACGGGTTTTGCTGCGGTCCAGCGAAAGGTGGGAACGGGCTCTTGCCTGCTGCAAGGCCTCCACCACCCGCAAAGTTTGTCCATGGGTTATCAAAGGGAACCGCGGCACCGCTTCCGACGCTATACGTTGGGGAAAACGGCGCAACATCTCCAATTCTCTGGTAAAAGGCATCTTCCATGGGGGTAGTGAAGAGCCCGAAGGCTGCACGCACGGCCGTCGTCGGGTTAGGCGACCAGGCGATACCTACGCGTGGTTCGAAGTAGTAATAGCTTGATTTGTAGAGAGTATCGCTGATGCCATGGTCGCCGGGGAAAACAAGCCCGAGCGGAGCAGTGGGGAAACGAGTGCTCTGCTGGCCTGGTACGAAGTCGGCGCCACGTCCGCCGGCGACGTGGGCAGGTGTATTCGGATCCCAACGGAGGCCAAGTGTTGCAGTAAAGTTCGGCTTGATCTTGTATTGATCCTGGGCATACACACCAACCATCCATTGAGAGGTAGCGTTGTATTCACCCGCGCCCTGTGTGATGCTGCCGGCGTCACCAAGAAGAAAGTCGGCAAACGGAACGCCGGTATAGGACCCGGTGAAGCCGATGATGGGACTCTCGACAAACAGCGAGCTTTCGGTGTGATGACGGTGGAAGACATCGCCGCCGGCGGAGATGGTATGGCGTCCAGCAGTCTTTGTTAAGGTCTCGGTCAGACTATAGTCCATCCGTTTTGTCTTGAAGGGATTGCTCGAAAAAGAGCTGAAGCCGACCGTTGGGGTGTACTGACTCACGTTGCCATTGTTGACGTTGAAGTCTTCGAGATAGCACGCGTTCGGTGGATCCTGGACGTTAATGAATCGCGAGAGACAGATGGGTTTGCCGCTGGAGTCAAGAACGGCTGTCCCCGTATTCAAGTCGTAGGTGATGTAACCAAGTGCGAGCGTGTTCAGCGTGGAAGGATTGATCGTCCAGGTGTGGTTGAGGACCTCGCTGAGGAAGACGCCGTTGGTTCCTGCGACGCCCACCAGGATATTGTTCGGCGTGGTTTCCGGAGTCTGCGTGTAGTAGTTCACAAAGCTGCGGACGAAAAAGCGCTGCTTGTCGCTCAGATCGTAGTCCAGTCGCGCAGTGTACTCGTTGTAGATAGTTGGCTGCACCGGGTAGACAACGTTCGTCTGGCCAGTCTGCGCGTTTTGACCAAGTGGAATATAGCTGAGCATCTTGACGGCGCCGGGACTGTATAACTTCGGATCAATCTTATTTCCAACAAAGGGGGCAGGGAGCACAATAGGGCTTGAGCCAGACAGAAGTGCTGAGAAGTCACCGTTGCGCTCGGCCTGCGTTGGAGTGAAAGTGGTGTTCGTGTTGGCCTGATAGCTCTGCCGCGTGCCCTGATAGTTGCCAAAGAAAAAGAGCTTGTCCTTGAGGTGCGGGACGGAACCTCCCAAATAGCCACCGAACTGGTTCCTATGCAAACCATCCACAAGCCCGCTAAATGGATTCGCCGCATTGAAGTAACCATTGCGGAGAAATTCAAAGATACCGCCGTGGTACTTATTTGTTCCCGACTTAGTTTCGATACTGACGATGGCAGATGGAGCGAACCCGTTGCGCGCGTCGAAGTTGTTGGAAATAACACGAAACTCCTGCGTAGCATCCGGGTTAGGGAAGGGAAGTGCAAGCAGTAAATAGGTGTCCATATGCGAGACACCATCAAGAAGATACCAGGTGCTGCCCTGCCGCTGCCCGCCCGCCGAAGCGCCGGATTCATTCGGGAAGGAGTTAGTGGTTTGCAGGGTAGATGCCTGACTTTGTAGTTCATTGGTAACACCCGCAGAAAGGAAGACCAGGGTACCCGGATCGCGGCCGTTTAGGGGCAGATCCTTGATGGTCGCTTCATCGACAATCTGGCTGATCTCCGGAGTGGTGGTGTTGATGAGTTCGGCGCCTCCATTGACAGTGACACTATCCTGCGCGCCGCCCAGCTTCAGCGGGAGGTTCAGTGTTGCTGATTGACCAACCGTAAGCGAGATGCCTGTTTCATGAAGCGGTGCGAAGCCGTCCCTGCTTATGCTCAACTCATACTGGCCAGCAGGTAAGGAATTAAAAGTGTAGTTTCCGGCTTTATCGCTATCCACCGTGACAGACAGATTGGTGCCGGAATTGGTTGCTGTCACATGGACGCCGGGAAGAGCGCCGCCGCTGGGGTCGGTCACCGAACCGCTGAGCTGGGCGCTGGTACTGGACTGGGCGGAAACAACGGGAACGTAGACACCGAGGCAGCAGATCAATGCGGCACCCGCAATGGTGGTACACGCGGTATGTCTAAGTGACTGGACCGGACGCCTGTAAAGTCTGCGAAAAATTTGGTGCATGAGCATGCCTCCAGAGATTGTTGCTACACAAGTACGAGGGATTCTTTGATCGATGACGCGCGGTCGTGAAACGAACTTTTGTAAAGGTGTCGAGACCCAAGCCTTGTTTGAAACCGTTCCGCTTTGTACCAAATCAGTGGCGATTTCATGGCATACCGCTCCATGTCTACCCGCTGCTCCGGCATTCGGCAGGTGTTAAGCCTGCGTTGCCCGATCGGATCCGAGAGCTGCGACATGCCTTGAGAAAGAGTCGGACCGATTTCGTAAGACTCTACGGTATCGCTAACGCTACATGCAATACATTTTTTGCATTTTTGAGATGCCACCTGCAAATCGCCTATTTAAATAGCGCTAAATTCTTTCAGTTCGGTCGTTTTAGAGCGTGACCTAGAGGCGCGCGGTAGCGATACCGGAGTGCAGTTCCTTCTTGTTCAGCGTGAGTGCAGGATTGGAAACTGAGGACTTCTGGCGGCGAAATCCCGGAGAAGATCAGCTGAGGGTTCCCACTCGCCGATGGCTGGATAAAGAAGCATGGCTTTGCGCGCGTATTCCCTGGAGCCAGTGACGGCAGCGTGAATCGCTGCCCGTTCATAGGCTTTTACCCCTAACACCAGTCCACGAATTTCCTCGGGAAGCGAGCCACAATTTTCAGGGACGATCGCATGCTTCGAGATGGAGCAGGGTGCTTCCACAATATCCTCGTACTCGAGGTCAGGGATTGCACCGTGATTGCGGACATTCAGGACAATCCTGCTTGGTTGGTCGTTGCAGAGCGCGTTCATGGTGTCCAGGGCGATCCGATGGTAACCGGTTGCGACTCGGAACGGGTCTTCCGTAAGTGCGTGGGATGTATCGAACGCAGTTCCACCGCTCGCCTCAAGTTGCATATAGGATCCTGACCGCTGATTGAGGTAGTCGGTGTACAGGGTGAGCGCGTCACCCGGTCTGTCGTCCTTGATCGCAATGGCGAGTTGCTGAAAGAGTTCCCCGTTGAGCTTGCCGATCTCTTCGCCGCGCGTGGCGCCGGCGCTGCGCTGGTTAGCCAGTGCCCGGCTGCGACTGTAGTAGAAGAAGAGGTATTCGGTAGGAATAAGTTGAAGGCTGCGTAGAAGATCGAAGTCAAAAAGCGGAGCCTGATAGAGGCTCCTCAGGGCAGTGTCATCAGCAAGAAGTTGTGCCGTGACATCTTCGCCGCGCAGAAGTACCCGTCGGACCCAGCCCAGATGGTTGAGACCGATATAGTCGCAATGCACTTCTTCCGGGGTGGCACCAAGAGCGAGAGCGATGCGGTGGAAGAGTTCGGTCGGCGTATCGCAGATGCCGATAACACGAACATTCGTATTGTGGCTGATGGCCTGGGTGATGAGACCGGCTGGATTGGTGAAGTTAATCATCCATGCGTCAGGGCTAAGACGTTCTATGACGCGTGCATAGTCGATTGCGACTGCTGCCGTCCTTAGTCCCATGGCAATACCACCCGGGCCCGTGGTCTCCTGGCCGGGATAGCCGTTCTCGATCGAGATGCGCTCATCGATCGCTCTTGCTTTGATCCCGCCGACACGAATGGCAGTGAGCACAAAAGCAGCACCGGCAACTGCGTCTTCAAGGTCTGTAGCGACCCGCAGCTTCAGCGTGCCGCCTTCGCGCGCGACCAGGGCCTGTCCCAGTTCACACATCACGCGAGCACGGTCGTGATCCACGTCGTAGAGGACCATTTCTTCTACGCCAAGGTGTGCTGCCGATTCATTGATCCCAAAAATTACCAGGGGCGTGCGGACACCCCCACCACCAATAAGAGTTACTTTACGATTGCTCATAGATCTCCTCCAAGTCAGAACGGGTCGCGAGGGCGATGAGGGCCCCAGGCATGCGGGTCGATAGAGCGCCACAGGCCGCTGCTCGTTGCAGCATCTGTTCCCCTGTCACGCCATCCAGTACGGCATCGATCAGGCCAGCGTCGAAGGCATCGCCGGCGCCGGTCGTATCCACAACACGGATGGGTGGCGACGCAACCTGTAACATGCGGCCATCAGTGTGGATAGCCGCGCCGGCCGATCCCCTCTTCACGACTACATGCGTAAATCCAAGGTCCTCCAGGCCCTGAAGGACCTCCTCAGGACGTTGTTTGCCGGTCAGGTACTGGGCTTCCTTCTGGTTCGGCAGAAAATAATCGATCTCGCGACATGTCTGAAGATTTTCCGGTTTCCGATACCACTCAGGCTGCCATCCCACATCGAGTGAAATAAAGCAGCCAGCGGCCTTCAGGGCTGGAATGACAATCTGTGCCTGTCGCCGATCCAGGGGAACCGCGAAATGCACATGAGCCGCCTGCTGCAGCAGTTCCACTACCTCCGGTGAAGAGAGATAGTCGTCGAGCATGTCATTGGTGCCCGCATAGCTATAAAAGGAACGCTCGTCCCCGACGGAGACACTAACTGTCACGCCCGAGCTACCTTCAATTTTTCTTAGATGAGTCGTGTCCACGCCGAACGTATCCAGTCGCTGCTTGATCCAGTCTCCCTCAACGTCCCCGACGACACCGAAGACCGCCGTCTTCCGTTGAAGCAGGCCAAGGCCGCAGGCCGTAATCGCGGCACCGCCTCCGAGTTCACGAATGTAATTCCGCGTGAAGACCTCTTCACCCGGACGCGGCCAATCCGGCAGCCCGGAAAAGACGTGGTCGATGTAAATCTGGCCAACAACGGCTGCCTCCCAGCGCCTGGTCATGCCGACACCTCGGCGAAAGGCCACTGCGCCTGCTGTTTGGCACGTAAGAGAAAGACCACAATGCCTCCAAGAAGAAAAATACCCGCAACTGCCATGTAACGAAATCCGCTGGTCGCCACGATGTATGTCCAGCCCGCGAGTGCTATCAGCGCGGGCAAAGGAAACAAGGGCATCCGGTAGGTTGGCCCTAGTAACTCCGCTGCTTCCCGCTGCTTCTTGCGGAGCAGGATCACGGCGACGCATTGTGCCGCGAATTGAAGAATTGTCTGGGTAACAATGAGTGCTGTGATCAGGTTTTCAAGGCTGAACAGGCAGGCGAGCGCGGACAGGAAGCCGACAGTCAGGACCGATACGTAAGGGAAGCCGCCGTCGGGATGCAGTCGTGCAAATACAGAAAAGAACTGGCCTTCGACGGCAGCTGCGTACGGTATGCGGGAGTAGCCGAGGAGGATGGCGAAGACTGAACCGAAGGCGGCAATCAGAATCAAGACCGCTATGGACGTTCCGCCGGCCTTTCCATAAACGCGCGTCATGAAATCGGCCACGATGGCCTTGGAATGCATTCCCTCTCGCCACGGCACAACCCCCAGAATGGAAATGTTCATGACCAGGTAGATCGCCGCAACCGCCACAATGGAGATCAGGATGGAGCGAGGAATATTTTTGCGGGCGTCTGACACCTCGTTGCCGATGAGGCACACGTTGTAGTAGCCGCCATAGTCGTAAGCGGCAATCAGGGTTGCTGCTCCCAGCCCCATAAAAAAGCCGTGGTTGAGGTGGAAGGCGCCGGGAGGAAAGTCGAAGGCCATCGCCGGATGGAAATGCATCAGCCCGGTGATGATGATCCAGGCCGTTGTGCCAATGACGATCGCGGCAATCCCAATCGACAGGTACGATATCGATCGAATGTTCCGGTAGAGCAGGAAGGTGTTGATGAGGCAGACAGATGCGGCTATCGTGACGAACGCGACATGGTGGAGATGGGGCATGAGAAAGCTGGCGTACTGTGCAAAGCCCACCGCACCGCCGGCGATTGAGATCGGTCCCAGCACCATTGCCTGCCAGAGAAATAAGAAGCTGAACAAGCGGCCGAAACGTCTGGGGCCGAACGCGCTGAGCAGGTAAAAGTAGGGGCCGCCGGAAAGAGGCATGGCTGAACCAAGTTCCGCCCACACCATTCCGTCACACAGCGAGAGGAACGCGCCCAGGATCCAGCCGGCGAGTGCCTGTGGGCCGCCCATCGCGGATAGGGCGAGCGGTATGGTGATAAAGGGTCCGACGCCGATCATGTTCAGCACATTAGCTGACGTGGCTCCCGATAACCCTACCTTTGGCGGCATGTGAAGATTCTGGGGCAGTGGATTCATGATCTCTGGCGTTGGTTTACACAGGGCACACTGAAAGCCTGGAGCGACTTCCATCTACGTTAACGCTAACTCTATCACGAGAGTTTGTTGAACAGCTTTTCCTGACCAGACGCGTTAACCCTGGAATCTTGCATGCCATTCCAGAAATGACCACGTTGGATTAGCGTTACCGTGACTGTAACTGCCTCTCCTGATGTATGCTCATTGGGCACAGATACAGATGTATAAGCCGGTCGGGTCCTGGCCGTCTACCAGTGATCTCTACGTGGGGAATGAATGGCCGTTCGTCTCAAAGACATTGCGCGTGATCTGAATGTCTCCGTCATCACTGTATCGAAGGCGATGCGCGGCAAGACAGATATAAGCGAGGCGACGCGTGAGCGAGTGCTTGCACGCATGAAGGAGCTCGACTATCAGCCGAATCTGACAGCGCGCAGTCTGGTTACCGGGCAATCGTTCTTCATGGGCCTGATCGTGCCGGATTTATTGAATCCATTTTTTGCCGAGCTGGCGAAGTCAATTGGCAGCGCTCTTCGTAAACAGTCGTACGGCCTTATCCTGACTTCATCAGAAGAGAATGCTGACGTGGAGCAGTCTGAAATCCGCATGATGCTCGCGCGCGGTGTGGACGTGCTCCTGATCGCTTCCTGCCAGCCGATTCTGCAGGGGTTCATGAGTATTCACAATCAAAGTACGCCCTTCGTTTTACTGGACCGTCCCTTTCCCCACCTGCACGCAAACTTTGTGGGAACAGACGACTATGCCGGGGGGAGGGTCGCCACTGAGCATCTGATTGCCATCGGACGCAAACGCCTGGCCTACATCGGTAGCCCGGATTTGAGTTCAGCGGCCGATCGGTTCCGGGGATTCAGGATGGCGCTTCGCGATCACGACATCGCCCTCCGGGATAAATTTGTATTGTCCAGTCCGCAGGTTGAAGACCTGGGCGATGACGCTGGTTATGAGATGATGCAGGCGCTGCTCAAGCGGGGCCCAAGGCCTGACGGCGTCTTCTGCCACAATGATGTAGTAGCCATCGGTGCCATGCGGGCGACGCTCGATGCAGGGCTTTCCATTCCGGACGATATCGCTTTTGTCGGCTTCGACAATGTACGGTATTCGAAGTATCTGCAAATTCCCCTGACGTCAGTCGACCAATCGACCGGGCAGCTTGGCGAAGCGGCTGCTCAACTTGCGCTTGACCTTGTCGGCAAGAAAGTGGCCAAGCCTAAAACGATCCTGCTCGCGCCAACCCTCGTCATAAGACAATCGACTATCGGGATGCCATCGCCGAAAACAGCATCGGCGAAGAAGCCTCGCGCCAGAAAAACGGGTTCAGTCGTAAAAAGCGGGCCAAAGGCAAAAAAGCCTGCAAAGCGGAAACTGGCAACATAAGCAATGTGTTCTAGGACAGGCTGTTTATCCGGCGATCTCCAGCTTTCCATTCATGACTTGTATGCGCATCTCCTGGCCGGCCTTCAGTTGTATCTTCCTTGAGCTTGATCCGTAGCGCAACATACCTTCCGAGCCGCCGACACTGCGGATGACAGCGCTGCCCAGGACACCATTCCGCCAGTTCAGATCGACTTCGAAGCCGCCACGCGCCCTGAGGCCATGGATCGAACCACTCGGCCATGCGGATGGAAGTGCAGGCAGCAGGTCGATGATGTACAGGTCCTCATTCGGGTTCACAGTATCGGTATAACGCTGCGTGCTTTGCAGCAGCATCTCGTTGATACCGGATGTCCCGCCGAAGTTGCCGTCGATCTGGAAAGGCGGATGCGCATCGAGCATGTCCGCATACGTGCCGCCGCCCTCGCCGTGATAGTTGGTGTCCTCCGCGCCGGCAAGACGTAGCTGCTCGTTCAGGATCTTGAAGGCGTGATCGCCATCGCGCAGGTGTGCCCATAGGTTGATCTTCCAGGCATTGCTCCAGCCGGTGGCCTCGTCGCCTCGCAGTTGCAGTGATTTTTTGACTGCTGCAGCCAGGGCAGGTGTTTGCTCCGGAGAGATCTCGTGTCCGGGATACAGCGCGAAGAGATGCGACACATGGCGATGGTTCATCTCTGGAGCGTTGAGGTCCCAGTCGTGACCCCACTCTTCCAGCTGTCCGGCTGCTCCTATCTGCAGCGGTTGAAGATTATTCTTCGCGGCCTCGAGCTTCGCCCGGAATACGTCGTCTGTGCCGAGTAGCTTACTTGCGGCGATGGTGTTGGTGAAGAGGTCCCATACGATTTCGCGTTCTACTGCCGAGCCATCGACAACAGAGCCGATGACACCACGGTCGGTCCTGAAGGTGTTTTCGGGAGAGAGTGAAGGCGAAGTCATCAGTTTGCCGTCGGCGCCAGGGACCAGGATGCTGAGGTAAAACTCTGCGGAACCACGCAGTACCGGATAATACGTTTTCAGATACTCCCGGTCGCGGCTGAATGCATAGTGTTCCCATACATCCTGTGCAATCCACCCGCCACCACCAAAGAACGGACCCCAGGGAAGTCCGGCACCGGGCGCTGTCCATCCCCATGCATTTGCCGTATAAGCGACAGCCCAGCCAGGCGCATTGTAGTAAGCCTGTGCGGTTTTGCGGCCGGGATTCATAAGGCTTTGGTCGAATCGAATGGCAGGTAGATGAAGCTCGCTGAGATTGGCGGACTCAACCGGCCAGTAATTCATCTGGTAATTAATATTCGACTTATAGTCGCACTTCCACGGCAGGTCGAGACCATCGCCCCAGATGCCCTGCGAGTTCGATGGCAACGGGTTGTCCTCGCGACTGGAGGAGATAAGCAGGTACCGTCCCATCTGGTAATAGAGTGCAGCGAGCGAAGGATCGTCTTTACCGTCGTGATAATTCTTCAGTCTCAGGTCGGTCGATTGGGCCGAGCCTGTTCCTGAGGGTAAATGAATGCTGACGCGGTCGAAGAGATGTTTATAATCGGCGATGCTGGATCGCTTAAGGTCCTCGTAAGACTTGCTGGAGGCCTCTTGCAACTGATCCACCACGGCCTGGTGTGGATCGGCACCCCGGTATTGCCTGTCATAGTCGAGACTATAGTTCGTGCCCGCGGCGACGAGTACTGTAACTTCATTCGCCCCGTGAACAACGAGCGAGTTACCACTGCTCTGCACCGTGCCGCCAACTGTTTTGACGCGGACCCGGACCTCATAGGTCAGGTTGCCCTTGAGGGCTGGCTGCCCATCTTTGGCCGGCATGTCAGTGTTGCCGCGCATGACGAGAGTTGCTTCTCCGTCGCTCTCTGTTTTCGCGCTGACGACGCGTGAGAGATGAAGCTTGAAGCTGATGGCGCCCGGATGATTGACGGTGATATGCGTGACAAGAACGTGATCAGGATGGCTCGCGAAGGATTCGCGCCGGTAGCTGTTGCCGGCTGCCGTGTACTCCACAGCGGATACGGCAGTCTCCAGGTCCAGCCATCGCCAATACTTCGAAACGGGACCGGCGCCAGTGCTATTGTCGAAAGTCAGATCGCCGAGCGTCTGGTAGGAGGCATCGTACGCGCTGTCTCCCTCGCCGGTAGTCGTCATCTTCGTTGCGACCAGCTTCTCTGCTGCTGCGTAGTCGCCGCGCGAGAGAGCGGATCGAATCTCCGGCAATGCGAGGTATGCATCGGGTCGATTGGCATTGGGCTGAGGACCACCTGACCAGACGGTGATGTCATTCAACTGCAGCTTCTCATGATGAGGGTTGCCGAAGATCATCGCACCCAGCCGGCCGTTGCCGATGGGGAGCGCGTCAGTCCACTGAGCGGCCGGGGTCCCATACCAGAGGGTGAGCGGGGTGATGGGCGGAGCATTGTTCGCGCGAACTTTCTCTACCTGCGCCGAGAGTGTTTGCGGGCCAGCGAGGCTGAGCAACATTACCGCTAAAATGATACAAATACTATTACGTTTTGGCTGCATTACAAATCCCCGCTGGCGGAGTAGTGATCGACGATTGCGCGAACAAACTTTTCGTCACTGTAGACCATGACAGGTGTACGGGCAGGAACATCCACCATGATCATTCCTGCTTCGATGTGCACAGGATGTTGCGAGGCTTTGTCTGTTGACAGAGACCGTGCGGTGATGGCGGCAGCGTTCCAATGGGGAGGAACCGGATACTTAAGTTGACCGGCGATCCGCGCATAGAATGCGATGCGGTCAGCATCGACGGGGCAGGTAGTGGACTCATTGGTCGCGATGGTATTGGCATTCCACGTTACCTGATACTGCGCGCCTGCTGCGTCCATGGTGATGGTTGATTGTGATTCCAGGTGCAGGGTACGCTGCGATCCACGAGTGGCATACGACTCGACGTCAAGGGAATGAACTTTGTTGTATGGCAGGACCACGAGATAGTAGTAGTCGGTGATGTTCTTACGATCTGTCGTGTGTTCATACCACATGCCCGGACGGCTGTTCCAAAATAGGTTCTGCTGGATATGCAGACGTCCGCCGCCGGCCGCGCCGAAGATCGTCGATTTGCGATACACGATCGCAGTCAACGGAATCTGTTCGCCGCCGAGAGGCGACGGCCTCGGCTCCGGACCGTCCACCGAGAGCGCCAGTTTCCCAACCATCGGATAACGGAACTGCTCCGAACAAACGTTCACGCCGCGCTTGCGAAACTCTTCGATGACGACCCACTTGCCGTCCACTAGATTCTTGTAGCCGCTCGCCGGATGCTTGGGATCCCAGTCGTTGCGAATGGTAAACCAGGACATGGCATCGATGAGCATGGCGTGGCGCAGCTTGTAGCGCTTCATTATGGCGTCGATACGTTTAATCGCCCACCCTCCAAGTACATACTTGGCCATGCCGACGATGTACGAGTCTTCACCGTCCCATGCGCGGCTCTTCCACACTGCGCCGTTGGGTTCGCGTGCGATGAAGTCCAGGTTGAACTCCGGGCTGCTCTTATACGCGTCGTCATAATTCACATTGACGCTGACGTTGGCATTCAGGCGGCGACTTTCGTCCATCATCGCCATCAACTGTTCGTAGGTGCCAAGGCTTGCGTTGACAACGTCCTCTGATGGATAGCCAGTGTCCTGTCCATCGTAAACCCAGCCACTGATATAGGCCACCTGCGGCGCGTAGTCCGTAAGTTTCGCGATGTCGCGAATCAGCTGCCGGCCTTGCGCAAACGTGGTGTGTGGTGCGGCATCGGTTTTATTCTTTCCGGCGATCATGTAGAGGAACTTGTCGTCGAAGTAAGCGCTTGGCGTGTGGGGCATACGATCGCGGAGGAGCCGCGCGGCGGGAAACCATGGCACGGCGGAATCTTCTACGTTGTAGAAGTCCAGGCGGCAGGACGACGGCTGGCCTACAAGGAGGTTCGGCGTATCCTTCGTCCCACAGACCGCGTCGCCGCCGTCGTTCATGTTGTAGCAACGGCCGCCATGTACACGGTGGACCTTGATCGTGCCGATATGCGCACTGCGCAAGCCTTTTTCCTCGACGACTGAGGTCTCTGTCGAATCCATGAAAGCAGTGACTTCCAGTAGGCAACCCACCCGCTCGGTGCCGACCGCGCCCATGGGCAACTGGATACTGATCCTGCCAAAGTTGTCGTCATCTTCGTAGTCGTATGGTTTGGCTTCTGCAAGGGTGACGAACGAGCCGCCATCTCTACCTTGTGCCAGCCATGCCGATTGGTCTTTCTCGCGAACTGTTACAAGATTCGGCAGCGCCACTTCAATCAACTCAAAACCCGGCTGCTCGACAACATCTTCCATGGTTACGATCAGCGATGCCCCTTCGATTGCATATCTCAGGGAGAACTGTGCCGAAAGAGTGTGGTTCGAAGCGACCTCGTAGGTGAACACCACGCTGGTGTCTGTGCGCTTGACGCCGGCGACCTGCAACGGCACCGTGGAATAGACGCGGGGAAGGTTCTGGCAGAGGACCGCGGTGACCGGCTTGCCCACGTCCTCACCCCACACGCGGGAGCCTGCAAAGTCATAGCAGAATGGCAGGCCGTCCGCACTATCGAAGGTTACGGTAAGAAGCCTGGATTTTAGAAGAATGGGGTTGCCGGGAAGGTGACGAGCATCGCCGGATGCTGCGCTGTCTGCAGGGCTGAAGATTTTTGACGCAAAAGCCGGGAGAGTCTTTAACCCGCCAATCGCTCCGAGCGCAGCAATAAACTTTCTGCGAGCAATCATCGTTGATGTCCCTCCTGTGGTGTTGAGAAAATTATGTCCGCTGGTGAATCGGGACACGTAAGATGGTTAACGACTTTAACGATACAGTAAAGGAACTTTAGTCTAAAGCTAAAATGGAAGGACTTGATTTGAGCGAGGTAGTGGTACGGGTTGAAATGAAAAATGCAGCCACTATTGACGAAGGTGTCGATAGTTTCCCGTGCACCAAAGTGCACGGGAGGATACCAGCGAATGCACTACTCTAGAGCGCTGTGCACAGTGTGCCTCTGCTTGATCTCCTGTTACCGCTGCGATGCCGTAGTAACGCAGAAGGACAATCCAAGACAAGTCGCTACTCCAGGCGCAGGCAGTGTTTCCGAGACCCGCACGCTCGCAAACTCCAGGCATTGGGGAGACCAGGGCGACGGTACTTACGCGAACCCGGTCATGCCCGGCGACTTCAGCGATCTCGATGCCATAAGGGTCGGATCGGACTTCTACGCTATTTCATCCACCATGCAATTCTCGCCTGGCGTCGTCGTCCTTCAGTCGACCGATCTCGTCAACTGGAAAATCATAGGCCACGTAGTGAGCGACCTCACGACGATTGATCCCGAACTTGGCTCGAGCAGGATGAGCCGGGCTGGACGCGGTATCTGGGCGGGCGCCATCCGCTTCCACGCGGGCAGGTTCCGGGTATACTTCGGAATGCCGGACCAGGGGATCTTCATGAGTCAGGCAGTCGATCCGGCAGGCTTTTGGACGCCGCCGCAACTTGTCCTGGCAGGCCCCGGCTGGGACGATCCGTGCCCTCTCTGGGATGATGATGGGCGTGTCTACCTTGTCGCAACTCATTTTTCTCCAGAAGGGTCGGCGCAGACCAGATACAACATTCACCTGTTCGAGATGAATACCGCTGGCGACCATCTTCTTCGCGGCTCGGACACCATCATCCATCAGTCCGAAGGCAGCGAAGCGAACAAGCTCTATAAGATCAACGGCCTTTACTACCACTTGTATAGCGAGGTCAGACGTGAAGGACGAGTTGTCATGATGGAGCGTTCCCATTCACTCGCCGGCCCCTGGGAGACTCATCAACTCATTCATGTCAACCCTGCCGTGGACAAGGAACCAAACCAGGGTGGCCTCGTTGAGCTTTCGTCGCACCGTTGGTATTTTGTCTCCCACCAGGGCCGCGGAGACTGGGAAGGGCGCGCCGGGGTCCTGCTGCCGGTCACCTGGATCAATGGCTGGCCGATCCTGGGTCAAGTCGGTCCCGACGGCATCGGCCAAATGGCCTGGCACGGCACAAACCCGATCCGCAGCAGCATGACAGCGGGCCTCTCGACCAGCGACTCGTTCGACGGCCCATTGCTCAACCCTGCATGGGAGTGGAACTACCAGCCCCGGCCCGGCACATGGTCGCTCAATGAACGTCCCGGATACCTTAGGCTGCATGCTTACCGGCCGATACGACATGACGACTTCAAAACAATCGGCAACGTGTTGACGCAGCGTGCGCTTCGCTCCCGGCGCAATGAAGTCACGGTCAAGCTCGATCTCTCCGGGATGGTGGACCATCAGGAGTCCGGTCTCGCACATTTCGCACGCACCTATTGCACTCTCGCCGTTGTTCAACACGGCCGACAGCGGCGACTCTTCCTCGACGACGACGGAAAAATAACCGTTGGCCCCCTCGTACGCCAAAAAGCAATTTATCTTCGATCCAACTGGAACTTCAATGGTAGGAGTTGGTTCTCCTATAGTTTTGACGGCATTGCGTACCACCCGCTTGGGGGCGACTATCAGCTCACTTGGGGATCCTACCGCGGCGACCGGGTTGGTATGTTTACCACTAATTCACTAACCGAGTCAGGATTTGTCGATGTTGCTTTCTTCAAGTACCGCATTGCGCACTGATGCTTCTCAACCATGCGAGCGTGTGCGGATCACGAACTAAAGCGAGCACGCCTTCACTGAACAAGAGCGACAGCAAGTGCTCGCAGGCGGACGGCCCACCAACTAATAGTCATGTAGACCAAAGCAATAAGCTCGCCTCGCCTTTGCTCCGTTGCCCATATTTGTATAGGAAACTTGTTTGAGCTGAACCAGGCGCGAAGCGTCCGTTATTCGCGCCAAGTCACAGATTGCCGCGCTGTGCCTGTTCGCGCTCGATGGCTGCAAAGAGTGCTTTGAAGTTTCCTTTACCAAACGAGCGGCTCCCCTTGCGCTGGATGATCTCGTAGAAGAGCGTGGGACGGTCTTCTACCGGGCGCGTAAAGACCTGCAGCATGTAGCCTTCGTCATCACGATCGACCAGGATGCCAAGTTTCTCCAACTCTTCGATCGGTTCGTCGATTTTGCCCATACGACTCTGCAGATCGGCATAGTAGGCGGGCGGTACTTCCAGGAATTCAATGCCCTGGGCCTGTAGTTGCTTAACTGTAGCGATAATGTCGTCTGTGGCAAGGGCCAGGTGTTGGATCCCAGGGCCGTGGTAATACTGCAGGTACTCTTCAACCTGCGATTTACGACGACCTTCGGCCGGCTCATTGATGGGAAATTTGACCCGTCCATTGCCATTGGCCATAACCTTTGACATGAGGGCGGAATACTCGGTGGAAATGTCGGCGTCGTCGAAGTGCTGGTAGAGGGAGAAGCCGAGAATGTCGGCGTAGTAATCGACCCAGCGATTCATTTCGTTCCAGCCGACGTTGCCGACCATGTGGTCGATATGCAGCAAGCCTGTCGGCCTTGCCAGCGGATCTGTTGCTACCGCACGATACCCCGGCAGGAACGCGCCGGTATACCCGGTGCGTTCGACAAAGGTATGGACGGTGTCGCCATAGGCCGCAATGGTGGCCATTTTGACTGTGCCTTCATCATCCGACAGGTCAAACGGCTCGCGCACACTGCGGGCACCGCGCCTGGTGGTCTCGCGCCAGGATTGCCACGCGTCATCTACCCCGAGGGCGACATCGCGGACGCCGTCACCATGGCGATGAATGTGATCGGCGATCTCTCCGGACGGATGCAGGGGCGTCGTGAGTACAAAGCGGGCCTGTCCCTGCTGCAGCACATACGAAGCGCGGTCACGCTGTCCGGTTTCCGGGCCCGCGTAGGCAATCAGACTCATACCGAAGGCCACACGATAGAAGTAAGCAGCCTGGCGGGCATTGCCAACATAGAACTCGACGTGGTCGGTGCCATTTAAGGGAAGAAAGTCTTTAGTCATCTGCACTTCAGGGTGGTGATGGCGATCGATCTTCGTCGGCATTTCTCTGCTCCTGCCCGATCTTGGGCCGTTGATCGTGGGTGCATTGTCTTGAAGGAAAAACCGTACGTCAATCCGCGGACCCCTCACCATACATCAGCCAGCCATCTACTGACCAGAGGGCGGCGGCGCCCTTAAAGGGCGGGCTTGCCGGAGACGCTGGCGGTATTTGGCCGGCTACCCGGACAAAGCAGGGCTTCCTTATCTTGATCTTGCGAACTTGATACGCCGAAAACTTCCGCAAAATCACCGGCAGGGTTAGCTAGCGCACTGACTCAGCCTGGCGGCTGATGTCATTGTCAACACATGGCTGATCCTCACGTGATGGATGTCGATCGGATGAACGGCGACGTAATTGTCAGTTTCGACGATGGAGTAATCGCGCTTTATTCGGCAGCGCTTCTGCGACAGATGCTGGGGCAGGCCCAGGTTTTTCCAGAGATTGATGAAGAGGAAGAGTGATTTCCTCCAACTCCCTGGTTGCCTAAGTCCGGCCTTCGATGGAACTTTTCAGAGTGTGGCCGTGTATGGAAACGGGCGCTGCTCGTGGCTCGTCCAGAAGTAGCGCAGGATGATGACGCTGGCAATCGCTGCATAGGCACACCAGAGAGACGTGAAGGCAAATCGCCGCACAGCGATCACGACCACGAGAATTGCAAAATTCACGGCCCCGAAAAGGACCATTGCCTGCACCTTTGAGAAGAACAGCGATCCACAGGTGGCGACCACGTACAGGATCGCGAGCGTGGTGTGGTTTGTCGCCGGATTGATATAGACGATGCTGTTCTGCTGCACGTAGATATGCAAAGGGTAGGCTGCAAGTCCCCACATCATGTAGAGCGTTGTAGCGGTGCCGAGGATGACGAAGGGCAGCATGCGTCGGCGGCTGGCGCGGTCCGCTTCAAACATGAACACACTGAGCGGCAGCAGTAGCGGCAGAATGCCCTGCGCATACAGCACGAACACTGCGCCCATTTTGTGCGTGACGCTCGCCGAAAGCATGCCGTCCAGTCCCAACCACACAAAGCCTTCAATGAACTGGTGAATCGCAAAGAGCGTGGGCAGTGCGGCAAACAGCAGTTCCCGCGGATGCTTGACCCGCGTCAGCGTGACCACCCCCATGGCTCCGAGTACGCCGCTGCCTATAAAATTTGCTGCTGCTGAAAAGCACATGGAGGCTCATCTCACTGTTTGGTTCTGTATCCACTATGAAGCAAAAGCGGTTTGGACCTTAGCAGGAATGGAACCCATAGAATTGAATTAAGGGATTTGAGCGAAGATGCAAATAGGGATTGATAGTTTCGCGGCCAGTATCGCCGATCCGGTAACGGGGATGTTGCTGTCACCGGTGGAGCGGATGCAGAACCTGATTGAGGAAATGGAACTGGCTGATCAGGTTGGCCTGGACGTGTTTGGGATTGGTGAGCACCACCGCGCGGATTTTCTGGATTCGGCCCCGGCGGTGATCCTGGCCGCAGCAGCGACGCGCACGAAGACCATTCGTCTTGCAGCTGCCGTCAAGGTGCTGAGCGCCGACGATCCGGTGCGCGTCTTCCAGGAGTTCGCGACGCTTGACCTGATTTCGCGCGGCCGCGCAGAAATTGTCGTTGGTCGCGGGTCGTTCATCGAATCATTCCCGCTCTTCGGTTTGCCCTTCGACGAGTACGACTCGCTTTTTACTGAAAAGCTTGACCTTTTGCTGAATATTCGAGAGAACACGCACGTCCACTGGTCAGGCAGGCATCGGCCGGCACTGACCGGGCAGGCCGTTTATCCGCGGCCCATGGCCAGAGCAAATGGCGAGCCTCTAACGATCTGGCTTGGGGTAGGCGGAACGCCTCAGTCGTTTGCCCGCGCGGGGGCCCTCGGCCTGCCGCTGATGGTGGCCATCATCGGTGGTGAGCCGCATCGCTTTCGGCCGTTGATCGACCTGTATTACGAAGCAGGGAAGCGCGCTGGACATGCAGCCGAAAAGCTGAAAGTGGGGGTCCACTCGATCGGCTTTGCCGGCGACACGACGCAGCAGGCGGCAGATGATTTCTTCCCGGGCTACGCCCAGACCTTCACGCAGATCGGCAAGGAACGCGGCTGGCCGCCAACGACACGCGGACAGTTTGACGCGCTGCGCGGGCCAACAGGCGCCTTGATTGTGGGAGATGCTGAAACGATCGCAGCCAAAATGCTCTATGAGCACCAGGCACTGGGCGGCCTGGCGCGGATGACCTTCCAGATGGGTGTTTCAACCATGCCGCACGCAAAGATGATGCGGGCGATTGAGATTCTCGGGACCAAGGTGGCGCCGATCATCCGCAAGGAGTTGGGGGCATAGCAGGATTACTGCTGAGCTTCGCGAAGGCGGAGCGCTGTGTTGATTGGTGACTAGAGCCGGTAAAGATGCAGGTCCCCTCCACTACGCTGCGCTGCGGTCGGAATGACAAATTTGGACTGCGTCCTGGGAATGGCAAAATTTTGCTGTGCTTGGGTCAGGGGCAAAGCACTTCCCGCTGGCCTGTGCGGCAGTGCTCGTCAGCCAGTCTGCGAAGGGGCTGGTCAATCAGTCTGCAAAAGTGATGGTGGCAGGGACGACAAACGCCGTGCAGACTGGCATCGTTTAGAGTCGAAGGTGGAGTCCTTGAAGAGGGAAGTAAGCGATGACGACAAACCCGACAAGCCTGCAGTCCCAGGCCCTCGACCCGGCATTAGCAGTAGCCCGGCCATTTTTAATCAGTCAGGATTGGCCCGCTTACACCCCGCTGCAGCATGGCGTGTGGACGGAGCTGGTGAGTCGGCGTATGCCGGAGCTGGAACTACATGCTTGCGCAGAGTACCTGGAAGGTTTTGAGCTGATTGGTTTGCAGAAGAATGCGATTCCTGAGCTTGCAGCAGTGAACCGCAGGCTTGGAACGAGGACGGGATGGTGTGCACGGCCGGTGAGCGGGTATCTTCCCGCGCCCGCATTTTTCGAGATGCTGGCGATCCGGCAGTTTCCTACGACCTGCGGGATTCGCAGCATGGACTCGCTTGAGTACATCCCGGAGCCGGACATTTTTCACGATGTCTTTGGCCACGTGCCGATGCATGCGCATCCCGTGTTCGCGGAGTTCCTGCAGCACTACGGACAGGTATGCACGCAGCTGACGGCAGAAGAGGACCTGCTCAAGATGGGCCGGCTGTTCTGGTTCACGGTCGAGTTTGGCGTGATTCGGCAGAAGGGCGAGATCAAGCTCTATGGCAGTGGCCTCATTTCATCGCACGGCGAGGCACGCTACGTAATAGAAGGCGGCCCGGAAATTCGTCCATTCAACCTCGAAGCAGTCATGGCGCAGGATTTCTCCATCTCCGAGATGCAGAAAGTGCTGTATGCCGTCGAGTCGTTCGAGGAGATTTACGAGTCCACCAAGGAAGCGGAACGCCGGCTGGGCTAAGTGCAACTATAAAGGTGTCGTATCGTTGACTGGAAGCCCTGTTTTCAGGCTGCGAAAGATGGCGCCAGTTCTGCAGTACAACTGCAACTTTAGATACATAAGGGGATCTTTTCATACCAAAACCGTCGATGAATGAGAGAGAATGAAGCAGGAGCCATCCGATTGCCCCGTATCCACTTCCACCAGCAACTCGAAAATCTGAAGAGCAAGCTGCTCGCTATGGCTGCTCTGGCGCAGCAGGCTGCTGAATCGTCGGTCGAGGCATATTTGCAGCGTGATCGCGGTCTATGCGAATACGTCTGGGAGAACGAAGCGGCGATCAACCTGGCACACCGCGAAGTGGATGAAATGGCCTATGAACTGCTCGCGAAAGAGCAGCCGATGGCAATCGACCTGCGTTTCCTTCTGGCCGTGATCAAGATTAATGGGGATCTTGAGCGCATCGGTGACCAGGCAATGAGTATCGCGCAGCGCACAATCGATCTGCTGGATACCGAGGACGTTCATCTACCCGTCGACATTGCCGGTATGGGCAGCTATGCGGGAAAGATGATTCGCAAAGCCATTCAGGCGTTGCTCGACGCCGATGCTGTTACAGCAGAAGCGGTGATCGCTATGGACGACGAAATCGATCGCATGAACCGCATGGCGCATGAAGACCTGACAGACGTCATGCAGAAGCGGCCCGAAGCGAGTCTGCAGATTCTGAATGCTATCGTCATCGCCCGCAACCTGGAGCGGGTGGCTGACCATGCGACCAACATCGCCATGGACGTCATCTTCTGGGTTCGAGGTGCAGATGTACGGCACCAGATCGGCCTGGCGGTCGATTAGGTCCCCTGATTGCCGAACAGGATGGCACTGGCCAGGTAAAGCGCATCTTCGACTTCGCCTAAATCACAGATTTATATGCTACTCACGCTACCAGCCTGCCGGAGATCACTCCCAGGTACACGGCGACGTAACCCACGAGAACGCTCAGTCCTACATTCAGCAGGGCAATGCCGATGTGCCCCTGTGTGGCTTTCTGAAATGTTTCGAATTCGAAGGTAGAAAAGGTCGTATAAGCGCCGACGAAGCCAATCGGGAGCACGAGTCGCCAGACCGGGTTCAGGTTGGTGCGTGCATCGAGCACCGTGATCAGCAAGCCAATCAGGAAACAACCGCTGACGTTGATCGCGAAAGTGCCGTAAGGGAAGCGTGTGCCGTAGCGGCCGTAAATAATGGAGCCGAGCCAGTAGCGGGCGATGGCGCCGGCCGCTCCGCCAAGTGCTATCCACAGATATTTCATCAACTTGTTCGATCTCCGCGCACAAGAGCATTGAAAATGGAGATGACAGGCGGGTCAAGCTGATCCCGATGCATGTACGGACATCGACATCTTGCAACGCTATCGGGCAAAGCGCCTTCCAAGTGGCTTTGCGATCATCTAGGGCCAATTACCTAATGCGACGGTGTTTGCGGCGGATACAAGTAGACCCTTTTTTGGCGAAAAGGCCTGCGATCGTCCTTTTTCGCTCTACACCTTCAGGTAATTTGCTCCATCCAGGGAGACACGATGCAGGCAGGGCAAGTGCATACTATGCGGGTGAATATGAATAAGAGAAGGTATCTTTGGCAAGGCTTACTGCTGACTGTATTGTCGGCAATGCCGAATGCCGGCGTTGCACAGAGTGCGACCACGGCTGATCATTCTGCGAAGACCGCAAGCGTCGGAAAAACAGCGAAAACCATAACGATTCATCTTGATCCGGAAGCGACGATCGTCCGCTGGACGCTGAAGTCCCTGCTGCATAATGCGCATGGAACCTTCAGGTTGAAGGGTGGCGATGTGGTGATTAACCCCGAAACCGGGTTGGCGCAGGGTGAAGTACTGGTTGATGCCGGCAGCGGATCGAGTGGAGACACAAAGCGCGACGCGGCGTGGCAGAAGGACATTCTGGACAGCGCTACCTACCCGGCCATCATCTTTCATCCGGTAAAGGTCGAGGGCCTGAAGAGCACTGACGGTACAAGCCAGGTAAAGGCGAGCGGTACCTTGACGCTGAAGGGGCAGGATCATCCGATTGAAATGATGCTCTTTGTGACGACAAGCGGCAAAGATGTGTCATTGACGGCGCACTTCACCATCCCTTACGTCGAGTGGGGATTGAAGGATGCCGGTTCAGGGATAACGCGCTACGGCAAACAGATTGACATCAACGTGGCGGGAAAAGGAGCGTTGAAGAACGAGTTGGCCATCCGTGCGGCCCCGCCTGCTCCAGACGCGAAATGACTCAAAAGAGCAGGGACTCATCCTCATAAAGGCGAGTCCCGTTAAGAGTTAATCCTTAGAATCTAAGACCTACAGGTAAAACTGTCGAATGGCATCGTAAACGTACATGCCGAGAATAGCGGCGGACAGGGTGCAGGCGCCCACGGCGAAAGCTCTGACTGCGGGCTGAATTTTCCGGACACGCGTAAGGATCTTGTCCTGTTCGTCGTGCTGGATCTGTGAGGAGTCCTCGAGGAAGAGGCAGTCTTCCTCGTAGCGGGTGAGTGTTCCACGGTAGACAAGGAGAGCCAGGAGTGCGACTGTGATTCCGGCCCACACCATCCAGAGAAGCGGCAAAAGTTGCATAAAGCACCTCGGATTGAGCGTTGAAGCCGGTCCGGGTGCCAAACAAAGCAAAAAAACGCCGATTGGCAGAGGGGCCGTTCGTGCAGGACTATAGTCCCTGAAAAGAACAATAGGGAAGCGATTAAAAGCGAATTCTTTTACTGTGTGATAAGCATCACAATGCATGTTGTTTGGCTCCGAAACGGGGCGGCCAGGGGAACGATGAACAAGGAACGCGCTAAACGCAGCAATGGCAATGACCACAACAACGTTGTGGCTGCTATCCGAGCCACGGCAGGCATAGTGCTGCCTTTGATCCTGTTTGGCTCGACGGGCTGCAACGGGAATCCTCCGACGCATCAGCAAGTGCAGGAGCAGGCAGCGCAGACGACGGTTGCGGTGAAGCAGGACGCCAAGGAAGCGGTGGATGCGACCCGTAAGGCAGCGGCGGTCGCGGAGTCTGACGTCAACGATGTGGCAACAGGCGTGCGAAAGGGTCTACATGAGAAGACAGCGTCTCCGTCTGCCAAGGTAAACCTCAATTCCGCGTCCCAGGTACGCCTGGCGATGCTGCCAGGCATCTCATTCACGAAGGCAGGGGAGATCGTGAACAATCGGCCATATTCCGCGAAAAAGCAGCTGGTGGCGCGGGGCATTCTGACCGCAGCAGAGCTGGCTAAAATTGCGCCTGAGATTACGCTGGAATAGAGGGCTCGGTTCGGCAAAGCGTCTGCGCGTCCAGGTGTCCAGTCCACTCATTTTGAGTCTTAGGCAGTTGCGTGGCATCTGAAAAGAGGAACTGTTCGTCGGCTGTGGATGGGCGGGGTTGTAAGTAGAGTCAACGCGGCATACACTTAAGAAGATCGGTAAACAGGAGGAATGCACATGTCAACAGCTGCAGAAGCAATCGTTTCAGGAAGCCCTACCGGAAACCCAGTGGTCAACCAGGGGCCGGAAATCGCAGAACTGAAGACTGCGGCCGCACCACTGGTGCTGACCCCGTCGGCCACTGCAAAGGTCCGTGAGATCATGGCGACGCAAGACCCTCTTCCTGCCGGACTACGGATTGGCGTAGTCGGAGGTGGATGCTCAGGCTTTCAGTATTCCATGTCCTTCGAGAACCAGCAGGGCATGATGGACAAGGTTTACGGCTTTGAAGATATCAAGGTGTTCGTCGACGCCACTTCGCTGATGTATCTGAAGGGCTGCGTGGTCGACTATGTCGAAACGCTGGAGGCAGCGGGCTTCAAGTTCGAAAATCCAAACACGAAGAGCACCTGCGGCTGCGGGTCTTCTTTTAGCGCTTAATTTCTGATCTTTCCAACGAAGCCTCTTCTTCAGAAGAGGCTTTGTTGCGTCCGGGGTTCGTTCCGATTGAGATCAAACATCAAGCCGTCGTAAGTAAAACCTTGCCCGCATGCTGGCCCTGTTCAAAGTAGCGATGAGCATCCGACGCGTGTGCCAATGGAAATGTCCGGTCGATCACGGGATGGATGGTGCCGTTCCGGATGAAAGTCCAAAGTTTTGCTTCAAGAGCGTCCCGTAGTTCGGCTTTTTCTTGTTCGGAACGTGAGCGAAGGGTCGAACCAGTGATGAGGAGGCGTTTTTGCATCAGTTTGAGCAGGTTAAGCGGGACCTCCATGCCGCGAGCATAAGCGATGTGCGTCAGGCGGCCGCGCGGCGCGAGTAGTTCGATATGACGTGGGAAGTAGTCACCCCCGATCATGTCGAGGATCACGTTGACGCCTGCCGGGTCCGCCCATTTTTTGACTTGTGACTGCCAATCCTCATGGTAGGAGGTCGCCAGGTCGGCCCCAAGTGATCGGCAGAGCTGCAGCTTGTTATCGCTGCCGGCGGTGGCAGCTACGCGGACATTCAACGCATGCGCGGCCTGGATGGCAAAGGTGCCGATGCCGCTGGTCCCTCCCTGGATCAGAAGCGTCTCGCCGGGAAGGACGAGTGGCTGGTGGAAGAGGTTGGCCCAGACGGTGAAAGCGGCCTCTGGCAGACCTGCGGCGTCGACCAGCGATAGCGAGGCCGGGACGGGAAGACACTGCGTCGCCGGGACGGCGCAGTATTCCGCATAGCCGCCGCCGGCGAGCAGGGCGCAGACACGGTCTCCCACTTGCCAGCGAGTCACGGCTGAGCCGAGGTCAGCGATATGGCCGGAGACTTCCATCCCGAGAGTGTTCGACGAACCGGGCGGGGGCGGGTAGTTCCCCTGACGCTGGTGGACGTCTGCACGGTTGAGGCCGGCAGCCGTGACCCGGATCAGCACTTCTTGAGGATTTAGGCCTGGGACAGGAATGCTGCCCAGGCTAAGCTGTTCCGGACCGCCCGGCGCTTGACGATGACTGCGCGCATGGTTATTCTTCCGGCCTACTCGGCTGATTCGACGGCCGTCTGCGTGATGGCAAAGGGGTTGAAGTTGGCTTTATCGTCAAAGGCGTCGGCACCCTCTTTCTTCTTGAGGAATGAGACGACTGCATAGGTAAGAGGGGTGGCCAGTACTTCATACGCGACTTTGGTCAGGTAGGAGGAAATGATGATGGAGCGGATCAGGCCGGCGGGTGATCCCCAGAAAGCGATGAGGATGACGATCAAGGTGTCGACCGCCTGGCCGGTGATGGTGGAACCGATGGTGCGTGTCCACAGCCATCGGCCTTTGGTGAGGATTTTCAGCTTGGCCAGCGTGTAGGAGTTGGTGAATTCGCCGACCCAGTAAGCAATAAGGCTGGCGACGGCGAAGCGCGGCACCAGGCCAAAGACAATCTCGAAGGCATGCTGGTTCTGCCAGGCTGGCGCAGAAGGCATGGCGACCACCAACTCTCCCATTCCGTCCAGCAGAAGAGTCGCGAAGAAGCCAAGCCAGATGGCACGTCGTGAGGCGGCGTAGCCGTAAATTTCAGTACAGATGTCGCCGAAGATGTAGGTGATGGGGAAGAGAAGCTGCGCGCCGCTGACGTTGAGCGTCGCGAAATGTCCCAGGTGGATCTGGCAGATTTTCGGCCCGACCAGGTTGGAAATCAGCAGAACAACGACAAAGCCGAGGGTGAGGGTATCGAGGTATTTGTAGCGTCTCATGCGGTAAACAGATTGTCGTCGCTGGGAGATGTTTTGCAAACTGGAATCGATCTGGCTTTTAACGCCGGTGCTCCTCGTCACGAATTCGAGGCGATCATGCTTCTCCGGGTGAGTGTGGCTGGTTGGCAAGAAGCAGGTTCTTCGATTCCGCTGCGATTTTGCTCAGGATGACACATGGTTAGAACTGGAGGCACCACCTCAATGCGCCGTGAGGGTGGGTTCGTTGGGAGCGTCTTCAGAAGTAAAGGTGCTGGCGGGCAGACCGTCCTTGTTTGCGAGTGTGGCTTGTGGGGCGTTCTCCCACGCATAGCGGACGTAGCGCGGGTTCTTCACCTGAGCATTCGTAACCATGACAGTGTCGCCGTCGATCTTTGCAGTGGCGGGAACGAAATGATGATCATCGCCGGCTAACTCAAAACCGGGAAGCGCGCTGCCTTTCCCGGTAAGTTTGCCGGCTGTGTGACCGAACATCACGCGCATGCCGTCGCCTTCAGGAACCGCCTGACGGAAGAGCGGACCCGAGTATTCCAGCTGCTCTCCATAGGCCAGGGCGCGGCCGGCGAGGGCAAGACGCGCGGCAACTGTCTGCTTATCTGCGGGGTGAACATTGTCGGGATCGCCGACATCGAGGGTGACAGCCATGGCTGTATTCCCGAGCGCCAGTGTGCGCCGCTGCTGATCCCGCAGCGTGCCCCAGTCTTCCTGCGGAGTTGATTTGAAGCTGGAAATCTGCACGAACAGAAAAGGAAAGTTGCCCAGCTGCCACTGCTGACGCCAGTCGGTGATCATGGTCGAGAAAACTTTGCTGTAGAGATACGCGCTCGCATGTGGACTGTTACTTTCTCCCTGGTACCAGATGACCCCCTTGATGCCGTAGGGCGTAGCGGGTGCAATCATTGCATTGAACAGACCTG
This sequence comes from uncultured Acetobacteraceae bacterium, assembly GCA_964658035.1. GTDB lineage: Bacteria > Acidobacteriota > Terriglobia > Terriglobales > Acidobacteriaceae. Next base: position 38,755 of record CAZZXL010000009.1, read on the forward strand.
CGGGCGCCCATGAATCAAGGTCTGGATGCCAGGAGTGCTGCGGCTTTGGCTTACCGCCCTGCGTAGCGGCTTCATCCTCGCGCTTTTCCTCGGCGATCATGGCGTCCTTGTCGGTCTGCGTAGCGGCGAGCCGCGACCAGGTGTGAAAGACCGGCATCAGCGAGGCATCTGCTGACAGACTGCCCAGGCTGGCCCAGCTTTCAACCGGTGTACCGCCCCAGGTGGAATCGATGATGCCTACCGGTACATGTTCTTTGTCCGAGATTTCGCGGCCGTAGAAATAGGCCACTGCTGAAAAAGTCGAGGCCGTGTCCGGTGTGCAGGTCGTCCAGGTAGCGGGCTGGTCATCCTGCGGATACATCGAGGCGTGTCTGGGAATATGCAGGAGGCGAAGGTTGGGATGGTTGGCGGCGGCGATCTCCTGCGGCCCATTCTTGAGCACTGCGGAGCCGGGGAAGCCGAGCAGCGGTAGCTCCATGTTCGACTGGCCGGAGGCGAACCAGACATCGCCGATCAGCAGGTCACTGATGGTGACGGTATTGCTGCCCTTGACGCTTAGCTCGTAGGGGCCGCCGGCTTTTTCGGGCTGTAGATACACACTGAATTTGCCAATAGCGCTGGCCGTGATGGAGGCATGCTGCTGGTGCAGGGTGACAGTCACGGCTTCACCCGGATCAGCCCATCCCCAGACATGGATAGGAGCTTCGCGTTGCAGCACAGCGTGGTCGCTGATCATCTTGGGGAGACGTACTTCTGCATGGAGGAAGGAGCAAAGCAGGGCGAGCGGGGCGAAGCGGCAAAGCTGTTTGACGATGACCATGGCTGGCGTTTTCCTGTCTCACAGTTGTTTTACGAATGGTAACGGTAGCATGGCGGCCACGGGACTGTCTTTTCTTCTGCGGTCGCGCCTGGCGGCTTATGCGCATAACCCGGTCACTGGCGGCAGACAAGGTCAAGCTCCCTCTATGGCGCTTGGTTTCGCCCAGCATGAAACCAGGACCGGATGGTCGATGACATCATAAATGTCATCGATCGACCTGGAGAGATTGTTGTTCTCTGCAACCTGATGTCTTGTCCTACTGCAGGCTTAGCTCAATCTGCTTTGTTTCCATGTTGATACTGGCTAGTTTAAAACTGCGTACCTGGCCCGCGGAAACCGCCTGCGTGCTCGCCACTGCCGGCGTGTTGCCTTTCCATCTGGCCTTCAACATGGAGCTGAGAGCAGACAGGTCAGGCTTCCCGGATGCTTCGTTGGCCGTTGATGAACCCTCGGGTTTTGGCAGCTTGCAACTTCCGAAGATGCCTTCGCCGAGTTCGACGCGGGCAACATCATTCCTGATCTCGGTGATGCGCGCGGTGACCATATCACCCACTTTGCGCTCGGCCATGTACTCGTCAAGACTGGTCGGAATCAGCCGCTTCATGCTCAGGCGGAACTGCCGCTTTTCGCGATCGATTTCGATGACCTGCGTCTGCACCACCTGGCCCACGCGCAGGACATCCTGCGGATGTTCGATGCGTTTGTCGGAATTGATCTCACTCACGTGGACCATGCCTTCGACGCCTTCGGCAATCTGCACGAAGGCACCAAACTTCGTGAAGCTGGTGACCGGGCCTTCGACGACCGAGCCGACCTGGTACTTGTCCAGCACCTCGACCCAGGGATCGCCCGCAGTCTGCTTGATGCCGAGAGACATGCGGCGCTCCGGCACCTGGATGCCGAGGATGACAGCGTCAACGCGCTCACCTGGCTTGAGCATGTCGGAAGCCTTGCGCACTTTTTTGGCCCACGACATTTCCGACAGGTGGACCATGCCCTCGATACCCGGCTCGAGTTCGACAAAGGCACCGAAATCCGCGACGCGGGTGATGATTCCGTGGACACGGTCGCCAACCTTGTAGCGGTCGGCAGCGCTGTCCCACGGTTGCGGCAGAAGCTGCTTCATGCCGACGCTGAGACGACGTTTGTCAGTATCGATTTTAAGAATGCGGACTTCGACCTGCTGACCAATTTCGACCGCGTCTGATGGCTTGCTGATGCGTGTCCAGGCCATGTCGCCGATATGCAGGAGAGCATCGATGCCACCGATGTCAACGAAAGCTCCGTAGTCGGTCAAACTGCGAACGGTTGCAGTGAGGGTGTCGCCTTCTTTCAGTTCCGCGTAGCGCTGCTGGCGGGTGGCCAGCTGTTCCTGTTCGAGCACGGCGCGACGATCGACAACGACATCGTCATCCGCGACATCGAGCTTGAGGATGCGGCAGCGAATTTCCTGTCCGACGAGCTTCTCAAGTTCGGCAGCATCGCGGGTACCGCTGCGGGACGCGGGCATAAAAGCACGAAGGCCGACGTCTACCGAAGCACCACCTTTGATGATTGCCGTGACGGTCCCCATGATGACAGACTGATCAGCAAAGGCGGCTTCGAGGGCGGTCCAGTCTTTCGGAGTTTCCACCTTTTGCAGCAGTACGTCGTAATAGCCTTCTTCGTTGCGGCCTTTGACAGATACCAGCATCTTATCGCCGGCCTTGATGGTGGCGGCGGCAGTTCCCAGCGCGGAAATGGGAAGGGTGCCCTCGGTCTTGAAGCCGATGTCGAGCAGGACAGCATCCGCCTTGACGGCTACGACTGTCGCGTTGATCTGGGAGCTGCCGGAAGCGCCGCCCGCGCTCTTACTTTCATTGCCACGCTTGGGCCGGCCCTGCTCAAATTCTTTCAGAATCTGGCTGAAATCCTGCGCGTCTTCCGCGTCAACAGACACGGCCGTTACGGCCTCTTCTGCAGGAATCTCCTGATGGCTCGGGGACGATGACGCTGATTCGTCGTGGATGGGGCTGGTTGTTTCAGGAACGGGATCTTCGATAGACATGGGAGAGGCTCCAGACCATTCTGGCACACTCCCGCCTGGACGCGCCTGTAACGCTGACAGTTACCGCCGCGGCCGGCTGGTTGACTGGTACAGAGGAAACCACCCAGCCAGCAGCAGAAGCAACTGACGAAGGCTTATGCCGCACGCGAATTTGAGTGGACTTATCGTTCACAACGTTTAAGCTGTACCAGCTTCGATAACGTTCAAGCTGTACCAGCTCCGAGCTGGAGTAGATGCAGAATCCTGGAGTCGCCCTTGTTCGCTTGTACTTCTTCTCGCCTGGTATTCCTCGCTGCCGGTCTATGTATGCCGATGCTTGCTCGTGCCGCCGACTGGCAGGCGCCTACGCCGCAGGAACTCAGTATGACGGCAGAGCCGGCGGCGCCGAATGCTGCGGCCGTCTACCTTTATCGCGAAGAAACTACGGACGATAAATTGCACATGCACAGTATGTATGTGCGGTTGAAGGTCTTGACCGATGAAGGCAGGAACTATGCGGACGTCGAAATCCCCTACGAGAAGCGAAAGTTTTCAATCACAGACGTCGCAGGCCGAACCATACACGCTGACGGAACGATCGTGCCCTTCACCGGCAAACCCTATGACAAGGTGATTCAGAAAACAGCGACCTTCCAGTATCAGAAGAAAATTTTCAGCATGCCGGACGTGCAGGTCGGCAGCATTATCGAGTATCGCTACAAATTGCGTTATGACGACAACTATGCTGTACCCCCGACCTGGTTCATCCAGAGCGAGTTGTACCTGCGCAAAGCGCATTACCGCTTTGTTCCAACTGAGCACATGTTGACTTCGGGAAGAGATCAGCAGGTCGACAGCCTTATCTGGATACCGATGCTTCCAAAGGGCGATACCGTGCAGCAGGCCCATGGCACGTATGAAGTGGATGTGGAGAATATTCCACCCGAGCCCAAGGAAGAGTACCTGCCGCCGATTCATGCATTAAGCTACCGCGTGTACTTCATCTATTCGCCCTATCGGAACAAGGAAGATTTCTGGAAGAACGAAGGTAAGTACTGGTCAAAGCAGGCCGATAAATTTATGAGCGCAAATAACGCGCTGAACAGCATGGTGAGCCAGCTGACCATGCCTGGAGAGACGCAGGAAGTAAAGCTACGAAAGCTCTATGCGGGTGTTATGGCCTTCGAAAACACTGACTATACCCGTCAACGCAGCGCTCGCGAAGAGAAGTTCGACGGCTTTCGCACCGTCAGGACAGCGCAGGACATCATTGCTCGCAAGCGGGGGAACAGCGATGAGTTGACGTTGCTGTTCGTGGCCCTGGCGCGGGCAGCGGGGATGAAAGCTTACGTGATGGCTGTAACCGACCGGGACGCCGAGCTTTTCAATGCCAATGTTTTATCCATGAGTCAATTGGAGGACGACATCGCGATCGTGAGTGTGAATGGCAAGGATCAGTTTTTCGATCCCGGTGAACGCTTCTGTGCTTATGGTCAGCTGCATTGTAAGCATACTCTGGCGGGTGGTTTACGCCAGAATGATAGCGGCACGGAGTTCGCGAATTCACCGGACAACGCCTACAAGGATGCCCGGACGATTAAAGTTGCAACGCTCAAGATGGACGAGACGGGATCTGTGAATGGAACGATCAAGGTAGGGTACAGCGGAACTCCGGCGCTTGCCTGGAGGCAGCGCGCGCTTGAGACGGACCAGACAGAAATAGAGCATGATCTGGAAGAGTCCATGCGCCAGGAGTTGCCAGGCGGTTTGACGGTGAAGCTGGCCAAGGTGCTCTACCTGGACGACTACAGCAAGCAACTTGTCGCGACGTTCACGGTAAGTGGCCCGCTTGCGACCATGACGGCGAAGCGCATGTTTGTCCCGCTCGAAATTTTCGAGGCAAACACCAAGCCCAAGTTTTCGCAGGCCAAGCGAGAAATTCCAGTTTATTTCCAGTATGGGTATGAGGACATCGATCAGGTAAGCCTTAGCTATCCGTCATCGGTCACCGTAGAAAGCTCGCCGCAGCGTGAGCAGATAATGATGAAAACCCTGGCTGCTCTGCAGGAGGGTTCTGAAATAAAAGACAATACTGTGGTGCTCACCCGGGATTTCTCCCTGGCAGCGGTGATTTTTGGACCGGACGAGTATGAGGACCTGCGAACCTTTTTTGGCAAAACAATCCGCAAAGACCAGGAACAAGCCGTGTTGAAGGTGAGCGCGCATGCAACTGGGAATTAGGGGTTTGTGCCTGGCTGCCTGCCTGGCAGGGGCAACTGCTACGGCATACGCCGGCGCAGTGCAGTTGCCGGATTGGGTAACGGCGGCTGCCGCGGAAAAGCCTGGCGTGTTTCCTCCTGACACACGAGCGGTTGTGCTGCTGGAAGAAACAACGTTGCAGGTGCAGCCGGGCGGAAGGTCAGTTGAACGCGTGCGGCGGGTGGTAAAAATCCTGCGCCCGCAGGGTCGCGAGTATGGCGAAATCGATGTGCCTTTTAACGCAGAGAGCAAGGTGAACTATCTGCATGTCTGGAGCATCAGTCCAGACGGTCGCCAGTTCGCCATGAAAGATAACGAGATTGTTGAGCGCGGCTGGGAAGGTTCCGGTCTGCTATATGACGACATCCGCTTTAAGACAGCAAATGCACCCGGGCGGGATGTCAGCGGCATTGTGGCCTATGAATACGAACAGAAGGTGCCGAGCTATTTTTCCGAGGACACCTGGGAGATCCAGGAATCCATCCCGAAGGTGATTGACAGGTACACGGTGCATTTGCCCGCGGGATGGGAGTACAAAGCGTCCTGGCACCAGCATTCTAATGTACCTGAGACTGTCACTCAAGATGGTGCTACCTGGGAGTTACACGATGTGGCGGGGCTGGATCTGCGTGACGTACCGGCGGCGCCGGCCTGGTCTTCCTTGTGCGCGCGGGCAGTGATCAGCTACTTCGGTGGCGGGACGGTGAGGACGAGCGGAGACTGGCGCTCGATCGGAGCCTACTATCAACTGCTCGCCCAGGACCGTGCGCAGCCGACCCCGGAAATCACAACCAAGGCGCAGGAACTGATCGCAGGCAAGACAGACTTCGCCGACCGTGCCCAGGCGATTGCGGAGTATGTGCAACATACACGCTATGTCGGCATAGAAATTGGGATTGGCGGCTGGCAGCCCCACGCGGCGTCGGCGATCTTCCACAGCAATTCAGGCGATTGCAAAGACAAAGCCACGCTGCTGGCGGCGATGTTGTCTTCGATAGGCATCCATTCCACCTGGGTGTTGGTAGATACGCGGCGCGGCGTTGTAAGCCCGGAGTTGCCTTCGATGTTCGGCAATCACATGATTGCAGCGATTCAACTACCGGACGGCTACCAGTCAGAACGATTGCATGCCGTAATCACGACTAAAAGCGGCAAGCGGTTTTTGATCTTTGATCCCACCTGGACGTACACACCTTTCGGCACGCTGGAGTCGAATCTGCAGGGCGGCTATGGGGTCCTGGTGGATGGCAAGCAGAGCGAATTGATCGCCCTGCCAGTGCTGGCGCCCGACTTGAACGCGGTCATCCGGACGGCTAACTTCAAGCTGGGAGAAGACGGCGAATTGACGGGCGAAGTGACGGAGCATCGGTCCGGCGATATTGGCGCGCACTGGCGCAGAGTGTTCCAGGAGAGCAGCGAAAAAGATCAGCGGCAGGAGATGACGCGGGCCCTGGGATTGGACCTCGGCGATTTTACGCTCGGCGCTTTAAGGGCAGAGAACACGGTCATGCTTAACCGGGACTTCATTCAAACCTTTACGGTAACCGTGCCGGCCTACGCTCGCCAGACAGGACCACTGCTGCTGGTGCGACCGCGGGTCTTCGGGCGGGATGCGATGAGCCTTGATCAGAAAATTCGTTTGTACCCGATAGACTTGCGGGAAACTCGTTTCGTGAAGGACGATTTTACGATTGAATTGCCCTCAGGATATTTGCTCGACGAACTGCCGGAGCCAGTGTCGATCGACCTGGGATTTGCCAGTTACCAGAGCCGGTCAGAGGTGCATGGCAATAGGCTGCACTATGCACGCCAGTACACCGTCAACCAGGTGGTGTTACCGAGCGAGAAATACCAGGCATTGCAGAACTTGATGGGCCAGGTCGAACAGGACGAGCGATCTCAGGTGGTCTTCAAGAAGGCCGGGAGCTAATTCCAGCCAGTGTCGCCAGCTTTGATGATCGTTCGCTGACGCGAGATAATAGCGGGACGCATCGAACAGGTACGGGCAAGCTTGATGCCCATTCGCTGAGGATTCCGGATTGTCCGATTTCAACAAGGTGCTTGAACTATGGCGCGCTGCCAGCGCTGTTGACGAAGATTACGTCCTCGCGTCGATTGTGCGGGTGGACGGCTCTTCCTATCGCAAGCCGGGTGCACGCATGCTGTTGTCGCAGGGCGGCCGACGAGCGGGCACCATCAGCGGCGGATGCCTGGAAGCGGAGGTGATTAAACAGGCCTGGTGGCTCACCCGGAGCGGCCCCGTGGTGAAGGCCTACTCAACCTCATTTGAAATGGACGATGCTGTGGAAGGCATCGTGCCTTACGGTCTTGGATGTGGCGGCACGGTGCATCTTTTATTAGAACGGCGGGCGACGGCAGACGTCTTCATGCACGAACTGGAGCAGGCCTTTACCGAGCGAACTCCGCTCGCGTGCAGCGTTGTCCTCGAAGGTGCTGCGGTGGGTCAACGCGGCTTTGTCGAGAGCGGCCCCGTTGCCCTGCGGGCAGCGACCGCGGATGCATTGGCCGCTGTTACTTCTTCAACTGTGAAAGCGGCTGTCGAAGGTGTTTCCGTCGAAGCGTTTGCAGAGTTCATCCCTCCGCGCTGTGGCTTGTTTGTCTTTGGAGCGGGCGATGACGCGCAGCCACTGGTCGCGCAGGCGAGCACCATGGGCTGGCAGATTACGGTTGCGGATGGACGCTCACACCTGGCAACAACGGCCCGCTTCCCCGAAGCCGATCGTGTGGTGATCTTGAAAGATTCGAACCTGTCCGGATTGGCAATGCGCAGTACAGACGCGGCCGTAATCATGACCCACAGCTTTGAGCAGGACAAGAAACTTCTTACGCAATTGCTTGCCCGCTCCATGTTCTATCTTGGCGCCCTCGGTCCTCGCTACCGTACCGTCGACCTGGTGAAACATGCCGTTCAGGAACTGGGTGGCGTGGTGGATGAGTGGATGCAGCAGCTGCATTCGCCGGTTGGCCTTGATCTTGGCGGCGATAGTCCAGCGACAATTGCCTTGTCAATCGTGGCCGAGATCCAAGCAATTCTGCGGAAAAAACCTATCATGCGTATGCAGGAACTCCGAATCGGCTGATGCCTTCCGACGGCAGTCAAGATGCTCAGAGAACCAGGCACTCGACCGTTTTGGAACTGTGTAGGTCTTATTCGTAAGGCAGTTCGTTTTCTTCTGGCATTTTGCTGCTGGCGAGCCGAGGATCATGTCAAATTCAAACCGCTGAGAGGATATCCACACGCCAGGCATACGCTGAGCCTGTCGTTGGCCGTGTCTTCCATCCGGTTGAGGCTGCTAGACGATGATCTACCACGTACTCCCTGAGACCGAGCCATTTTCCGGAAGCAATGGCGGTTCGCTATCGCGCTGGGCTGCAAATATCCTTCGCCATGACAACGCACAGATTGTTTGCCCGCACGCCGATGATTCATGGGGGTTCGCTAAGGAGCGCATTCATACCAGTCGCGGCCTGCAGTTGTATGGAAAGGTGCTGAAGAGACGAGACTTTCATCTCCGCATTTCGCTGCGTATACCGGTGATGCAATGGCTGCTTCGCGGCCTGGCCCGCAGGCTCACCCACGAGGATGTTTTGTACATCCACAACCGCCCGGAGTATGTGCTGGCGCTCGAAAGATTTGCCGTGCAGCGTGCCAGGTTCAAGGTGGTTCTGCACATGCACAATGACCATCTTGCAAACCTGACGCCAGAGGAGGGTGAGCGGCTACGACCGGACCTGACGATCTTCAACAGCAGGTTTCTTGAAGGACTGGGGCGCTGCCTGGTGCAGGGGCTGGGGGCTACAGCCGTTATGTACAACGGGGCGGATGAGGAATGTTTTTTTCCTGCAGCAAGCGGCGTGGTGCCCATGATGCCGATCGTGCTTTTTGTCGGTCGCCTGATTCCTGAAAAAGGAGTCCACGTACTGCTCGAAGCTATGCGACTGCTGGCCAGGGAAGGCGTCCGACTGCAGGCCAGGATCATCGGCAGCGTACATTTCGGCAGTGATGAATCATCGTCCTACGCCGAAGCGCTGAAGCGCGACTGCCCGGCAAATACGAAGTTCCTGAAGTACATGGCGGGCGAACAGCTGGCAGAAGAATTTCGCGGTGCAGCCATCTTTTGCTGTCCTTCAATATGGGAGGAGCCATTCGGAATGGTGAATGTCGAGGCGATGGCTTCGGGACTGCCGGTTGTTGCCTCAGCGGTGGGCGGAATCCCTGAAATCTTTACGCAGGGCGGCGGTCTGCTGGTGCGCAAGAATGCACCGGCCGAGTTGGCGGCTGCACTCAAATCGCTCGCCGAGAATGAGCATGAACGCTGCCGCCTGGGTGCGCAGGCATACAACATCTTTCAGCAGCGTTTTCGTTGGAGCGTCTTGTACCAGGAATATCTTGGCCTGATGCATACGTTGCAGACCGGCAACATTTATCATTCGGCTGCCATGGCGAGCTGAAGCGATCAACCTATTTCTCGCGCCGGTACCTGCTCATCGGAACCACGTGGACAGTGACATCGCGCACTTCAGAGAGGAAGCGATTGAGCACCGAACCACGCAAGAGGATATCCCAGCGTGAACGCGCGGACTGACCGAAGACGACATGCGAAAGATTTTCCTGCTTGGCAAATTCAATCAGTGCATTGGAGACCTTCTTGCTCTTCAGCACAATCACCTTCGCGCCTAATTCACGCGCACTTCGCTGGTACTCTTCCATGCGCTGTGCAGCCTCCGGGTCGCTATGGCGGGTGTCAACATCAGGGGATTCGACACGCACTACATACCAGTCACTGGAGAGCCTGCCGGCGAGCCGAGCGCCGAGGCGCAGAAGACGGTCTGCGCCCGGTCGAGGCGACAGGCAGACCATCACTTTTTCCGGCATCGGGGCCTGCTCCAGCCCCTGGTTCCGGCGATACTCCGCGGCGCGCGTGCCCACTTCCTCAGCGGTGGTGCGCAGCGCAAGCTCGCGCAGCATATTCAGGTTGCCTTTTCGGAAGAAGTTGGAAAGCGCCTGCTCCACTTTTGCGGGCGCGTAGATTTTTCCCTGGCGCAGCCGCAGCCGCAGTTCTTCAACCGTGATGTCGACGTTGACGACTTCATCCGCACGCTTCAGGATGCTGTCGGGGACCGTTTCGCGAATCTGTGTATTCGCTGAACGGGCCACGGCGTCATTGAGCGTTTCAATGTGCTGGATGTTGACGGCTGTCATGATGTTGATGCCGGCATCGAGCAGCTCGAGGACGTCTTCATAACGTTTGCGATTACGTGAACCGGGAACGTTGGTATGGGCCAGTTCATCAACGATGCAGGTATGCGGGTGCCGCGCGAGGATGGCATCAAGATCCATCTCGCGGAGTTTCACTGACCGGTAGGCGATCTCCGTCTGCGGGATAATCTCGATGTCGTGGACCATCGCTTCCGTATCCGCGCGGCCATGTGTTTCAACCAGGCCAATGACGACGTCTGTACCCTGTTTAATCAGCAGGTGAGCGTCTTCAAGCATCTGGTAGGTTTTGCCAACGCCAGGCGCCGCGCCGATGTAGACGCGCAGCTTCGCCGGCTCTCGCGGGGCCGGCGGCAACGTTTCTTCGAGGTTGCGCGGCTCCAGTCCTGCCTGCGGCAGCTTGAGTTCGGTGGGATTGATTTCGTCCGGTTCGATATTGCTCATCAGCCCACCTCGACGATGTGCCGGCTCATGGTCGGCACGCCGAATGGCAGAATGAATGAAACGGTGGTGCCCTGGCCGACCGTGCTCTCGATCAATACCTGGCCGCCTTGTAATTCGATAAGCCTGCGGACGAGGGCGAGTCCGAGGCCGGTGCCTGAACCAACCACGCCATCGGTATTGCCACTGCCTTCGACGAACCTGCCGAAGATACGAGGCAACCGGCCAGCCTCAATCCCGTGACCGGTATCCCGTACAAAAAACTGTACGCGGCTGGCTGTCTCTTCGGCTTCGAGGGTAATCGATCCGCCGGTCGGCGTATAGCGAAGCGCATTGACGATCAGGTTATCCATCACACTGCGCATGGCACGGCGATCGGCCAGCACCGGGGATAGATCCGCGAATGCCTTGATCTGAATTTCCACTTGTTGCTTGCGTGATGCCTCACGATGACGAATGCCGGCATCCTGCAGGATATCGATCGGGCGCAGCCGCTCGAGCCGGATTTCGCGGCGGCCGCTATCGATCTCTGCAACATCGATGAGGTCGGCCATCAGGTCGTTCAGACTTTCTACCGACTGCTGTACGCCGTCAAGAAGGTCTGCTTGGAGGGGTCGCAATTCACCGGCGAAGCCGCGCATCAAGGCGTATAAGCCGAGGCGCGCCGATTCAAGCGGATTGCGAAGCTTTTCAGCGGCAACGGAGATGAACCGGCTTTTGAAGCGGTCAAGGTCCTGCAACTCCGTCATGTCCTCGAGGACGCTGACGGCGCCGAGCAGTTTGCCATCCACATCGCGCATAGGCGTTGTGCGCAGTCTGTAAGAGCGATCAGCATTGCCAATGCGCATGGGAAGGACGGCGTTTTCGCCTTCGGACGCGCCCGCCGCGAAGACGGGCCGCTGCATGGAGACAGCATCGCGTACTGCGGCTAGAATCCGCTCGCCACCCGGCGTGTTGGTCAACGCCATGCGATCACCAGCAGCTTCGCCAAGGATGGTGTCCGCTGCGTGGTTCAGTTTGAGTACGTGGCCGCGTGCGTCTGTGACAATAATGGGCTCGAAGATGGACTGGACGATGGCATCCGAAAGCTGCAGTTCCATCTGACGGCGGCCCTGCTCGGTTTCGCGCAGATCGCGCAGGCGGACGGCCATCCGGTTGACTTCGGTCGCGATGGTGCCGAGGTCGTCACGGTAACTCCATTCGATGCGCTGATCGAGATTGCCCTGGGCAATCGATCGTGCGGCCGCAGCCGCGGCCCGGAGCGGCTGGAGTACCAGTAACGCTGTTGATAGAGCTACGCCGAACGCAACGACCACTACGATTGAGGCTGCTACCCGAACGTGGTGTGCCAGTACATCGCGCATCGCTATGGCTGCTTCGCGGGTAATCTGTCCGTGATCGAGTGCGGCAGCATGGCTGAGCGCAGCGCCCGCGAATATACCTACTCCTGCCGTGAGGGCTAGAAGGAGGGTGAGGCCGAAAATCAAGCGACGGGGAAGGCTCAGCATAAGACCGGATGCTTCCAGTCTAAGGGATAGCGAGCAGTAGAAACGAACGCGCGGGGTCACCGGCCGTTTGGGGCCGCCCGCGCTCTTGTGGCCAGCTACCTGGTATGCGATGCGGAAGTAGTCTTGGATGCCACCGCTTTCAGCGTCGGCTGGCTGGAGTTCCGATGGATTGCGCTTGCCCGAGCCCCCTTTGTGCCCCTGTCATTGAATGCACGGCCTTATTCTGCCTCAGTTTCTGTCTTGCGCTCGGCCGGGTGGTTGATCCGGCTTCGAGTTTTTTAAAGACTCGACCAAGGCGTGGTAGAGCTATTTGCTTGCCTGCGTTGAAAGACTGATCGACTTTGAAGTCGTCGAAGGCGGCTGTAGAGGTGCGGGTCTCGCTGACAATGCCGCTGAGTACGGCAGCGTTTGCAGGTGAGAGTGCCGAACAGGATTGAAGCAAAAGGGAGAGCCGCCGGCTCTTACCGGCAGACTGACGAGTCCAGGCTGGACATTCCCTGGGCAGAGGAACTTTATTCACAAACTCCGAACGTTAAATCCATCGATCGTGCGAACAATCGTGAGCGCAACTTGTCTGACCATACTGAATGACCGAGAAGCAGAATTTGCATCGTAGTGAGAGCCACCGAGTCATGTATTGACGCATTCCGCCAGCCATCTGGCCACTACAACTGACCCTGTCCCCACTTTGACAATCAGGCAGAACGACCGCTACCACCGTCCAAACGGAGTCTTCGACCGACGTTGATGTGTAGGTGTTGCCGAAAAATCTTGCAAACATGGGTAGAAATTACTCGTTTCCCGAGGCGAGATCAGTATGCGCGTCAAAGCCTGATTCATCTACGGCAAAAAGGTAACCGCCAGTAATACCGTGATCCTGGAAGATGTAACAGCAACAATCATTTAATCCTCCAATCCAAAGGGAGCAAAGACTCAACTTAGCATTCGGAACGTCGCGCGATGCGGGTGTTATGTCGCGCCCTACGCTGTTATTAAAGATGTGCACATTGATCCAATAACGGTAGATGGCAGGGCTCTCATAAAGATGTTTGCTGTGGCTAGTTAAGCCCACAGAGTTGCTTAGTGCCACTTTGACTATGCAAGCAAGATTGTATGCAACCTGACGGTTTTCATCCGATAGAAATCAGAATGCTTTGAGTCACATGAGAGACGAAGGATCTAAGCTACTATCCTCATCAGATATAACGATCAGCCAATGACCAGGAAGGCAAATGCCTTACGCTTAGTCGGTCGGCTTGGAGATGATTTTGGGTAATGGCGCTTCCTCAACAGGAGCAATGCTCCGTGAGGAAATCGACAGACGGGGTCCATGGTTTCATAACATGGTGGTAGGCGGCCTTCCTACTGCACCTGACCATTTTCTTGGAGACTATCCTGGGGTGAAATGGCGCCATCTGGCAGACAGGTTGCCGTCTGACTTGGAAGGCAAAACAGTTCTGGACATTGGTTGTAATGCAGGGTTTTACGCTCAGGTGTTTGCACAACGAGGTGCATCCCATGTTCTTGGCATCGATACCAGTGATCACTACCTGGAACAAGCCCGCTTCGCGTCGCGGATCAACGGCCTGCAGATCGAATTCAGAAAGCTCTCGGTGTACCAGTTAGACCAGCTTGAAGAGACTTTCGATATCGTCTTATTCTTGGGCGTGTTTTATCACCTCAGGTATCCACTTTTTGCGCTGGACAGGGTAGTAGAAAAAGTAAGAGGGCAGTTGATCTTCCAGTCTCTGCTACGACCAAGAGCAGAAGGAATGCGGAGTTATCCTCCTGCGGAAGAATATCCGTTTGATGAGCAATCAGTCTTTCAGCAGGACAAGGATTTTCCGCGGATGCAGTTTATCGAGCGTTCCTTTGCCGGGGATCCTACGAACTGGTGGCTTCCTAATGCACCTTGTGCAGAAGCGGTACTGCGCAGCGCCGGCCTTACGATCGTTGATCACCCGGAAGATGAGACATGGCTTTGCGAACCAGATCGACATCGCACCAGGGGACACGAACTGCAGCATCAGGAGTTGGCCGGTCTCCGCGGATAGGTTTCCCACTTATCAATATCTGGCACAGCGAACGTACATCGGGGAGCGACATGGTTGAGGCTGTAATGCTATGGAATGAGCCAAATAATTTGTCTCATTGGAATTTCAAGCTAGATCCAGAATGGCGAACGTTCGCGGCGATGACGATCAAGGCGGCCGCGGCGATACGTGCGGTGAATCCCCAATTGACAATAGTGCTCGGAGGTGTTTCTTCCTGTGATTGTGACTTCCTCCGGTTGATGCGATCCTACGGAGTTATTGATGCTGTTGATGCTGTGTCAGTGCATGGTTTTCCCCTGGACTGGAATCATTGGACACTCAACGAATGGCCTGACCGGCTGGAGGAAGCCCGGCAGGTAACAGGGAAGCCGATATGGATTGGCGAAGTAGGTGTTTCATCCTTCGGCGCTGAAGAAGTACAGCGATTTGGTCTTGAGCGCACGATGGAATTAGTGGGGGGAAGAGCTGAGCGCATCCATTGGTACAGCCTCTTTGACCTGCCTCCGAGCTGGCCGGCAGAAACACGTCATCGAGAAGCTGAGGGAAGTTCTTACTATCGCCACTACTATCTTGGGCTTTTACAGCATGATGGCACGCCAAAATTAGCAGCGGCCAGTTTCCCGAGAGATGGATCTGCCGGGCTATGCCAATGGTTCCATTTTGAAGACCACCGTCTCGAGAGCGCGGCCGCCTGGATGAATGCTCATGGGGTCCGCTACCTGCGCACAGGCTTGAGTTGGGCTGACTGGTACCGGCCCGGGGCCGACAGCTGGTTTGATCGGCAAATGGAAGCACTTACTCCATTTGATGTGACTTTGACGTTATGTTTTACCCCCCAGCACCTGGGTCTGGAAGCGCACCATACAAGTCCACCTCAAAACATTGATGACTTTGCTGAGTTCGCAACTTGGGCCGTTCAACGTTACGCATCTTCAGATATCAATAATCACGTCTCTAATCAGACTCTCGAGGTCCTGCAACGCACATGAAATACCTATCATCACAGCGGGTCTTGATAACGGGAGGAGCCGGTTTTGTTGGTTCTCACTTAGCCGATGGGCTACTGCGGGCAGGACACAGTGTCAGGGTACTGGATAATCTAACTCCCCAGGTACACGGCGGGCTGCTTCCCGAATATCTTTCGCCTGAGGTAGAACTGCTGCGAGGAGATATATGCGACGAAGCTATACTGCGGCGCGCTCTTAGCGGAATCGATGCAGTCTTCCACTTTGCCGCTTCCGTAGGGGTAGGCCAGTCCATGTATGAAATCAGCCGCTACATGATGACGAACACCCAGGGAACCGCCGCCCTTCTGCAGGCAATGCTTGATAACAAGTCAAAAGTTGCCAAACTGGTTGTGGCATCGTCCATGTCCGTTTATGGCGAAGGTGAGTACAGCTGTGCCGCCTGCGGCATTTCAGTAGCGCCACCCGTTCGAAAGATTGAGCAACTACGCGCGGGCCAGTGGGACGTGAGATGCCCGCATTGCAGGGGTGCGCTTGAACCTCGCCCGACCCGCGAAGAAAAACCTTCGGAACTTACATCCGTTTATGCGTTATCGAAGCGCGACCAGGAAGAATTATGCATGATCTATGGGCGGACCTATGGTCTGCCGGTAGTGGCTCTGCGCTTCTTTAATATCTATGGAACGCGGCAGGCATTGTCCAATCCTTATACAGGGGTGGCTGCCATCTTCGCGTCCCGTCTGCTCAACCAGCAACCACCGCTCATCTTTGAAGATGGAGAGCAACAACGCGATTTTGTAAGTATTCATGACATTGTGCAGGCCAATCTTCTCGCCCTGGCCCACCCGGGAAAGGAACCTTTCGTCTGCAATATAGGTTCGGGCCGCCCGGTGACGATTGCGCAGGTCGCACAATTACTTGGAGGAGCCCTGGGGACGAGTATCCAGCCTTCTGTAACTCGTAAATTCCGGGCGGGGGATATCAGACACTGCTATGCCGACATTTCCCGGGCAAGGTCCATTCTCGGGTATGAGCCGAGGGTCTCGCACGTGGAAGGCTTTGCCGAGCTGGCTCAGTGGCTTTCCGGTCAACAGGCGGATGATAAGGCCGAAGCATCCATGCTTGAACTTACTCGCTATGGGCTCAGCGCCTGATGAAAGGAGCGCGCAATTGAACGATTCAACTCGCAGTGTTCTTATCACAGGAGGCGCCGGCTTTGTTGGTTCAAACCTTGCAGCCCGCTTGCTTACGACTACTCAGGCAAGGGTCAGTATCCTTGATAACTTCTCCCGTGAACATGTGGAAACAAACGCATCCTGGTTGAGGTCTCTCCCAGGCGCATCTTCACGACTCCGGATCTATGCCGGCGATGTTCGTAATATCAGGGACGTGCAAGAGGCAGTCGAGGGTGTTTCAGAGATCTATCATCTAGCTGCGCAGGTCGCGGTCACAACGAGCGTACTTCATCCTGTAGACGATTTCCAGGTCAATGCGTTAGGAACACTGAACGTTCTGGAAGCAGCAAGACGGCTAAAAACGCTGCCCTTTTTCTTATTCACATCCACTAACAAGGTATATGGCGGACTGGAGAGCCTGGATATTCACCCACAAGGCTCACGTTATGTAGCAGCCTCCCCAGACTTTGCCGGCGTTGATGAAAATACACCACTTGATTTTCATTCCCCGTACGGATGCTCTAAGGGAGCGGCTGACCAGTACGTTAGAGACTATGCGCGTATTTACGGTCTGCCGACAGTGGTTTTCCGGATGTCATGTATTTGTGGACCCCGCCAGTTTGGGACTGAGGACCAGGGTTGGGTGGCCCACTTTCTTTACTCAATGCTAGCGGGGAAGGATATTACGATATACGGGGACGGCCGCCAGGTTCGAGATATCCTTCATGTCGAAGATTTAATCGACGCCATGGAAGCATCGCGCGCCAGAAAAGACATCTGCCAAGGGCAGGTCTTCAATCTGGGAGGCGGAATAGGTCAGTCAGTTTCAGTCAACGAGATGTTGACGCTGATCAAAAATGAACTTGGCATAGAACGTAAATTCACCCATGGTGAGGTGCGACCCGGGGATCAACCTTTATATATAGCCAATACCGGCAAGTTGAGCAGTATGACTGGATGGCAGGCACGTCGATCCATTCTGGATATCTTGCATGACATCCACGCATTCGGTCTTACTCATCTCCCGAGTGAACCCGCTTACAGTGGCTCCCTTGCGAGGAGCGCTGCAGAGGGCATGGTCGCATGAAATACGCTTTAGTGAATCCACGCTGGACGTTCGACGGTTCCACGTACTTTGGATGCCGCGATCCGCATCTCCCGATCGAGCTTTTTGCGGCCCAGCAATGCCTTGAACGGGACGGTCATGAAGTTCGGCTCGTCGACGCGCATATGGAAAACCTGCGCGTGGAACAGGTACGACTTCGTCTGAACGGTTTCGATGCTGACTTTCTCGTTGTACCAACTGCACCCTCTTACCTCTTTTGGAGATGTCCGCAGCCCGAATTAAGAGTCCCCCGCGAATGGATAGCTGCCTTGCAGGGATATGGTAGAAGTGTGGTGATTGGGCCGCACGGATCAGCAACACCAGTCGCCACACTGCGCAAGACCGGAGCCCAGATCGTCTTACGCGGTGAGCCAGATCAAACCTTACAGGAACTGGCTACCAGGAACTGGAACCAGATCGCCGGCTGCTACTGGGTCGAAGATGGCCGCGTCCACATGGGCATGGGGCTTGGCGCGACGGATATGAGTGCTCTTGCTGCGTCTAATTATAAGAGCTATCCGATTGAGTTGCATACGCATCTTCATCATGTCTTCTCTGCTCTACCGGCCGATATACCGGGCAAGCTTGGGGCTGAGATAGAGTTTGCCCGTGGATGTCCGTGGTCATGTTCGTTCTGTAATAAGACGCTCTTCCGTAATAAATATCGCGAGCGTGATTTAAGTGCAGTATTAGACGAGGTAGACGCTCTGATCGCCCGCGGGGTTGGGTATATCTACTTTATTGATGAGATCTTTGGAGTTGGGTCCCAGGTACGTGTTCTGCTTGAGGAGTTATCCAAGCGAACAGTCACCATTGGCTTTCAGAGCCGGATTGATTTGTGGGATGAGGATTCACTGGCGTTGCTAGGTCGTGCCCGCTGCATTTCCTTCGAGTGTGGAGTTGAATCGATCACTGTTGAGGGTCGTCAGGCTATGCGAAAGAATTGTCGGCTTAGTACTGAACGCATCACTGAACTGCTTCAGGAGGCGAGACGACATATTCCATGGGTGCAGGCAAACCTGATTAAGACGGCAGATGATGATCCTGACCTGGTATCTGCCTGGCAGCAAACGCTAAAGCAGGCTGGCGTCTGGGTCTCAGAGCCAGTGCCAATGTTTCCCTTTCCTGGTAGTCCTCAATATGTAGAAACTTTCGGCGCTCAGCCGGATGACGGGGCATGGGAGCGCGCCCACGGCTACTATCTTGGATTATTCACGAAGAAGGGTTTCAGCGACATACAGGATCAACAGCCAGTTTCACTTGAAGAGTTGGAATGCGCGTCCTGATCACCACTGATACGCTTGGTGGCGTGTGGAACTATTCAATAGACCTGACTGAGGGTCTACTGGCAGCAGGAGTCGAGGTTTATCTCATTAGCGTCGGGCACAAGCCTGATTCTCATCAGGCAACGGCAATCTCGGAGGTACGGGCTACTCATCCTGCCTCGTTGAGGTTTACAGCGATAGAATGCCCGCTCGAATGGATGCCAGGAGGAACGCGGTTAGCCGAGAGCACTACAGCTCTTGAGGCGCTCATCAATGACTACCTGCCAGACCTTCTGCACTTCAATCAGTATTGTTATGGGGCAGTTAATTCGAAGCTCCCAAAGCTGGTGGTCGCCCACAGTGATGTTGTAAGTTGGTGGCTTGCATGCCTGGAGGTTGCCCCGCCGGCTGATAGCTGGCTGAACGCATATATTCAGGCAGTGAGCATTGGTCTGGCCTCTGCGGATTGTGTAGTAGCGCCTACGAAGTGGCAATTGAAGCAACTTGAAAAACATTACGGATATCCTGAAGCCACAGGACTTGTGATTGCTAATGGGGCCCGTGAAGACAAGATCACGGTCCCACGGCTTCTGCAGGCAGTTTGCGCTGGCCGGATGTGGGACCAAGCCAAAAACATCGGCATACTTGAAGAGGCCAATCTCGATATACCGGTATATGTTGCGGGAAGCGATCACTTGATGTCAGAAAGGATGTCGTCGGTCGTGACCGCCTGTAACGTAGAAAGATTAGGCCAACTTACCCATGTTGCTTTACAGCGTCTCTTTGCTGAAAGCGCACTTTACATTGGGCCTTCGCTCTACGAGCCTTTCGGACTTGCTCCGCTTGAAGCGGCAAGGCAAGGATGCGCCCTGCTCTTGAGTGACATAGGATCTTTCCGCGAAATATGGCAGGACGATGCAGTGTATTTCTCGCCGCGCAACCCTGAAGAATTAAGAGCCCAGGCTCGGATCCTGCTGGCCGATCCGGCGTTGCTTAGGGAAATGGCGATGAGGGGGCAGCGCAGGGCCCGGGAGCTTTACAGCCTGGATGCTTTCATCTCCAAGTACCTTTCCCTTTACGAAAGCATGCTGAACGCCGCAGGGATCAGAAATGCAGCGTAAATTGCGCCTTGCCATGTTTACCCATTCCATTACCTCGGATTGGAATAACGGTAATGCTCACTTTCTTCGTGGGCTGGCACGTGCCTTAACGGCAATGGGTCACGACTTAGTTTGCTGGGAGGCTGTGTCGGCATGGTCGAAGATGAATCTTCTCGATGAAGAAGAGCAAGGTCAGCTGTCAATAGACAAGTTTCATGCGACTTACCCGGAGCTAAAAAGTGGCAGTTACGGCGAAGATAAGCTCGCCCTGGTCGAAGCGCTGCAAGGGGTGGATGTTGCAATCGTTCATGAGTGGCATACGCCGGAGTTTATGTCTGCCATCCTGGATGCGGCATCTGAAACACGATGTCGCTTGCTCTTCCATGACACTCATCACCGGGCCTCGAGTTCACCGGAGCAGATGAGGAAACTGCAGGTTGAGCGTTTTGATGGTGTATTGGCATTTGGAGAGTCGCT